>DATCNU010000001.1:0-1910 GCA_036565085.1 Arthrobacter sp.
CTTGGTGGTGGCGATGAATCCGTCGATGGAGGCCGCGACAAAATACTGGATCCTGGACATGGAACCAGAGTATCCCTGCGGCCGGTGACGCGCTTAAGGCTTGCTGAAGTACGGGATGATCAGGTAAAGCCCGAACAGCACAGCGACGCCGCAGAGGCCAAAGCAGCTGTAGGCCAGCGACCGTTTGAGCTTCGGTGAAGCCTGCCGGGCGTCACCGGCGATGGCCGTCAGCCGCACGCCCAGCGCATAGAGGACCACAACGGTCACCGCGGCCACCAGGGTTGCACCGGCCACACTCAAGAGTTCCAACCACTTCATCGCTGAGTATCCTTCTCCTGGTTCGCCTTGGCGTGGGCCCGGGCGAGGGCTTTCTTCTTGGCGAAGCGGACGGCCTGCCCCGCTTCTTCGACTTCCACGGCGTTGTGGTGGCCCACAGCCGACTTGCGGGAATAGAAGAACATCAACAGCACCGCGGCGGTGCCGGCGACGGCGGCAATCACCACTCCGACGACGCCGGTCTTGACGAGCAGCGCGGTCAGCGCGCCCACAATGCCGGCGGCGGGAAGGGTGAACAGCCAGCCGAGGGCGATCTTGCCCACCATGTTCCAGCGGACCGTGGTTCCCTTACGGCCCATGCCGGAGCCGATGACGGAGCCGGACGCCACCTGCGTTGTGGAGAGGGCGAAACCCAGGTGGGAGGACGCCAGGATGGCTGACGCGGTGCTCGTCTCGGCCGCGAAACCCTGGGCAGGCTTGACCTCGGTGAGTCCGGAACCCATGGTCCGGATGATGCGCCAGCCGCCTGCGTAGGTGCCGACGGCGATGGCAAGGGCGCACGCCCCGATGACCCAGATCTGCGGGCCCGAGCCTGGGGCCTGCGTTCCGGCGGAAATCAGCACCAGGGTGATGATGCCCATGGTCTTCTGTGCGTCGTTGGTTCCGTGGGCCAGCGCCACGAGACTGGACGTGAAGATCTGGCCGGTGCGGAATCCGCCGCGCTTCTGGGTCAGCTTGCTGCCGGTTTCGGGATCGTGCCGGGCCGTGAGCGCATAGGCCAGCCTGGTGCAGAGGTAGGCCACAATTCCTGCAATGAGCGGGGCGAAGACGGCGGGCAGGATGACCTTCTGGACCAGGGTTTCAAGATTTACGGAATTGAAGCCGATCCCCGCAATGGCTGCGCCGATCAACCCGCCGAAGAGGGCATGGGATGAACTGGACGGCACGCCCTTGAGCCAGGTGATCATGTTCCAGAGGATGGCACCCATCAGGCCGGCGAAGATGATGTCCGGCGTGATCTGGACTCCGTCGGAGCCTTCCCTGATGATGCCGCCGGAGACGGTCTTGGCCACTTCCGTTGACAGGAAGGCGCCCACCAGGTTCAGGATTGCGGCGAGAGTCACAGCGGTCTTCGGTTTGATGGCGCCGGTGGCGATGGGCGTGGCCATCGCGTTGGCGGTGTCGTGGAAGCCGTTTGTGAAGTCGAAAAATAATGCCAGTGCGATGACCAGCGCCACCATGAAGGTGATGTCCACCTGTTGCCCAATCTGCAGAGTCGACGTTCAGCAGTTCCTTTACCCCCACCTGCCCTGCACAGCATAATTCACGTGCAGTTCACGTGGAATGGGCTGCGGTGTTAACAGACCCGGCTTGAAACCTTATCGATCGTACGCGTCCAGGGCATAAGGTCAAAACAGCTGCTTCGTGACAAACGCACTGACGGCGGCCAGCTCGGCGGGAGAGATTCCCCGGCGGGGATCAGGTGACACTGTGAGGATGCGTGGGCCCAGGAATCCGGCCCACACCAGTGCCTCGTCTTCATACCTGAGCTGGTCGTCAACCCACACAATGGCGTCCGGCGTACTGGCCACCAGGTCCTCCTGGAGGGCAACGAGCTTCCACCAGCCCTCCCC
>DATCNU010000002.1:0-13511 GCA_036565085.1 Arthrobacter sp.
CTACACCACCGCCACCGCCATCGCCCAAGAAGCACTCACCACCGGCAAAGGCGTCGCCGAACTCGTCCTCGAACACGGACTCCTCACCCACACCCAACTCCAGGAACTCCTCAGCCCCCAACGCCTGGCAAACCTCACCAAATAGTCCCCAACCGCCCCCTAACCTCGCAAGCCCGGTCAGGGAACCCGGCGGTCGTGGGCCCAGCACCTCCCACCGCATCCAACCCCACCCGTGCAAGGGACCAGGGGCACATGGACGTGCCCGCATTCCCTTCCCCATGACAGAAAAGCGGCCCTCAACGACGAGGACCGTTCCACCCCCGGGCCTGACTTCCCGGCATCTACCCAAGGATGGACATGAAAAACAAATCAACGATGTGGATTCTGGCAGCGCTCCTGTTCGGAATACTCAGCGGGCTGCTGTTCCACTGGCTGCTCCCGCAGGACGCCCGCGGATCAGTCGTCACGGTCCTGGACACCGTGACGCACATGTTCCTGAACCTGATCAAGATGATCATCGCTCCACTGATCTTTGCCACCCTTGTTTCCGGCATCGCGGGAGCTGCCAAATCAGCGGGTGTGGGGAAACTCTTCGGCCGCTCGATGGTCTGGTTCCTGTCCGCCTCCGCCCTGGTGGGCGCCTTCGGCTTCATCACCGCGCATCTGCTCAATGTGGGTGCCGGCCTGCACCTGGTCCCGGGTGGTGATGCGGGGATTGAATCGAAGCCGCTCGATTATGCGGAGTTCATCACCCACATCATCCCCACCAGCGTTTTCGCCGCCCTGACGGCCAACAACCCCCTTCAGATCCTCGTCTTCGGCGCGCTCTTCGGCATCGCCCTGCTGAATCTTCGCAAGAAGGGCCGCTCCTCCATCGCGGAGGCCGTCGATGAACTCATGGGCGTCATGCTCAAGGTCACCGGGTACGTGATGCTGGCAGCACCCGTGGGCGTCTTCGCCGGCATCGCAGCCGCCTTCACGGCCCAGGGCCTCGATGCTTTTTCCACCTACGCCTCGTTCATCGGCGGGTTCTATGTCTCCCTTTCGGTTCTGTGGGTGCTCATGATCGCCGTCGCCACAGCTTTCCTCGGACGGGCGGCATTCCGCCTGGTCCGGATCGTGCGTGAACCCATGGTCATCGCTTTCGCCACCTCCAGCAGCGAAGCGGCCCTGCCCAAGCTCATCGAGGGCCTGACCCGGTTCGGCATCGAGAAACGCACCACCGGTTTCGTGCTGCCCCTGGGCTACTCCTTCAACGTTGACGGTTCCATGATGTACATGACGTTCGCCTCCGTCTTCCTCATCAACGCCTACGGCATCGACATGGACCTCGGCCAGCAGATCGCGATGACCGCCATGCTGCTCCTCAGCAGCAAGGGCATGGCCGGCGTTCCCCGCGGTTCGCTCGTAGTCGTGGCAGCCGTCGTCCCCGCCTTCGGCATTCCGGCGGCCGGTATTGGCGTCCTGCTGGTCATCGACCAGCTCCTGGACATGGGGCGAACCGCCACCAACATCCTGGGAAATGCCATCGCCACGGCTGTCATCGGGCGGAACCATGACAAAGCGTCCGGCCTTCTGCCGGCTGCACTGGCCGAGCCCACGCCCGCCGCTGCCGCCCCGGACGAGGTAGCCCGGGACGCAGAAACCGACGCTGACAGCAGGCAGCGCGAGACCGTGTCGATGCACTGACCGGGCCACCGGCCCAACCTCAAATAACCAGCCCGATAAACCCTCACCCGGATGAAAGGCCATGGAAATGACCGCTGACTTTGAGCTCCAGAGACCGCTGACTGGGCAACGCACCCGTCGCGGGGAAAAAGTGCGACGCAGACCGATCAGAACACAAATCGTCGAATACCTTGCCAGCAACGGTGCCAGCAAGGTGGCCGACATCAGCGCAGGCATCGCTTCCTCGCGGGACTGCGTCAGGTATCACCTTGCGGCGCTGGAGGCCGCGTCCGTCATCCGCTCCGATATTTCCCCCGGAACCAGGGTCGGGTTCACGCCCTTCTACGCTCTCGCTCCCGAAAAACAAAACGGCGTGAACAGGAACAACTTCGGCCGCACGGACTAGCGCAGAAGGTGTAATCGGTCACAGTTGGGCCAAATAAGTTGCGAACGCCGCTGGCCGGCATGAACCATAAGCAAGGGAATCCGTTCCCACGCTACCCAAACCAGCAATCCTCACCGACGAGGATGCGGCCCCTGCAATGACGACTTGGGGCCGTCAGCTGTATGAGTGAAAGTACTGACAATGACGTTCGAAACCACCGACTCCGTGACGCTGAAAATCTGGGACCGGTCAGCCATTGACCGCACCATCGAGACGGTCGTGCGGGACCTTTCCGCGCAGGCCAGGGCCGCAAAATGCGGCATCGCGGTTACCCGCAGCGGTCCCAACACGTTTACGGTGAGCCTCAACCACAACGCGCCCCAGGGCGCCACCTTCGAGGAAGTCACCCGCTAAAACGGAACCAGCGGACGACGGCGGGACCTCCCGCCGTCGTCCGCTCCCGTTAATGCGCTTTTCCTAATCCCGCACGGGGCTCCTTTTCCTCATCCCGAGCTCCGGCTCCCCTACCGGCCGCCTTCTATCTTCCGGCTGCGCTGTTCGTGTGCCAGGGGCCCGTAGGGGTAGACCCCGACGCGCGGCTGGCTGGCCGTCGTCAGCCGCTCCGTTTCCTCGGGGGTCAGTTCGAGGTCAGCGGCGGCAAGGTTGTCTGCCAGCTGTTCGCTGTTGCGGGCGCCGACGATCACCGATGTCACCGCGGGGCGGTCTGCCAGCCAGGCCAGAGCTACCTGGGAGGCGCTAACCCCGTGATCGGCGGCAATCTTTTCCACTGTCCCGATGACGTCCCAGGTGCGCGGATCATCGTTGCGGGCCTGCCATGCTTCCATGCCTCGCTTTGGATTCTCGCCGAGCCTCGTGGCGCCGGCCGGCGGCTGGTCGCGCTTGTACTTGCCGGACAGCCAGCCGCCGCCCAAAGGCGACCAAGGCAGGAGGCCGATGCCCGCATCCAGCGACGCCGGCACGATCTCCGACTCGATTTCGCGGACCAGCAGGCTGTACTGCGGCTGCAGGGTGACGGGGGCGCTCCAGCCGTGGGCCTTGGCCAGGTGGACAGCCTTGGTCACCTGCCATCCCAGGAAGTTGGAGAACCCGTAGTAGGCGATCTTGCCATTGCTGACGGAGTCGTGCAGGAACCGGAGCGTTTCTTCCAGCGGTGTGATGGGGTCCCACGCATGCAGCTGGTAGAGGTCCACCTGCTCCACCCCCAGGCGGCGGAGGGAATCATCCAGTGCCCGGGTCAGATGACGGCGGGACGTGCCCACGTCGTTCGGGGCCGTCCCCATCGGGAAGCGGCCTTTCGTAGCGAGCACCACGCGGTCCCTGGCTTCGGGCCGCTGCGCCAGCCAGCGTCCGATGATCTCCTCGGAGATTCCGGCGCTGTAGACGTCAGCGGTGTCGATGAAGTTGCCGCCGGCGGCAATATAGCCGTCCAGGAGGGCATGGGAGGTTTCCTCGGTGGCCTCGGCCCCGAAGGTCATGGTGCCCAGCGCGTAGTTCGAAACCACGGCGCCGCTGTTGCCCAGTGTGCGGTACTGCATAAAGATCCTCAGTTCTCGGTGGGGGTGGTCCTGGTGGAGTGGTAAGTGCGCCAGCTGTGTTCGGGTTCGAAGCCCAGCATCCGCCTGGCCTTGTCGATGGAGAGCAGTGTTTCGTGTTCGCCCAGTTCCTTCGTCACTTTGACGTCCGGAAACACCTCAGCGGCGAGGCTGGCGCTGGAACGGCTCATGACGGTGTCCGCGTTGGCGATGATGAACGCCTCGAATCCGGGCTTGCCCTTCTCCAGCGCCCGGGCTACGGCCTGCGCGCCGTCCCGGCCATCGATGTAACCCCACAGGTTCCACTTGCGCAGCCTCGCGTCGGAGTCGAAGGACGGGAACCGTTCATAATCTTCGGCGTCCATGACGTTGGAAAACCGCAGGCCCGTGATGCTCAGCTCCGGGTCCCAGCGCGTCAGTTCGACCGCCATCCGCTCTTCCAGGTGCTTCACCAGTGAATAGGTACTTTCCGGCCGCGCCGGGTACTCCTCATCCACGGGGATATAGGGAGGGTCGACGTCGAACGGCAGCCCGAGCACCGTCTCGCTGGAGGCGTACACCACCTTTTTGATGCCGGCCCGGCGGGCCGCCTGGAACACGTTATAGGTGGAGAGCATGTTGTTCTCAAAGGTGGCTGCATCGGGGAGGATGCCCGGTGCGGGAATAGCGCCCAGGTGCACCACGGCGTCCAGACCGGTGTGCCGGTCATCCAGTCCCATCAACACGTCCAGGACCTGGCCGTAATTGCGCAGGTCCACCATCACCAGCCCTGGATTCCTCTCCCCCGCGCGGTCAAGGTTCAGGACCTCGTGCCCGTCGCTGACGAGCCTGCGGACCACATGCCGCCCCAGCTTTCCACTTCCACCAGTCACTGCGATTCTCATGATTACTCCCTTAGATGTGGGCTGACACCTGACGTTACGCATGTTGGGTTGGCTTGTCAGCAGGTTTTCCTGTCCCTGCTTTTCCTAGGACGCGGAGTCCTACGCTCACATAGGACGCTTGGCAACCATCCAAACGCCAGCCAGGCGCGATCACCGGCAGCGCCGATAGGGTGGCAGGATGACCGAGCTCAGTGCGTTCGCTCCCACCCTGCTCAGTGTCGGTCTCCTCATGGCTCTGACCCTTGCGGTGCTGCGGGGATTCAGGGCCCGGCACATTGCCGCCCCGGCTCTGGCAATCCTGCGCGGCGCGGCGCAGCTCGCCCTGATCAGCCTGGTCCTGAGCGGCGTCATCACCAATCCGGTGTTCGTTGCCCTCGCGCTGCTGACCATGTTCGCTGTGGCGGCAGTGACTGCCACCCGACGCCTCGTGTGGAACTGGAAGAACTTCGCGCTCGTGGGCGGTTCGATGGCCACCGGCATCGCAGTGACGCTGGCCATCGTTTTCGCGACCGGAGCGATCCCCTTCACCCCGCGCTACGCCTTGGCGATAGGCGGCATCATCATCGGAAACGCGATGACGATCACGACCCTCGCGGGCAGACGCTTTACCGAATCCGTTATCGAACGGTGGGACGAGGTGGAGGGGTGGCTGGCCCTCGGCGCCACGCCGCGGCAGTCCACCCGGGAACTTGCCCGCGGCGCCGTGTATTCGGCCCTCATCCCTTCCACCGATCAGACCAAGACCACGGGACTCGTCACCTTGCCCGGGGCCTTCGTCGGCGCCATCTTCGGAGGGGTCTCGCCGTTGGAAGCCGGGCGCTTCCAGATTCTGGTCCTGGCCTCCATCATGGCTGCCGGCTCCATCACCGCAGTCATGATCATCGCTATCCTGGCCCCCATCCGGGTACGCCCGGCCCCACTGCGCTGACGTCGGACGGCTGACGTCGGATGGCTGATGTCGGACGGCTGACGTCGGACGCGTCCCTGGCATGGGGGCCCAGTGAGCGCCTAAACCGCCGACCAGCCGGCGTCGGACGCCAGGATGGCACCGTTGACGTTGGTGCCGTCGTCGCTGAGCAGGAAGGTGATGGACGCCGCCAACTGCTCCGCCGTGGCGGGTACAGGAACGTTGGCCTGCATCAGCGGACCCAGGCGTTCAGCCGCAAGCTGTGATCCCCAATTGGCAACGATATGCGTGATGGTGGCCCCGGGAGCTACGGCGTTGAAGCGCAAGCCCTTGTGCCCGTACATCACGGCCGAGTTCTTCGTCAGGCCGATGACCGCATGCTTGGAGGCGGTATAGGCGGCGCCGGCGGCGGACCCGCGCAGCCCGGCCTCGGACGAAACGTTGACGACGGAGCCGGCCCCGGCGTCGAGCATCAGCGGCACCACCGCCCGGGTGAGGCGCATGAGGGCGGTCACGTTGATCCGGAAGACGCGGTCCCAGGTGTCGTCGTCCACCTCGTGGATCGGCGCGAAGCTGTCCATGATGCCGGCGACGTTCGCGAGGGCGTCCACCCGTCCCCCGGCTGCGGCGACGACGGCGGCCGCGGTCTCCTCGGTGGAAATGTCGCCGGCCACGGGGACCAGATCCAGTCCGTCATTCTCTTCTACCAAGGCGTCGAGACGTTCCTTGCTGATGTCCGCGGCGATGACTTTACCGCCCTCTTTCGCGATGCGAAGGGCGGTGGCCTTGCCGATCCCTGACCCCGCGCCGGTGACGATGACCGTCTTTCCCGCAAAGCGGCCGCTGGTGATGGCTTCCTGCCACGTGGATCCGTTGCCCATGATGTCCTCCCAAAGTTTCGTGCGGCGTAGTGCTGCCCACCTTATGACACCCTGTGTCATTATGGAAGAGTGAATAAGGGAGGGATCTTCATGGACCAGGCAGGGATGGACGACCACGCCGGGATCCAAGACCAGGCAGGGACGGCGGTGCGGCCCACCGGCCGCCCCGCGACCATCGATCCGGACGAGGTCGCCGGGACCGCCCTGCGACTGTTCGCTGAGCGCGGTTACGAACAGACCTCCATGGAAGACATTGCGCGCGAAGCGGGCATCGGGCGCAAGAGCCTGTACCGATACTTCTCCAGCAAGGCTGACCTGGTATGGGGCGGCGCGGAGCCGGTCATTGAGGCTTCGGCATCGGTGCTCGGTTCAGCTCAAGCCAGCCACGGCTACGGTGACGACATTCTGTCCGGGCTGCGCGAGACGGCCGTCGCAGGCGCCAAGGTCCTTCCTGACCTGGCCGTGACGCGCGGCCGCCTGCGCCTGATCGCCGAACATCCCGAACTCATGAGCCGGGGATACGAGGCCCTGGCCTCCCAGCGCGAACGGGCCAGATCCCACCTCCTGGAGCGCGGTGTCCCCGAGGACACCGCCCGGTACCTGTGCGCCGCGTACATCGGCGCAACCTTCGAGGCCTGGATGCAGTGGGCGGCCGGAACGGAGCCGGACCCGGCGCCTTACTTGGTTGCCGCCGTCGGGGTACTGCGTGTTCCGGAGGCCTGACGCCCAAGACCCTGACGCCTGGGAGGCTATGGAAGCGGGGATTCCGCGTTCGATGTACTGGCCGAAGCGTTGGCCTCGTCCGCCGGATGGTGCTGCCGGCGGCTGGCCAGCAGGAAGGGGATCTCAATCAGGTAAATCGCACCGCTGATAGCCAGCGAGGCGGGGTAGCCGTACAGGTCTGCCGACCGGCCGAGCAGCGGCTGTACCACCACGCCGCCGCTCGAACCCATGAGCGAGTCGAAGCTGAGTACCGTTGCGCGCTGCTTCGAGGCGATCATGTCGTTCAGATAGGCCTGCCGCACCGGGAGGTGCGCCGAGGAGACGAGGGCCCAGACCGCCAACAGCACCAGGGCCAGCCAGAAGACATGGGTGAATCCGATCACGACCAAGATCAGTGCGCTCGCGGCGCCGCTCAGAATCAACACTGTTGTGCGTTTCCGGACGAGGCCCCGGACATGGGGCGCCACCCAGCCTCCGATCACCTGCGATCCAGCCACGATTGCCGCCGCCAGCCCGGCCACGGAGTAGGCCCGCGGGTCACCGAAGAGCTCAAGCAGGTATGGCTGCAGGGCGTAGAACACATAGATCTCGACGCCGGCACTGAACGGGGCGGCCAGCATGACGTAACGCACCGGCGGATTCTTCAAACCGTTTTCAATCGAGGCGGAGAGCACGGCACGGGTCGCCCGGAGGGGATGGGTGGAGCGTTCGGGAGTGAAACCCACATCGTGCATGAGCCACAATGCGACGACGAACATGGCCAGCAGCACGCCCACGCGCAGCAGGAACGGCACGCCCAGGTTCGTGGCCTGTGCAATGACACCGCCCGCAACCGAACCTACGAGCATTGCGATCCCCCACACCATCTGGCCCCGCCCGAAAACCTTCTCCAGCCCGCCGTCATACCCCGAGAAGTGCAAGGCGTCCACCAGCCAGGCCTCCACCGCGCCGGAGAAGAAGGTGAAGCCCAGACCGAGCAATGCGGACACCACTGCCCACATCCAGAACGGGGCCGAAAGCTGCCACAGCAGGTAGTACAGGTAGGTCGACCCGGCCAGTGTCACGGTGCCGAGCAGGAAGGAAACGCGGCGTCCCCAACTGTCCGCGACCACGCCGGTGGGCACCTCGAACAGCACCATGCCTGCCGTGAAGAAGGCATTCGCGGCGAAGGCCTCGAGGTTGCTGAGTCCCGCATCCAGCAGGAAGAGGGTGTTGATTCCCCAGATGAACGAGGCAGCAAGGGTGTTGCCCAGCGTCAGCGTGAGGTAGATGCGCTGTATCTTTCGGGCGGCGGCGTTCATCACGTCACCGTCCCCGCCACGACGAATGGGGACCACGAGGCCATTCTCGTCCCCTTCTCCGGCTCGCGCCAGAGGATCCGTTGAACGGCGGGCTGGCTCTTCTGGAATCACGCCAAAACGCAAACGGACGACGGCGGGAGGTGCCGCCGTCGTCCGCTGGCTTCCTGCGGCACCTACTGTCTTTGACGCTCCGCTCCCGCAAACCGGGCGTCATGGGAACCGGTTTGACCTGACTGGAACCCTGCATAGGTCCACACACATTCCCTGCCGGAGTCACCCGGAAGGAGCTGGCCCTCATAAAAGGAGACCCGCGCCCCAGCGGGGCTCTCCCAGAGGCCTGACAGTTCGCAGTGCGTGCCGGTGGCCTGTTGCCGTGGCGTCGGCAGGTTCATGACCCTGCGGGCCCTCTTCTCGGCCACGGGAATCCTTCTCTTCATGATCGCGCTCCTGCTGACACCCGGTAGGTGCTTTCCGGCACGTCAGTGACGAACATGTACCCGGGAGCATGGCTTATGGCGAAGGCCGGACGGGATGCCATCACAGCGCTCTGCGGCGTCACGCCGCAGGCCCAGAAGACGGGCACTTCCCCCGGCCAAATCTCCACTGCGTCCCCGAAGTCGGGGCGGGTGATGTCAGCAATGCCGATGTCCTCCGGCGATCCCACATGAACCGGACCTCCGTGGACCTTGGGCACCTCCGAGGTCACCCTGATGGCCGTTTCCACCAGCCCGGGCAGCATCGGACGCATCGAAACGACCATGGGACCGTGAATCCGTCCTGCCGGCGTGCACTGGACATTTGTGCGGTACATGGGGACGTTGCGGCCGGTTTCGGTGTGGCGGAGCGGGATTCCCTCATTGGCAAGTGCTGCTTCAAACGTGAAGCTGCAGCCGATCAGCACACCCACCAGGTCGTCGCGCCAGACCGATGTGGCGTCGCTGACTTCACCAGTGAGTTTGCCGTCCTCCCACACGCGGTAGGCGGGGATATCCTTGCGGATGTCAGAACCCGGGGCGAGGAAGCTTTCACATTGTCCCGCAGGAAGGACGTCGATGACCGGGCAGGCCTTGGGATTGAGCCGGCAGAATTCGATGAATTCGTCGGCGTAGTCGGCAGTCACCGCTATCAGGTTCGCCTGTGTGTAGCCGTCACTCCACCCCGAGGTGGAGGTGACAAGGCCGTTGCGGAACATCCGGCGGGCTTCAGCGGGCGCCACGAGGGATTTGGCCTGCATCACCGGATCACCCTCGCTTCAAGCGCAACGTCGGGTTCTGCTGACATATGCAGGTATTCCTCGTCTTCGGCAACATTGGAGTCCCGGCCGAGGGCGAGGCCGACCAGGGTGAGGAGGCAGGCGACGCTGAGGTAGATTGCGACCGGCACCCAGCTGTGGAAGGTGCTCAGCAGCAGCGTGAACATGAACGGGGCTATTGCACCGCCGATGATTCCCGCGAAGGTGTAGGCCAGCGAGCTGCCCGTAGAACGCAGTCGCGGCGAGAACTGTTCAACAACGAAGGCGGCCTGGGGCCCGTACATGAAGGAGTGGCAAAGCAGGCCCAGCACAGTTCCCACGATAAGCATGACCGGAGACCGGCCCCCGAGGGCGATGAAGAAGAGGTAGGCCCAGACGGCTGCCGCCCCTGCGGCGATGCCGTAGACCAGCCGGCGGTTGATGCGGTCAGAGATTGCACCGGCAAGCGGCATGGTGAACAGCTGGAGGGCCGAACCGATGAGGACGGCTACGAGCACCTGGCCGCGGTCGAAGCCAAGCTCCTGGATGCCGTAGGTGAGGGTAAAGACTGTGCACAGCGCGTAGAGGACGTCAGGGCCGATTCGGCTGAGCATGGCCGCGATGAGGGGCCTGCGCTGGGTTGCCAGAACTTCCCGGATGGGGGCTTTGGGCTTGTCCCCCCTGGCTTCCATGGCCTTGAAGATAGGGGTGTCTTCAAGCCTGAGCCGGATCCAGAGCCCGAAAGCCACCAGTAGCGCCGAGATCAGGAAGGCAATTCTCCAGCCGTAGTCGAGGAACGCCTGCTCCGAGAGGACCAGGGTCAGGACAGCGAGTGCACCGTTGGCCATCAGGTTGCCGGCGGGCGGGCCGATCTGCGCAGCGGATGCCCAGAGGCCGCGGCGGCGCGGATCACCGAATTCGCTGGAGAGCAGGACTGCTCCGCCCCATTCACCGCCGACGCCCACGCCCTGCGCGAAGCGAAGGAAGACGAGGACGGCGGGTGCAAAAATGCCGATACTGCCATAGGTGGGCAGCAGGCCAATGAGGAAGGTGGCCACGCCAATGAGCATCAGCGTGATGACCAGGATCTTCTTCCGGCCGATCTCGTCGCCAAGGCGGCCAAAGATGATGCCGCCGACCGGCCGGGAGATGTACCCTACGGCGTACGTCGAGAAGGCGAGCAGGGTGCCCGTGACGGGGTCCTGGGCCGGGAAAAAGATGAGCGGGAAGACGATTGCTGCCGCGGCGGAGTAAACGGCAAAATCGTAGAACTCCAAGGCGGTTCCGGTCAGACTGGCCGCGAATGCCCTGTACATGCCCTTTCGCCCTGCAAAGGGTTTCGGGTTGTCTGAGCCAACTGCTGATGCTGTGGCCATGATGTTCCTCCAGGAAGAGAGTGAATGTCGTCCGAGTGACGGAAGGCGCTGATGGGCTTGAGGGCTCCGGGAGCGACGTTGCAGGTCGGAGCATTCCAGCCGGTGTGTGCGGTTTCCGTCAGGGTGGTGGCGAAGACCGGAATTCTGTTGGATTGTTAGATCGTTGAACAATCCAAACCTGTTGAACAATTTACGCGACGCAGATCACACCGTCAAGGGCTTGGGGATTTTGTGGCGGCGCGGGAGTTATGCGAGGAGAGAATGGGCTTGTGCGGGGACGGGCGCGGGCCTCGCGCGGCCTGCCACGGGGCGCGGCAACAGGACCCAGGGTCACCGGAGGGGAAGCCTTGTTTAACCTCGGCTCACGCTGGTGGCCGCTGGAGCCTCGGGAGTTATGGGAGCGGCGACCGCCATTTCGGCGGGGACTACTTCAGTGTTGGCTACTTCGGCGGTGGCTACTTCAGCGTCGGCTACTTCGAACCGCCGTTTTCGGCTGTGTGGACCGAGGTCTGATGCTCTTCGGATCTGGCGAGGTAGTCGAGGAGCCGCTCGGCCGCGAGCTCAGTGTCTCCGGATTCGAGGGCTTTGCAGATCAGCTCGTTGTCGGCCAGATAGTGCTGGTAAAAGCCCCCGTCAACAGCGGCCTTGTGGAAAAAAAGCCGCATCTCGGCCAGCACCTGGGACATGATGGTGTTCAGTCGTTCACTGCCCGCCATGGCCACCAGGGCTCCATGGAAATGCTGGTTGGCGCTGCCCAGCCGTTCGCTGTCTCCCGCGGCGGCCGCGCGCTTGCCTTCCTCCACAGCCGCCCTTACTGCCGCGATACTTTCCGGGCTGCCACCGCCGCGAACTGCGCTGACCTCAATGGCACGCCTGACGGTGTAGACGTCGTGGATGTCCTTCGCGCCGAGGCTGGCAACAAAGACTCCCCGGTTTGGCTGGCGGACAACAAGGCGCTCGCTGACGAGTTCGGCAAACGCTTCACGGACCGTATTGCGGGAAACGCCGAGAGCCTCGGAAAGGGCCTCTTCCTTGAGCTTCGTTCCGGGCGGCAGGGCGCCCTCCGCAATCTGCAGGCGCAGCTCGGTGGCGACACGCGTTGCCACCGACGGCACAGCAATGCGCAGCCTGGACTGTCCATCCGGTATTCCCGGGCCGCCCTGCGCACCGGTCAGCAGTCCGCTCAAGGGGGCGGATTCCGCGTTCGGGTTCAAAGTAGCCATACCCCGAATTTACACGAACGCCCAACAATCCCATTGTTGAATTGTCCCCTTCCGAACTGAGGACGACGACGGCGGGACGTCCCGCCGTCGTTAGCTTGCCTTTACCGGTCACCGGGTTAGCATGTGGCATGACGGCAAGCTTCAGATATGACGTGGAGGTCCTGCACCTGCTCGTGTCGCCGGCGCACGCCTACCTCGGCCGGGCACGGGAAGGTGCAGCGGACGTCCCAACCATGGATGCCGAACAGGCCGAACTGGTGGCCGGCAAGGGCATTGCTGGCGACCGGTTCTTTGGCAAGGCCGCGCATATGGACGCGGCGGTCACCCTGTTCGCGATCGAGGTTCTCGAAGCCATCGCCGCAGAGCTGGGGACGGCACCTCTTGACCCTCTCCTGACACGGCGAAATGTAGTGCTTCGAGGGGCACAACTGGCTCCACTGCTTGGTGAGGATTTCGCGCTGGAATCCGGCGGAGACGTGGTCCGTTTGATGGCGGGTCGGCCTGCCAACCCCTGCGCCTGGATGGATGAGATGCTTGCCCCCGGCGCGCACAAAGCCATGCGCGGTCGCGGAGGCGTGCGTTGCCAGGTTCTTTCCAGCGGCATGCTGCACCGCGGGCCGGCCGTGCTGACCAGCCCGGTCCCGCTCGATGCCAAACGGGCAGGCGAAGCCAACCTGCTCCGCCCGTCGCGGCTCCCATAGCTTCCATCGCCCCAAAGGCAGATGGGCGTTGGTCCTGCGGCTCCCACCCGACCGCCCTCAACTGGCTGCACTCAACTGACCGCACTCAACTGACCGCCCAATCGGCGCTGACTGCCAGGACCTCCGGTGCCGTTATTGTCAGACCCTCGCAGGATGATTTGAGTATGGAAAACACGGCAGCAGTGGAGAAGGCGTTGGGGGCCATCGAGGCGTCCGTTGCTGCTCTGGGTGTGATTGTCCGCGGGACAGGCTCCGGAACTGGGTGCCCTGGTGCCGACCAGCTGCGGCAACAGGCTGATGACTGCCTGGACATCCTGGCGGAGGCAGCCCGTCTGCAGGCCAAGACGGCAGCGCTGACGGCCGGTGCCTCGGCCGGTTTCGCGGACGCGACCATGTCCATGGAGTCTCCCGCCGCGACGCCGCAGGAGCACACCGCGCAGGAGATGGCCGTGGTTGCGGAGGTCGCGCGTGTCCTGACCGTCAGTGAACGGGCGGCCGGTGCCCTACTGGCGGAGTCCCGGGAGCTCAGCACGGCCCTGCCTTTGACGCTGGCCGCGTTGGGAGCCGGGAGCATTTCGTGGCAGCACGCCCGGGTCATGGTCGATGAAACCGCCAACCTTGGCCCTGCGGGTGCGGCGGCGTTGGAGGCGCACTTCCTGGACCCTGACGCACCAAATC
>DATCNU010000003.1:0-3844 GCA_036565085.1 Arthrobacter sp.
GGCTGCGCAGGTGCCTGCCCGGGGGATCGGTCCTCGGCCGGCGAGGGCCTGGTGCGGGCCTCTTCAGGGGCACCCGGCGGCGACGTCGCCGCGGCCAGGGTCGTGTGTGGCCGCCCGGAGGAGTCAAAACCGCCGCGGAACACCGCCGCGAAGACGGCATCGAACACCGGCAGCTGCCCATGCGCTGACACCAGCACCACTCGGCATACCCAGTACAGCGTTTCGACGTCGTCCGGCGGGATCAGGCGGAGGGCCTCGGCCAGCCGGGCTGCCCGGTCCGGAGAGCACGACAGCCCGGCCCGGCGCAGTTCGGTGACGAACGCTGCGGACAGGGCGGCCGCCTCCACCGGAGGAGCGGAAGCGGCTGTTTTCTGCGTGGTGCCGGCCATCAGCAGGCTCACCCGCCCGTACCGGCCACGAGCCAGTCCGCACCGCGGACGCCGACCAGTTCAAGATCGTCGCGGTTCTTGACGACCGAGCCGAGGGTTTGGTCCGCCGTCGTGGCGTCGATCTGTCCGATGCCCAGCACGGCGAGGGCGGACACCCAGTCGATGGCCTCGGAGATCCCCGGCGGTTTGGCCAGATCCAGGGTGCGCAGCTTCGTGATCACCGCGGCGGCCTGCAGGGCCAGCGGACCGCTGCTGGCCGGCACCCTCCGGCGCACGATCTCCGCGATCCGCTCCGGGCCCGGGTAGTCGATCCAGTGATAGAGGCACCGCCGGGTCAGTGCGTCGTGCAGGTCCCGCGTCCGGTTGGAGGTCAGGATGACGATCGGCGGGTGGGTGGCGCGGATGGTGCCCAGTTCCGGGATGGTGACCGCAGCCTCTGCGAGCAGTTCGAAGGTGAAGGCCTCAAACTCGGCATCAGCCCGGTCGATCTCGTCCAGCAGGAGGACGGCGGGCCGGGTTCCGGGATGTTCGATCGCCTGCAGCAGCGGCCGGCGCAGCAGGTACTCCGGGCCGAAGAGGTCCGTTTCGGTGACGGCTGCGTCCCGGACCTCCGCCAGGCGGATCCCGAGCAGCTGGCGCTGGTGGTTCCACTCGTAGAGGGCCTCGCCGGCGTCGATCCCCTCGTAGCACTGCAGCCGGTACAGCGGCGTGTCCAGCAGCTCGGCCAGGGCCTTTGCCGCCTCAGTCTTGCCGACGCCCGCCTCGCCCTCCAGCAGGATGGGCTGCGGCAGCCGGACGGCCAGGAACAACGCCGTAGCCAACCCGGCGTCGGCCAGGTAGTCCATGCTGTCCAGCGCGGAGACCAGTGACGCGACGTCGGGAATCCTGCGCTGGACGTCCTCCTCCGCCCCGGTGCGCGCCGCCGTGTTCATGGCCCTCCGTCCATCCCGGCGAGGACCCGGCGGTAGTCTTCTTCCGTGTCAACGTCCAGCGGAACCGGACCGGGGACCCGGAGTTCGACGACGTCGCCGGCCTTTTGCTCCAGCAGCTTCCAGACTGCCTTGTCGCCGTGCAGGGCGGCCAGCTCCGGGAGCATCCGCCCGGTGAAAGCCAAGGGGTGGCCGATGCCGTCGTCGTAACGGCAGACGGCGATGCCGGGGACGTCCTGGTCATAGCGTGAGCGGCGGATGAACAGGAGCTCCAGCAGCTCCCTTGCAGTGACGGACTGGACGCACGGCTGGTCCCCGAGCAGCAGGACGACGGCCTCCGTGTCCGGGCGGATCACAGCGATGCCCGCCGCGATCGAGGAGGAACAGCCCTCGCCGAAGTCCGGGTTGATCACGATCTCGCAACCGGTGGTGTCGACCGTGCGCTGCACCTCCCCGGCCGAAGCTCCCAGGGCCAGCACGGTCTGGTCAAAGCCGCAGTCCCGTGCGGTCGCCAGCACGGCATCGAGGAGGACGCCGTGGCCGTAGGGGAGCAGCTGCTTGGGCCGTCCCAGGCGATGTGACTCCCCGGCCGCCAGGATCAGCCCCGCCGTCCGGTGGACGGCGGCTGTGCGTTCAGAGGGTGAGGGCATAGCGCTCCGGATCTTTGCGGAAGGCCGCACGGCATCCGGGCGAGCAAAAGTACACGGTGACTCCGTTGTGCTCAAGCTGCAGTGAGGATTCCGCAGCGACTACGGTCATGCCGCAAACGGGGTCGATCGCCGTCGCCGGAGCGTCCGCCGCGGCAGCGGACCTGGCCGCCGACGCCGCCATTTGACCCGTCACCGGACCGGCATGCCGGGACCTGGCCCGCTCCTGGATGAGTTGGGCCAGGATCGAGAGCGCGATCTCGCCGGGGGTGCGGGCACCCAACTGCAGCCCCGCAGGGGTGAAGACGCGCGACCGTAGCGACTGGTCGACGTCGAGGGACTCCAGCACCGCGGCTCCGCGCGTCCCGCTGGCCACGAGAGCGACATACGGCACGCCGGCGCGCAGGGCGGCCTCAAGCGCGACTTCCTCTGCCTTGCCGTGCGAGGCCACGATCAGCGCCGCGTCGTCCGCCCGCGGGGCAGCCGATTCCCCGTCCGTGAGTTCCACGGCCAGTCCTACGCCGGTGCCAAGGGTCTCCAGGGCCTGGGCCACGGGCGTGGTGCCGACAACGACGACGCGGGGCGGCGGGATGCGCGGCTGGAGGAAGATCTCGATCGCCCCGCCGCTCAGGCAGGGGTTGGAGACCTCAACCGCTCCTTCTTCGGCGGCGCGGGACGGTTCGCCCGGGACCACGCGCAGCAGCAGGGGCTCCTGCGAGGCAAGGACCTGCCGGCTGTACTCCCGCACCGAGGACTCGACGCAGTTTCCTCCGACGAAACCCTGGATCTCCCCGCTGGGGAGCACCAGGGCGGTGTCCCCGGCGTGGGCGCTGGTGGGATGCTGGGCACGGACCACCGTGGCGTGCACGAAGGGCTCACGGCGGGCGGCGAGGTCGTTCGCCCGGGCCGTGAGGGAGTCTGCTGTCGGGCTCATTTAGATCGGTGGCCTTGCCCGGCCCTCCATCGCGGCCCAGACCCGGGCCGGGGTGCAGGGCATGTCCATGTGAACAACCCCGTAGGGGGCCAGCGCGTCAACGACGGCGTTCACGATCGCCGGCGGGGAGCCGACGGTGGCGGACTCGCCAATGCCTTTCGCGCCAATGGGGTGGTGCGGGGACGGCGTGACGGTGAAGCCCGTCTCCCAGTCGGGCACTTCCATCGCGGTGGGGATCAGGTAGTCCATGAAGGACCCGCCCAGGCAGTTGCCGTCGGCGTCGAACTCGATGATCTCCATCAGGGCCATCCCGACGCCGTCGGTCAGCCCGCCGTGCACCTGGCCCTCGATGATCATCGGGTTGATCCGGGTGCCGCAGTCATCCACGGCGATGAAGCGGCGCACCTTGACGTGTCCGGTTCCCGGATCGCGCCGGCTTGAGGCAATATGTTGACTGTTCCTTGCCCTTCCAGTCCACACCAACAGGAGAAACGGCCATGACCACGACGCTTAATCCCTACCTTGGCTTCCGTGACAACGCCCGGGAGGCGATGACCTACTACCAGACGGTATTCGGCGGCGAATTGGCGCTCAGCACTTTCAGCGAGTTCCAGGCCAGCGAAGACCCCGCGGAGGCCGACAAGATCATGCACGGCTTGCTGACTACACCCCAAGGCATGGTCCTGATGGGGGCGGACACCCCCAACTCCATGGACTTCACGCCCGGGAACACTTTTTCGGTCTCCCTCAGTGGCGATGACGAGGCTGAATTGCGCGGTTACTGGGACAGGCTGGCCGGCGACGGCGGTACCGTGACCGTCCCCATGGAAAGGGCTCCCTGGGGCGACATCTTCGGCATGTGTACCGACAGGTTCGGTGTCGCATGGCTGGTCAACGTCAACAGCGGCCAGGCAGCCGCCGCTTCCTAGATCATCTGTCCTAGAT
>DATCNU010000004.1:0-6818 GCA_036565085.1 Arthrobacter sp.
AGAACAGCGAGTAAAAAACCGCCGTCACCGATCACGACCGCCACGTCAACCCGACGATGAATGCCCCGCCGAAACCCTCCGGCGGGGCATTTTCATGCCCCGCCCGTCGTCACCGAAACCGCCGCCGCCATCGTCAAATAACGCGACGAGTAACACCTGGGTGCGTTGATTCTTTTCGTATTTCTTGTACCAACAGCCTTCCTGATGCATGCCTTCTGGAAGGAGAGCGACCCTCAATCGCGGGCTCTTGAGAAAAGCCAGTTCCTCAAGGATCTGGCACTGGCCGGATCGGCCCTGGTGATGTTCGCGGCATTCGCGGCGCTGGGCCATGGGCTCGGTCTGGTCATTGCCGGTCCGCTGTTCAATTTCCGCTAACGCTGGCCATCCAGGGCTTGCCGTCCAACTGTGGGCGAGGGGATCACCGAGTGCCTTTGCCTCGGCCCGAGTCGGGTGTCGGGCGGGAATGAAAGCGCCGGAGGCCAGCAACGCCGGCCCTGCACAGCTCGGGACTCCCGAAGCTGTCCTGGGATGACAAGTAGTGTCGGTGATGGCTTACTGTGCCAGCGAATCTTCCACTTCTTCGGGTGATACGAACTTACAGGCGCCGGCATGTCGGTGGGGCAGGATGCAGGTACGACCCGTTGGCAGATGGACCTCGCCGCAGCGAGCGGCCGCAGCCGCGTCTTCGCTAATGGAGGAGTTGTGCAGATCGGGTCGCTCCTGCGCGGGGTGCGAATGCTGTGGGTGGCTGTGTTGGATCGATTCGTGTGTGCTCATGGTGTGCGTCTTATTTCTGATGGATGGAGTCCATCCAAGTCTTCCGGTTGTCACACCTGTATCGGCACTTTTGCTGGTCGCATATATGCCCCCGCCATGGCTTCAATGAAAACGCGATGTACAGATGCCGACATGGGCTGTTTGATCATTAGGAAGAAGGGGTTGGCGCTGGTGGCAACGCCCGCGGGGTCATTCGGTCAGCGCAGTTCGGCGGCTGGCTTAGCGCCGTGGGTGTGCAGCCATTTGACCAGGTCGGCTGCGCCGCCAAGGCGGGCCGCGTCCAGGGGCGTCTGCTTTTCCCCCTCCGGTATCCAGTTCAGGTCCGCGCGCTCATGCAGGAGGAAGACCGCAGCGTTGAATTGTCCACCGCGGCAGGCATACCAGAAACCGGCGTTGACCTCTTCCGCGGCGGGGCGCGCCCTGTCCGGAAAGCAGTCGCAGATGCGTGACCGCAAGCCCAACGCCGCCGCTTGCCAGAGGGTAGACCGTGCCCCGTGTTCGATTAGGTGCCGTGCCGCCTGCCACTGCCCGAAGCCGACGGCGTCCGCCAGCGGGGTGCCGCCGTAAAAGACCGCGCCGGGGGCTTCGATGTCGGCGGCGGCGTCCAGCAGCGCGTCGAGCGCGTCCACGTCGTTGCTGGATGCGGCCCAATGCAGCGGGGTTTCGGCGTGCGGACCCGTACAGGGGGCGCTGACTTCTACCCCGGCTTCCACCAGTACGGCAACGGTCTCAGCCCCGTGCGGGTAGTGGCCCGGCCGGTCGGTGGCTACATGGAGCAGGGTGCGTTCGGCACCGCGCGGGTCGGCGGGGCCGAATCTTGCGGTCGCCATGCCGGGGTTCGCACGCAACAACCGCCTCAATGTCAAAGGGTCGCCGGCATGGATCGCCTGGACGACGGCGTGTGCGGGCGGACTTTCAAGATCGATCACCGCAATGCCTTCCTTTTCTGCCTGCGTAGAACCAGCGCGGATGTGGTGAGGGAGCAAGTTCTACTGGGCTGATGAGCTAACGATGGCGCCAGGTCCGGAGGAGCAGCGTTTTCGCGTTTTTCGCGGAACGTGCCCGACGATCCGATTATGGGGTGGCATTCCGGAAAGTGGAGTGATGCGATACCTCCATTATATGACCCCGCTGCTATACTGCGGCTCTGTCTTCCGGGTCGAGGACCGCCGCGGGCGGCAAAGCCCAGCAGCTGGACGCCCTGGCGGCCGGACCCAACAGGCATCCGGCGTGGAGCTGCCGGCCGGTGTGATGCCGTGGCGCTGGTACGCCGGGGCACCTCGGGAGGACAGTGAGCCGGGGCCCGCGGTCCTTGCCGGGTATCGGGGGCCGGAGGCGCGGCTGATGATCGGTGGACCTGGACCTCCGGGCACGGGTCCGTGATCAAGGCTCAGTCTTGCTCGGTCCTGCCATGTTCTGGTGTCTGCCTTCAAGGTTTGATCTTCTTGGAGGGTGTGTAATGCCGAAGGGCCTCAACGCGCCGGCCGACCCTTGAAGGGAGGGGGCATCGGACCGGGACAGCCCATTTCAGGAGTGTTCCGCTGGCAGAGGAGGTTACGGTGCTTGCACGCCGAGCTCCCGGGCGCGGTGTTCCAGATCTGCGAGTCCTCCGTGTTTGCGTCTGCCGAATCCGGTGCCGTTGTCCTGGACGCGAAGGAGAAGTTCGGAGGGGCTTGCCGTGACCTCAACGCTGATCGTGTCTGCTCCGGGATGGAGGGCGGTGTTGCTGAGGGCTTCTGACAGGGTTGCGAGCAACTGGTCTGAGAGCTTGGGCTCGTTGAGTTGGTCGATGGGGCCAGTGAGCTTGAGCTGGGGTTCCACCGGTAGCGCACTCATGCCGGCTCTGATCGTCTGGAGAATTCTGCTGCTGAGCATGTCACTGTGCGGCCGGTGGGATGTAGTGCATAGATGGTTTCCCGCAGTTGCTTGATGGATTCGTCAAGTTCGGTGGTGATGGCCCCGATTCGGTGGACAATTTCTTCGTGGTCGGAAATGTTCGGCAGGGTCTGGATTCCCAGGCCGGCAGCGAACAGGCGTTGGATGACGATGTCGTGGAGGTCCCGGGCGATGCGGTCCCGATCGGAGTACATAAGGTCCTCCTCGTGGAGCACACGGGTGTTCTCCAGTTCCAGTGCCAAAGCTACGTGGGAGCCGAAATGCGTTCCCATCTGAAGATCTGTCTGGGTGAACCCAGGAGCTTTCGCCTCCCGGAGTATCAGCAGCCCAAACTTGAGGTTCTGTGCTTGCAGCGGGATGGCCAGGATCTCGCCGGTGTTCGGGCCGGGCAGCTGCCTGAACAGTTCGGCTCCGTCTGTCAGCAGAGCCCGGCTCGCGGTTGCAGCGTGGAGATCTCTCAGGGCCGGTTCCAAGTGGACAACTTGTCCGGCCGCTTCGGCCTCATCCTGTCCCGCGGCGCCGGCAACGAAGAAGGCTCCTTCGTTGCTGGTCGGCACCAGAATCAAGGCCTGGCTGGCTCCGGAGCCCCGGCAGGCCCGGGCCGCGATGAAATCCAGTCCTTCGGACTAGGCTTGCAGATCGTTGCCCGCGATGTACGCACTGACATCCAGGCATGCGTCAAGCCAGGCAGCCCGCCGCGGGATTTCTTCGTCACGGAGGCTGTCTTTGATGGCGATTCCCGCCGCGGAGGCCAAGGCCACGGCGGCTTCTTCGTCATCGGCGGTGAACTCTTCGCCGTCGATCTTGTCTATCCAATAGATGGTTCCCAGAACATCGTTGTCAGCCGTGATGGGAACTTCCAGCAATGATTTCATCGGCGGTTCTTGTTCAGGGTTCCGCAGGTTGTTGGGAAATCCCTGCGGATCCTGCGGCTTCAGGGCCTTCGGATCAATGTCGAGCAAGTCCAGCGACTCGCGGCCGGCCCGCATCGGCCCGATGCGGGCAGCCTGTTCCTCTTCGCCGTCTTCTTCAATGCCGGCGGCGATGAATTTCCTCAGCACGTGATCGTTTCCGAACAGCCCCAGAATCCCGGACCGGGCTCTGACCAGGAGACAGCCAGAACGGATAACGCGTTCCAGGACGGGGTCCAGACCCCGGCCTTGACCGTGGGCAAGGATCCTGATGGTGCCCAGGAGTTCTTCAAAGCGCTGCGCGGTGTCTTCTATTCCGGGAGCCCAGACGGTGGACCCGGAAGTTACATGGTGTCCTCCGGCGATTGACCTAGAAGGATCCGGATTCCGGCGTGGGCGATTCATGTGCTGCCTCCCGGCAAAAGATATCCTCTGGAAAAAGGCACGCCCCAGCCATGTCTTTTTTCACGCTACGCCCGCACCAGACGCGCCACGCCGTACCGCCCAAAAGCTTTGGTCACGCCCTTGGTCCAGGGAACCCATGGCGAGCAACCTCCGTGCCGTGAGGTGGGCCCGGCCGGCGAACTGCGGGAATTCCCCAAGGCCGCAGATATGTCGGGCAGCCTCGGCATCCTTGCGAACGACGCCCGCATCGTGAACCTCGGAAGCAGGAGGCCCACAAGAGCAATTCGCGCGCGGGATTGAGGTAATGTCACCGGAGTCTTCAATGGCACTAAGGCCGCTATCCCCTTCGGCGTCGTGAACTCTGCCTCAATCGAGGATTACAGCTTGGAGCAATGTGGGAGACAGCGGTGAGCGCCGCCGTCGAGACGTTCCGGAGGCCTGAACATCCTGGTGAACGGGAATACCGTCATTGCCGTGACCCTGACCGGCACCTTCGCCCGGCTCCAGGACCCTCCAGAGGACAAAGACCTGAGAACCTGCCGTGAGCATGGTGAGACCGGACCGACTGACCACCACGCGCGGGTTGCCGGCTTTGGGCCCGGGATCAGGCCTGGCCCTGATCCCGGCATGGTCCGGTGGATTGGCGCTGGCGGTTCGAGGCCTGTGTGGCGTGAACGGTGAGGACAGTGCCCTCCTTGGGACAGTCCAGCAGTGCTACGGCTGGGATCGGAAATCCTTGGGCCGGCGGGCGGTCCGTCTGCCCTTCAGTTCATTTGAGGGTGATCCAGCCGGCTTAAGCCGGGTTTCGTGCGGTGTCTTCCTGGTCCCCATGTACTCGGCTTCGGCGGCCGCTGCGCGGTGTTCTTCCGTGGCGAGAGCCTTCTTGTAGGCACGTTTGGTGTCCTTGGGCAGTTCCTTGTCTGAGATGCGGTGCCTGAGGACCGCCTGTGCCAAAACACTGTCCTGGTGTTCGCCGAGTATCTTCTGGATGGCTTCCGCGGCCTGTGCCAGTCTGACGGCCTGGCCGCCGTGGATACTCGCGACCGCCTCAGCTGCGTGCCGTAAGCGTTTGGCGTCCTTCCGGACCCGATGCAGCGCCTTGTCGCGGGCGTTTGGACGCACCGAACGGCGGATTTCCTTGTGATCCAGGCGCAACTGATTGACCGACTTGTTCACGATCTTGGCGGTCACTTCAAGGGCGGGGCGGGATGCGCGTGCGGTGGCCGAGGGGTTCCTGTGGAACGACTCGAGATTGTCCAGGAGGCCGTAGTACCGGACGGAATCCATGGCCCTGAGAGCCCTGCCATAGCCGAGATCGTACGAGGTATTGAGGTCTTGCTCGATTGGCTGGAGGGCTGATTTGTCCTGGGTTCCTCTGGGGCTGAGGACGGCGGTGTCTCTGATGCGGTCGCGGAGTACTTCGGCGTCCCTTGCCCGGCCAAGCAGGCGGGCAAGCCATTTGAGGTCCGCGGCAAGGCCTTTGATCGTGTTTTTGTCGAAGAGACTCCTGTACGTTTCGAGAACGGACCGGATGCGGCGCGTGGCGGCCCTGAATTGGTGGAGCGCGTCGGCTTCATCCCTGCGCACCTGGGGATCGAGTTGTATGAGTCTGTCGATGTGCTCTCCCAAATAGGAGATGACGACATCTGATGCGGGACCGTCCGCCCGCGGAACCACCGTGGAGTGGATACGGGCGGCCGGCCAGGAACCACCAAGGGCCCGTCCCAGCTTTGAGGTGTGTTCCGAAGAGCGTGCGCCGGCCCTGGCCAGGGCAGCTTCTGCGCCGGTCAGGAAGCCAGGGCCGCCCTGTTTGAGTTCGACGCCCCATTCACGCCAGTGGTCCGTTGATTGGACCGGATGCAGCACCTGCGCGTTTACATCATCGTCTGCGAACTCCGCCACACACGTGCCGTCGGGGGCATACAGTCTCAGTGTGCTGCGCAGCGTCGTGATCCGCGCGAGCGGCACGAGTTCATGTCCTCTCAGGTGGACGCGGAGTTCATCAAGAAGGGCCGGGGGTACAGCGTCTTCCAGACCCGTCGGGGCATGAAAGTCGCGCTTTCGGTCCGGCCCTTCGGGGACTTTGAGGTGCCAGCCGGCATCGGATCCTCCGGTACTGCGCCGGAGCGTCATCCCGCGTGCTGCCAGGTCCAACGCCGCGGTATCGAAGTAGACGGCTTCGAGGCTGTCCAGTTCCGGGCCTTCGACACGATCGATCCCGGGAACATCAAGGAACGCCGGAACCGGGGCTGAGTCATCGACGTCGAACTTCTGCTCCGTCTCCATGACAACAGCGGCTCCCATGACCCACCACTTTCTCTCCCCACCGTGGCGTCAACGGTTCGGGACGAAGATCAGGCTCTGACGTCATTGGGCCTGGGGTTGCGGCCAGCCTGGGGCCGCAACACGTTTGTGCCTTCTAGGAAGGATGCACGTCAAGCAGGTTGTGGACCACGGTCACGTGGGGTGAGGACCAGGCAGCTTTGCCTGCTGCTTTCTTTTCGTTCCAGTTCGCGACCCTGCCGGTGAGTGTTACTTCGGTCCCGTCCACTTCCACGAGGATCCTTTCCGCGTCCAGGGCCGCTTGGCGGGCGATGGCGTTCTTGACCCGGGTTTTGGTGTCGAAGGCGGATGCACGGCCATTGAGGGTGATGAGGTTCTGTACTGATTTGACGCCCCGGAGGTGTTTGCGGTCGTCAAGTTTTTGAGACAGTTTCGTAGTTGATTCGGGTTACGCGGCCAGGGTTTCCTGGGCGCGGGTTTGATGGGTGGCAAGGGCTGCTGCCGGTGGAATGCCGCCAGCCCTTCGGTTTGGCCGGCGGCGGTTGT
>DATCNU010000005.1:0-2260 GCA_036565085.1 Arthrobacter sp.
CCCCGGCGGACCCGTCCAACTCCCGGGCGTACGACACCGGCCGGACCCTGAACGTCATCCTCACCGGCTGGGCCCGGGCGCTCGGCCACACCCAACCCCACGCAGTCAAAGCCGCAAACATACTGCTCCAGCATATCCGGGAAGTACGCGAACAGGACTGGGCGCCCGCACTGCACCAGGAGCTCTCCGAGGCGTTGACGGACTGTGACCGGGCCACCGACCGGGCAGCACCACGGATCTTCGCCGGGATCTGCCCCACCATAGAGAACGGGGAGGAATGCGGGACACCCGTGTACACCCCCGAAGGGAAAACCGACGCAAGATGCCAGACCTGCGGGTCCACATGGGACCTCACGGACTGGCGGGAGCGAGCACTGACGGCCGCCGGGCACCACACCGGGACCGCGGCCGAACTCTCCCGCATCCTCTCCGACCCCGTCCGGGCGCTCGTGTTCCCCGTGAACAAGATCAGCGTGTGGGTGAACCGGGGCAAACTCACCCATGTGAATGAGTGGGACAGGTGGATGGCCGGCATCTTCAACCAGCCCCTCCCGCCCAAGCGATACCAGGTCCGGAAAGTCCGCAACCTGTGGGACCGGGCACAGGCCGAATCCGAACGACGACGTGAAAGGATAGCCGCATGAGTGAACTTGAGATCCTGCCAGTCGGCGCCGTGATCATCTCCGTGAAGACGGGCAGGACGTTGATGCGCTCCACTAGTGGATGGATACACGCGCCCTCCGGCAGTGTCTGTGTGGGCATGTGCGTGACGGAAGAGTTGTTCGCTGAAGCTGAGAAGAGAGTCGCATGACCATCACTGAGGGATTCCGCTCGGCGCCGTCCATAGTGGAATTCTTACTCTTGCGAATTGCAGAGGATGAGGCGACCGCCTCCCTCCTAGCCAAGGGTGACGCCGGACATTCGCCAATGACGCAGGTCTATACCGGCATGGAATGGGTCACGACACCCTTGACAACCGACCGGCTGCTTGCTGAGTGCAAGGCCAAGCGGGCGATCATGAAACTGCACGCGCCTGTCAGGGATGAGGGCTGGAAGAGTGGCGCCGCGCATGACTGGCAGTGGTGCGGTTCGTGCGGCTCTATTGACGACTCGCCCGAGCCCTACCCATGCGACACGCTAAAAGCCATCGCCGCCGTCTACGTTGATCACCCGGGCTACGACCCGGAGTGGGCGCGGTAATGACCTGGCCTCTTGTGCATTCCCACCCGGACCGCTGCCACTGGAAGGACTGCCCTCAAGGCTCGGCCCACCACCCTCACGACTGGATGAAGGAGGTAGGCGACGACGAGCCGGATTGGTACGAGTACCTTACTGAGAACTCGGCGCGGGAGCGGGACGCGCTGTATTGCGGCGTCTGTCACGAGCAGTGGCCGTGCCTGACCAAGCTGGAACATCTCGCCGCACGCGGGAAATCGACCGCATAACAGTGCACGACACGCCTAGGGAACAATGATTGCGAAAGTTCCCCAATTCCTGTAATGTAGGTATTGGACAAACTGCGATACGTGACTGAGACCCACGGACGCAGGCGAAGCCCCGCAGGCTCCCCCAGACTGCGGGGCTTCTTTCATGCCCCAGCGCGGCGGCTGGGTAAGACCGCCGAAACGCTGGGCCGCGGCAAGGTGCACCACGCCGCGGTCTGGCACAACGCCCGACTTCCACCGGGCATCCTAACGAGTGAGTACCGCGCCGTCAGCGTGGTGCCGAGCGACGGATATGCAACATCCGCACCTCGGTCAAATGGCCCGAGCGGCAGCCCAACGCCGCGGTGCTCACTTCGCGGGTCTCTAGTCCAACGGCAGAGACGGCAGCTTCAAAACCTGCACAGTCCCGGTTCAAATCCGGGGAGACCCACGGGCCCGCCGCATGCAAAAACATGCGAGTTGGTACAGGGTGATGACCCAACCATCCGGGAGGCGCCCGTAATAGCGCTGTCTGGAAGATATGCGAATGGAAAGCGCTCCGGTTTGAACCCGGCTGCCCGCAAGGGTTGGGAGTTCGAGCCTCCTGTCTTCCGCTGAGTGAACGTATCGCCGACCAACAATAGGAAACGCGGCTTCACAAGTAGCTCACCCCTCACAAACCCACAAGGAGCCCACCATGGCAAAGACATTCATCGGCAAGGACGTCCACGACTGGAAAGTCATCACCCATGCCGGGAAAGAACTCATCGTGGACAGCAAAGGCAAACCCGCCCGGTTCGACGGGTATAAGGATGCCAACGGAGCCGCCCGCAAGC
>DATCNU010000006.1:0-9595 GCA_036565085.1 Arthrobacter sp.
CGACCTGCGCATTGAGAACATCCCCGTGGCTCCGCCACACCCCGACCAGGCTGTCGTCGAAATAGCGTATGGCGGCATCTGCGGCTCCGATTTGCACTACTGGCTGCACGGTGCGGCCGGGGAGTCGGTGCTTAAGGCGCCCATGGTGCTGGGGCACGAAATCGTGGGTGTGGTGGTTCGCGCGGCGGCAGACGGATCAGGTCCAGCAGAGGGCTCCGCCGTTGCCGTGCATCCGGCAACGCCGGGGCCGGGAGCCGGCCCCGGCGTCGTCAGATACCCGGAGGACCGGCCAAACCTGTCCCCGGGCTGTACCTATCTCGGCAGTGCGGCGCGGTTCCCCCACACGGACGGGGCCTTCAGCCGGTTCGCCAACCTTCCCACCCGGATGCTGCGCGTCCTCCCTGACGGTCTGGACCTGAAGACTGCTTCCCTGGTGGAACCGGCCAGCGTGGCGTGGCATGCAGTGTCCAGGGCAGGCGATGTCAGCGGCAAGACCGCGCTGGTGATTGGCTGCGGTCCCATCGGGGCGCTGGCCGTTGCGGTGCTTAAGCGCGCGGGCGCGGCACGGATCGTGGCCGTGGACATGTACCCGAAACCGCTCGAAATCGCCGGCGCAGTGGGCGCGGACGAGGTGCTGGAGGCAGGCGAAGCGGAGGCGATCGCGGCCGTGCAGGCCGACGTCGTCATCGAATCCTCCGGCAGCCACCACGGCCTGGCCTCGGCCATCAAGGGGGCAGCCCGCGGCGGGAAAGTGGTCATGGTGGGTCTCCTGCCGTCCGGGCCCCAGCCCGTGTTCATCTCCCTGGCCATCACCCGGGAACTGGAACTGCTGGGATCCTTCCGCTTCAACGATGAGATCGACGACGTCATCGCCGCCCTCGCCGACGGCTCCCTCTTTGTGGACCCCGTCATCACCCACGAATTCCCGCTGGAACGCGGACTGGAGGCGTTCGAAACAGCCAGGAACTCGGCGGAGTCCGGCAAGGTATTGCTCAGCTTCGCTCCTGCTGGTTCGGGAACCGCGCCGCAATCGACCGCTGGCGGGAGCGCAACGTGACCGCCGCAGTCCGCCCCATGGTGGTCATGGGAGTATCGGGAAGCGGCAAGAGCGTCCTGGGCCAGGCACTGGGGCTAAGCCTCGACATTCCGTTTATCGACGCCGATGACCTTCATCCGGCGTCGAACAAGGCCCTCATGGCAGCCGGTACTCCGCTGACCGATGCAGACAGAGTCCCGTGGCTCGGAGTTGTTGGGTCTGCAATTGCCAGGGGAGTCAGCGAGGGACATCCGGGTGTTGTTGCCTGCTCGGCCCTCAAGCGCTCCTACCGTGACCTCCTCCGGAGCCAGGTGCCAGATTTGCTCCTGATCCACATTGACGGTGCCGCCGAGATCATTGCGCACAGGCTGGAAACCCGCGAGCACGAATTCATGCCCGCCACGCTGCTGGCTTCGCAGCTCGCCACCCTGGAACCACCGGAGTCGGACGAAGCCCATGTCCGGGTTCCTGCCGAACTGACGGTGGAGGAGGCCGTGGACCTCGTCCGCAGCACGCTGCAGCTACCCGCGCCCGCCCCGGCGCGGTAACCGCAACGGGCTGACAAGTCAGTGGGCCGGGCGGAGGAGGATCTGCTCGACGAGCCCCTGGTACGGGCTGTGCAGATCCAAGGCCAATATACGGCCTTCAGCCGGCCTAGCCCCCACCCGTAAACCCCAAACGCTCTCTCACTTTTCGCAGGAAATCACCAAACGGTCTCTCACCAGGCGAGAGAGCGTTTGGGGAAATGGCCCGAAAAGTGAGAGAGCGTTTGGGAGGTGCGATGGGCTTCCTCAGGGGCAGTTCCGCCGGGGCTGGTTCCCGGCGGGTCCGCGGCCGTCCTTTATCGGAAAATTACGCGTTCGGATAGTACAGAGCACCGGGCGGCCCCCAATGGTCCGCCCGGTGCTGTACTACCCCGCCTGTGCGCTACCCGTCGTAGTGCGTCCGTGCGGGGCCCTGACCCAGGGCGTTGACTACCGCCGTTGCCACATCGTGCAGTTTTGAGTTTCGGGTGTTGGAGGCGGCCTTGAGGATGTTGAAGGCATCGTCCTGGCGGCAGCGGTTCTGGGCCATGATGATGCCCACAGCCATGTCGATCACAGTGCGTGATTCAAGGGTGGCCCGCAGGTTCGCCGCCGTTTCGCCGTAATGCGCGAAGCGCACGGAAAGCCGCAGGGCGAGGGAGGTCTGGCTGACGAAATCCTGGGCGAATTCCAGGACGCGTCCCTCGAATTGGTAGGGCCGCCGGGAGTAGAGCACAAGGGCGGCCTTCGTTTCCCCCTCCAGCTGGAACGGAAGGGCCAGGACGGAACGGACACCCTGGGCCAGGACCGCTTCGGAATACTCTGGCCAGCGTGGCTCTTCTGCCATATCAGGAACGTGGACCGTCACCTGATCCAGGGTTGCGTCCATGCTGGGGGTGTCGCTGAACTGGTATTCGATCCGGCCTATGGCCTGGGCATCGGGACCGCTGCTGGCAATGGTGGCACCCTTCCGCTGGCGGAGAAGGGTGATGCTGCACAGCACGTCATCGCCGGGCTCGGAGAGGTTGCGCGCTGACACGCGGGCAAGCTCGTTGAGGAAGTCCTCAACATCGGCGCTGTTGAGCACTAGTTCATGCAGGTGGTCGGTGACGGATGTATCAGGTTTTGCTGTTGACTCGCTGGCCACGATTTCTTAGTGCCATTCACTCAGGTCAAAACGAGCCGGCAACGTACCGCCCACCCCGGCAGGGGAGTGTTAGCGATAACGGTCGCTGGATCGACGAACTTTCCAACGGCCTGCTGCTAAACCGATATCCAGAGTATATACACCCTCCGACAAGGAGAACGTCACCTACTGGTCGGACTGGGTGTGCGGCCGAATCGAATCCACGCAGAGACCCCTGGACCTTAGCTAGGTCCAGGGGTCTCAGTGGGTGCTGCATTTTTGGAGGGTGAGGAGTTCTGCCCTCCGGGTTCTGCCGCCGGTGGTGCCGGGCGTCAGAACCTTGACTGCGATGTCAACGACGATGTTCCAAGCGGGTTCCCTGCCACGTCAGACAGGCTCGACAGCGGGGTGTAGGAGGGGGTTCCAAGGCCGACGCCCGAGAGAACTGTCCCGGTTTTGCTTCCGAGGACGATAGTGACCTTGAAGGTCACGGGATCCCACTGAACAGAGGAGACCTTCCCGTTGCCATTCCCTTGGAACGTTGCCGTCCCCGAGCCAATGTAATCTCCGCCCAGGTTCACTGTCCCGATGTTGAGGGAGGGACAGTCTTTGGTGCTGGAGACTGTCAGTGTGTCGTTGGTCCCGTTGTTCGTCAGACTGACGATCACGTCATTGTTGGCGTTGAGTGTCAGCAGTCCTGTGCCGGTGTTGGTCCAGATACCGCAGAACTTCGAGGCGTCCATGCGCTCTGAATACGTGATGGTCACTGAGTCTCCGCTGTCGGCGGCGCCGCTGCCGTTCGCCAGAACAATCCCGGTAACAGTGGGAGCCACAACATCCTTCGTGTTGGTTGCCGTACCTGCGGCGCTGACGTTGCCGGCCGGGTCACTTGCCCTCGCCGAGTAACTAATGGCACCGGAGTTGAAGGTGCCCAGGTCGAGCCCCGCGATGGACCAGCTTCCAGAGCCATCGGCAGTCGCAGTCGGGCTGATGGAGTGGACGGAATTGGCGTCCGTGATGGTGAGAGTGACAGATGCCCCCGCGTCGGACGTGCCGCTGACGATGACGTTGCCGACGTTGGCGGCATTGACAGAGGGAGGAGGGGTGACTACCGGAGTGGCGGAAACCGTGTCCTTCGTGTTCGCTATTGCCGGCCGCATCGGTGGCAGTGACCTTATAGGTGACAGTGCCCTGGTTCAGCGTGGTCAGGTTAAGGGCAGTGGCAGACCATCCGCCAGTACCGTTGGCCGTCGCAGTTTGTGACACCGTGTGGGCTGTCCCGGGGTCTGTTACGGTCAGGGCCACGGTCGCTCCGGGTTCGGCCGTGCCACTGACCGGGACGTTTGCCACGTTCGCCGCATTGACGAAGGTTGGAACGCTGACCGTGGGTAGTCCCGGTGCGACCGTGTCCTTTGTCTTGGTCACCGCTGCTGAAGTCCCGGTGTTGCCGGCGGCGTCGGTAGCGGTGGCTGTGTAGGTGACCGTGCCGTCGTTGAGTGCGGTCAGGTTGAGCCCGGTGGTGGACCATGCGCCAGTACTGTCGGCCGTCACGGTCTGCGACACGGTGTGGGCGGTCCCTACGTCCGTGACCACGAGAGTTACTGCCGCGCCTGCCTCAGCCGTGCCGTTGACCGGCACGTTGGCGCCATTGGCGCCATTGACGTACAGCGGGGCAGAGATGGTTGGGGCCCCGGGGGCCACTGTGTCCTTGATGCTGGTGACGGTCACCGTGGACCCGGTGTTGCCGGCAGCGTCGGTGGCTTTGGCCGTGTACGTGACGGTGCCCTGGTTCAGGGCGGTCAGATTGAGACCGGTTGCGGTCCATGCCCCGGCGCCGCTGGCTGTCAGTGTCTGGGACACTGTGTGGGCCGCACCGACGTCGGTAACCGTAAGGGTAAGTGTTGATCCAGGCTCAGCTGTGCCGTTGACGGGGACATTGGCGACGTTGGCGATGTTCACGTACCCCGGCACGATGATGGAAGGCGACGCTGGCGCCACCGTGTCGATCTTGACCGCAAGATTCTGGGAGGCGCTCGCGTTGCCCGCGTTATCTGTCGCGAAATACGACACGAGGTGTGTACCGTCACCGCTCACGGTGACGGCTGCGTTGGCGGCGTTCACCACCGTCGGGCTGCCGGAGTCAACTGTGTAGGTGATCGAGGCGATGCCGGATCCGCCGGTGTTGTCCTGGGCTGTGAGGTTGACGACGACGGGGCTGCTGTTGTTGAAGCCGGAGGCGTTGGGCGTCGGGGAAATCGACGCAACGGAGGCCACTGGCGGCGTGGTGTCACTGCTGACGCCATCGCTTCGTGGGCTTTCGGCGCCGTTCCAGAGTGCGATGGCGGGGGTGACGGTGTAGTACCACGTTCCGCCGGGGACGTTTTGCTCCGCGCAGCTGAGGACCGTGACGGTGCCGCCGCAGGCCCCTGTTCCGGGAGTCTTGGATCCGCCCGTGGCCGCGTTGTACCGGGCCACGGTGTATCCGGTAACAGGGCGGCCGCTCGCCGTCGAACTGGCAGGCCAGCTCACAGAGACATCGGCTCCGGCGGCGGCGGCGGATGGCTTGCTTCCGGGCATGACAACGTCGCCGGCCGCGGCGGCGAAGTTGCTGCTGCTGATCGACTGCCAGAACGCGTAGGCCGCGGAACCGATGCCGGACACCAGGAGGATTCCGATCACTACCCAGGGGGCACGGGTCCTCAGCCAGCCGGCGCGGGTCATCTGGTGCCGTGGTTGAGTGCTCATTTTCGGACCGCCAACGTGACTGGGAGGTGGAAGGTGGCGCCCTGGCAGGCTGACTGCGACGTCGCGTCCATGCTCGCCGCCCCGGGAAGAGTGACCAAGGTGCTCGAATTCGCTGCGATGGAAACGGCCGGGCTGAGTGGACTGGCAGGGTCGGTGAAGCTGACGCCCGTGGTGGTGCAGGAAGGATGGGCGTTGTCGGCAGTGGCTGTGCCGTTGTTGGTGACGCTGTACACCTGGACGGAATAGGGGTTCGGATTCGTTACACCCAGCACGACGTCGGCAGTCCCGCCGGGAACCAGGGTTGACGCCGGAGTGTCACCAGAAACGAGTGCGTCCACGGTGACTGTCTGCATGTCGCCGGCGCCAGCGGAGCCGCCGCCGGAGCCGTCGGTGGCCCAGTACGCATACGCTGTCCCCGCACCGATTGCCAAGGACAACACGCCCGTCAGGACTGCCACTTTGACGCCGCGGGCACCGCTATCCCTCATCCATCCCATGGAATTCATGTCAGCTACCTTGTCCTGATCCGGAGTAAACCAGTTGGAGGGTTGCACCCTTGCATCCGTCCTGGTTTGCGGGTGTGTCTAGCATTTTGAACTGCGGCCACTGGTTTGCAGGGATACCCAGACCGGACAGCGAGGTGCTGCTCCCGGGCGCTATTGTCAGCGGGTACGGGCCGCCGTACTGCGTCACCGTATAGTCGGCTGTTCCGCACTGGAGGTTCCGGGCGATGGCGTCTGCAGTCCGGGTCACGCTCTTGATCGAGACCGAGAGATTGGTCAGCGCCAAGCTCTTGTTGTTTGGATTGGTGATGCCAAGATCCAGCGGGAGGGAAATGCCCGGCGCCAGGCCAACGAGGTTTCCGGAGAGGACGAAATTCTTGAGTGTGGAGTCGATGACCAGTTGGGCGCTGGCATAGGCATATTGGATTTTGCCGCTAGCGTCGGGCCCGGAACCCACAAGGTACAGCGTGTAGGTGCCATCCGAAGCAGTGGATGCCGTGGTGATCTGCAATGTCGAAGAGTTCCCCGTGGCCGGGTTCGGCGCGAAGACGGGGGTGGAACCTGATGGCAGGCCACCCATCACACTCAGGTTGACCGGTCCAGTGAAGTTGTTACGGGACAGTTGGACTGAATACACACCGACGGAACCTGGTGGCACAGTCACGGACGCGGAACGGGACAAGGGCGCAGAATGCAGGGGCCGGAACTTCAGCCGGAACGTTAACCAAGTAGTGGGAGATTCGCACTCCCGCGCGTGGCACCCAGGAAAAACGCGACGTCGATACGCCCCCGGGCTGGCCGGCCTGACGGACCCTTCAACCAACGCCAGCCTCCGGAATCAACCCGAGGCTGGCGTTGCCGCGTGTGTTGTGGGCAGAATAAAGCACGCGTTGCGCTGCCTGCGGCGGACTCTGAAACCAGCGGCTATGGCGCCGTGGAGGGACAGGAACATGACCAGACTGCTCATCATCGGTCCGCCCGGCTCCGGCAAAGGGACCCAGGCAGAGCACATCGCGCGCCACTTCGGCATCCCGGCGGTATCGACAGGGGATATCTTCCGGACCAACGTCAGCCAGGAGACGCCGCTGGGCAAGGAGGCAGCCAGGTATCTTGATGACGGGGCCTTCGTGCCCGACCACCTGACAAACGCCTTGGTGAAGGACCGGCTCCTGGACTCGGACGTCCAGAGCGGATTTTTGCTGGACGGCTACCCCCGCACCGGGTCCCAGGTCACCGAATTGGACAACATGCTCGCCGCACAGGGCCACCGCCTGGATGCCGTGATTGAACTCAGGGCTCCCGACGCCGAACTGGAGCGGCGTATGCTGCAGCGCGCCAAGGAGCAGGGCCGCAAGGACGACACCGTGGACGTGTTCCGGCGGCGCCTTGACCTCTACCACCGCGAAACCCATGAGGTAGTGTCGGTTTACGCCGGCCGAGGAATGGTGGTGTCGGTAGACGGCAGCGGCGAGCCCGGCGAGATCACCGAACTGGCGATCACCGCCGTCGTAAGATTCCTGAACCCCTAGCAGGAGTCCCAAAGGGTAACGGAGGCAGGGGCGCAGGAATACCCATGGATTTGCGCAGCCGCCCAAGGGTTGCCTCAGGATCGTGCAAATTCGGCCCCACAGCCGGGCCGAAATCCTATCCTTTTGGTAGGGCAAGTGGACATCCCGCCCAGCAGCCGCAACGCCAATCAAGGACCCCAAAATTCGCAACTCACTCTTTGTGCTGCCTGCCGCCACAGTGCTGGCTACCGCCGCCGCCCTCGCGGCGGCCGCCCTTCCGGCCGCCGCAGCAGCCGCCCCTGCGGAGGCCGGCGCCAGCTCCCGGTATATCGTCCGATACACCCCCGATGCCGACGTGGCTGCAGAGACCGCAGCCCACAGATCACAGGGAATGGGCGTTGGCCGTACGTTTTCCACAGCGCTGCGCGGTGCAGTGGTGACTGCCACGCCGGCACAGGCGGCAGCCCTGTCCCGTTCGGCACGTGTGGCCTCCGTCGAAGTGGACGCGCCGGTCACCATTTCAGAAACCGAGCAACCCGCTCCCTGGGGCCTGGACAGGGTTGACCAGCACCCGCTGCCGCTTTCAGGTTCCTATTCGTGGGGGACATCCGGCGGAGGAGTCAGCGTATACGTCGTGGACACCGGCGTTCTTGCCGCCCATACCGAATTCGGTGGCCGGGTGGCAACCGGCTGGACCGCCATTGCGGACGGCCGCGGCTCCGGGGACTGCAACGGCCACGGCACCCACGTGGCCGGGACCGTGGCAGGCGCCACCTACGGCGTGGCCAAGAGTGCAGCCATCGTCCCGGTGCGGGTCCTGGACTGCACCGGATCAGGCTACAACTCAGATGTGGTGGCCGGACTGGACTGGATCGCCGCCAACCACGCCGCCGGAACGCCGGCCGTAGTCAACATGAGCCTCGGCGGGGCAGCCAGCTCCGCTGTCGACGCCGCCCTCCAGGGAGTCATCAACGACGGCGTCACCGCAGTGGTCGCCGCCGGCAACTCTGCCGTGGACGCCTGCGGCAGCTCGCCCGCCCGCCTCCCGGCGGCGGTAACGGTCGCGGCCAGCGATTCCTCCGACCGCCAGGCCTCCTTCTCCAACTTCGGCCCCTGAGTGGACCTGTACGCCCCCGGCGTCGGCATCACCTCGGCGTACTACACCTCCACCACGGCAACCGCATCCATGTCCGGCACCTCCATGGCCGCCCCCCACACTGCCGGTGCTGCCGCGCTGCTGCTCTCCCAAAACCCGTCGCTCACTCCGGCGCAGGTTTCGGCGGCCCTTGCAGCGAATGCCACCTCCGGCGCTATCGGCGGCGCCGGGACAGGCACGCCGAACCGCCTGCTGTATACGGGTCCGGCCGCCGCCAGCACTGTCGCTCCCACGCTCACCGCTGCGTCGCCGGCGCCGAATTCGTCCGCAGTGCCGGTGGGAAGCAGCGTAACGGCCACCTTCAGCACCGCAGTCCAGGGGGTGGACACGGGAACGTTTGTCCTCAAGAACGCTGCAGGATCGGCCATCCCGGCAACGGTCAGCTATAGCGCCACCACGCACACCGCCACGCTGGATCCGGCCTCAGACCTCGCTGCCGACGGAACCTTCACTGTCAACCTGGTGGGCGGGGCCACTGCCATCCGGGACACCACGGGGACCCCTTTTGCCAGCACGGCCTGGACGTTCGTCACCGGGCCGGCGCCGACAGTGACCGGATTCACCCCTGGCAGCGACGCCCTGCTGGTCAGGCGCGGAAACAACGTCACCGTTACCTTCAGCGAGGCTGTCCAGGCTGTCAGCACTTCCACGTTCACACTGAGGAACGCTGCAACGGGGGCGGTGGTTGCGGCGTCGGTCTTCCGCAACGGCACCACCAACCAATGGGTCCTGGATCCGCAACAGATCCTTTCCGCGAAGACAAAATACACGGTGACCGTTTCGGGTGGAGCAGCCGGGATCCGTGACCTCGCCGGCAACCCGCTGGCCACGGCGGCCTGGCAATTCAGCACCGGTTCCTTCTAGTACTACAGTCGCGTTTATGGGGTGTGTCCGCGGGCTTTGTAATGACTATGTCGTGCGCGGTGTTGGTGTTTTCGTCGCCAGGTTGAGTGTTCCAGCACGTGGTTGGGGCTGGTGGTGCGGTGCCAGAGGAGCC
>DATCNU010000007.1:0-50308 GCA_036565085.1 Arthrobacter sp.
ATGGCCGAACTCAAGGCCATGAACACGGCACCAGCCACGCCGATCGAGGAGGCGATTTTGCTCCCCGAACTCACGGCAGCATAATCAAATAACTGACCTGCATGGTGTCGAGAAAACTCCACCACTCAGCGGGACGTAACCTCGTAGTTGCAGCCATAAAGTCGTTGCAGCCATGAAGTCGTTGCAGCCATGAATAGGGAAACAAACATCCGCTTGTTCAAAGCACCGGCGATAGTACGGGTTCTTGCCGGTCATATTTCGGGTCCAGTGTTTTGTTCAGCGTTGGGTGCTGCCGCTGCTGTTGGCTCCGAGAAGCGTGAGCTCCTCGGTGCGCGGCAGGCCTTCCCAGTCCCCGGCGGTGCTGACCGCAAAGGCGCCCGTCAGGACGCCGCGCTGCAGGCGCGCCGGCACGTCCTCGCCGTCGAGCAGGGCGGAAAGGTAGCCGGCTGTGAAGGCGTCCCCGGCACCCACGGTGTCAATGCTGGTCACAGGAACGGCCGGCACGTCCCAGCGCCCCGCAGCAGTGTGGACGCCGGCGCCAGCCGCTCCACGTTTAACTACCACTTCCTCGACACCGCGGCCAATGAGTTCGGCAGCCATGGCCGCCTCGGCGGCCTCTGAATCAAGGGCTCCCAGCGAAGCCTCCCGGCCGAAACCGTTCGGACCGGAGGCCACCAGCCCCAGCTCGTCGTCCGAGGCGATCAGTATGCGGGCGTGCCGGGCCAGCGGGGTGAGGACCGCCCGCGCCTCGTCCCGGGACCAGAGCTTGCTCCTGTAATTCACGTCAAGGGACACCGTGATGCCTTCGCCCGCGGCGCGCTCGGCCGCATACTCCACGGCCCGCCGCGATTCAGCACTGAGGGCGGCTGTGATCCCGGTCAGGTGCAGGACACGGGCGCCGCCCAGCAAGGCGCGGTCCACGTCCTCACGACTGAGGGTGGACCCTGCGGAGCCGGAGCGGTAGTAGAAAGCACGGCTGACATCCGCCGTCCGCTGCTCAAGGAACATCACCCCGGTGCTCCGGTCGGCGGCCTCCCGGTGCTTCAGCTGGATGCCCTCCGACCTTAATTGACGCACGATGAACTGGCCGTGCGGATCGGCGCCCACGACTCCGGCCCACGCGACGCTGTGGCCGAGGCGCGCCACACCGACGGCCACATTCGATTCCGCCCCGGCCACGTGCATGGTCAGGGTGCCGCCGGCGGACAGCGGCCCGGGCGAGCGGAGGGAGACCATGGATTCACCGAGAGTCAGCAGGTCGACGGCAGCAGTCACCGCGGGCTCTCCCCATCGATGCGGTCGCCGAAGCCGGCGGCCAGGGCAACGAAGCCGCGGGCGCGTTCCCTGACCGGCGCCAGGTCGCCACCGGAGCCAGCGTCGCCGAACAGCGGCCCGCCGAGCCCGACGGCGATGGCGCCCGCTTCCCAGTACCCCACAGCCTCCCCCAGTCCCACGCCGCCGACGGCGATGAAGGGGATCTGCGGAAAGGGATCACGCAACGCCTGGAGGTAGCCCGGTCCGCCAACCGACGCCGGAAAGAGCTTGACCGCCGTGGCACCCCGGTTCATGGCTTCGAAGGCTTCGCTGGGGGTCATTGCCCCCGCCAGGACGGGGATCCCCAGCCGCGCCGATTCGTCGATCGAGTCCGCCAGCGCCGGTGTCACGGTGAACTGTCCCCCGGCATCAGCAACGTCGTGCACATCCTTGGCTGTCAGCACAGTTCCCGCTCCGACGATGCAGCCTTCGGGTGCCGCCGAGCGGACCTCGCGGATGGCCTCAAGGGCGCCGGGGGTGGTCAGCGCGATCTCAACGAAGCGGAAGCCTTCCTCCAAGGCCGCGAGGGCGGCCCCAGCGGCGGCACCGCCGTCGTTGCCGCGGACGATGGCGACGAGCCTGGCCTTCCTGATTCCAGCCAGTAACAATTCCGGGGTCATGTGATTCACCATTCTGCGAAGGAGCCGTCGGGATGCCGCCACACGGGCCCGCGCCAGGCATGCCCTTTTTTGTCGGCCGCGCGGACGACCGCCTCGTCGATCTCGATCCCGAGGCCGGGGCCGGTCAGGCGCTCGATATGTCCGTCGACGAACTTCAGTGGGGACTTGTCCACCACATAGTCCAGGACTTCGGCGCCCTGGTTGTAATGGATGCCGATGCTTTGTTCCTGGATCAGGAAGTTGGGTGTCGCGAAGCCCACCTGCAGACAGGCTGCCAGTGCCAGCGGGCCCAGCGGACAGTGCGGGGCGAGCTGGACGTCGTAGATTTCGGCGAGCGAAGCGATCTTGCGGACCTCGGTGATGCCGCCGGCGTGCGAAAGGTCCGGCTGGGCCACGGCGATACCGGCCTGCAGCGCGGGCAGGAACTCCTGCCGGCTGTAGAGCCGCTCACCTGTGGCGACCGGCGTCGTGGTGGAGGAAGTGAAGTCGCGCAGCAGGTGGGTGTTTTCCGGGACCACGGGCTCTTCGAGGAAGAAGGGCCGGTACGGCTCGAGGAGCGGCGCCACCCGCCGGGCGTTGGCGAGGCTGAAGCGGCCGTGGAAGTCGACGGCGACGTCCCGGTGGTCACCAAGGACTTCGCGGGCCGCCGCGACACGGCGGACGACGCCGTCGAGTTCTGCGACGGAAGCGATGGGACTCATCCGTCCGCTGGCGTTCATTTTGACGGCGGTGAGCCCGACCTCCAGCTGGGCGCTGATCTGGTCGGCCACCTCGTGTGGCTCGTCCCCGCCCACCCAGCCGTACATCCGGATCCGGTCCCGGACGTGGCCGCCGAAGAGCTGGTGAACGGGAGTGTTGAAGTGCTTGCCCGCGATGTCCCAGAGGGCCTGGTCCAGACCCGAGACGGCGCTGGCGAGGATCGGTCCGCCGCGGTAGAAGGAGCCCTTGGTCATCACCTGCCAGTGGTCCTCGATGCGCAGCGCGTCGTTGCCGATCAGCAGCTCGGAGAGCTGGTCGACGGCGGTGCGGACCGTTTCGCTCCGGCCCTCGCAGCTGGCCTCGCCCCAGCCGACGATCCCGCTGTGGGTCTCGATCCGGACGAAGAGCCAGCGCGGCGCGACGAGGAAGGTTTCAATCCTGCTGATGAGTGTCATTGCTGCCTATCCCTTGGTCGCGCCGGCGGTGAGGCCGGAAACGATGTACTTCTGCGTGAAAAGCGCAATGATCATGATCGGGATGGTGACCACCGTGGCGGCGGCCATGAGTCCGCCCCAGTCGATGCTGGCGTAGGAGACGAAGTCGAAGATCGCCACCGGCAGGGTCTTGGTCTTGGAGCCGGAGAGCACCAGGGCGAACATGAAGTTGTTCCACGAGAAGATGAAGGACAGGATCCCGGCGGTGGCCACCCCGGAGACCGACAGCGGAAGCGTGATGCGGCGGAACGCTCCAATGGGCGTGAGCCCGTCCACCTGGGCCGATTCCTCCAGCTCCAGCGGCATCGAGTCGAAGTAGCTCATCATGATGTAGACGATCAGCGGCAGCGCAACGAACATGTGGCTGAGGATCAGCACCTCGAAGCCGCCCACCATCTTGAGGTTGGAGAACACGTAGTACCAGGGCACCAGCAGGGAGACGCCCGGGATGACCCGGGCCATCAGGACCACCAGGGCCGAACGGTGCATGGTGAACCGGCTCATCGCGTAGGCGGCCGGGATCCCGAGAACCAGGGAAAGGGCGGTAGAAACGAAGGCCACCCAGAAGCTGTTGAAGATGAAGATGAGGTAATTGTTCCGCTGCAGCACGTTCGCGTAGTTCTCGCCCGTGGGGGTGAAGAAGAACGACTTGCCGGTGTCGTAGATGTCCACGTTGGTCTTCAGGGACGCCAGCAGCATCCAGAACAGCGGGGCGACAAGGAACAGCACCACGGTGATCAGGGCCACGACGCGGAAGACCTTGTAGGCGCGGGTGCCCAGCGGCTTCCGGCGCCGCGGTGCCGGCGGAACGGTGGAGGAGGTTCGTGTTTCCGTGTTTTCGTTCAATACGGTCATTTGCTTACCGCTTTCTTGCGCATGGTCAGCAGCCACATGGAGCCAATGATGATCATGAAGAACAGGATCAGCACTGCTGAGGACAAACCGTACTGGTTGTAATCGAAGCTGAGTCCGTAGGCGTAGACGTTGAGCGTCTCCACCTCGTGGAAGGACCCGCCTCCCTTGCCTTTGGTGGCGTAGAGGATGTCGAACGTTTTCAGGGCGTCGATGCCCCGGAGCAGGATAGCGACGATCACGGTCGGCATCATGAGCGGCAGCGTGATGAAGAAGAAGCGCTGCAAGGCGTTTGCACCGTCCATCCGGGCCGCTTCGTCAGGCTCTTCGGACAGCGAGGTCAGGCCGGCCAGCAGGATGAGCACCACCATGGGGGTCCACTGCCATACGTCCATGAAGATGGTGGTGCCAAGTGCCGTGTCCTGGCCGGAGAGCCACGGCTGGGCGGGAATTCCGGCCATGCCGAGCAACTGGTTGACGAAGCCGATGTTGGGGTCGAAGATCAGCCGCCACATCATGCCTACGGCCACCGGGGTGGCTACGAGCGGCATCAGGATGGCCACGCGGACCCACTTTTCTCCGCGGAACGGGCGCCACAGCAGCAGGGCGATGCCCATGCCCAGCACGACCTCGACGGCCAGGGCGACGCCGGTGAAGGACAGGGTGCGCCCGACGGCTGGCCAGAAGCGTTCGGCGTCGGACAGGACTGTGAGGTAGTTCTGCAGGCCGACGAACTCTGAGGCGGCGCGGACGGAACCCTGCGAATCGGTGAGGCTCAGGTACAGGGTCCAGGCCAGGGGGAAGACGATCAGGACGCCGACGAAGATCATTGCGGGGGCAGCGAACAGCCACTTGCGGTGCCGGTTTGCCCACGTGGAGAAGCTCTGCTGTGCAGTGGGCGGGCGGCCGGCTCGGCGCGCGGGCGCGCTGCGGGGAGGGTTCAGTACAGACATGGTTCACCTAAGGAGTTGGGGGTGAAGTGAAGAGCTGGCCACGGCGGGACGGCAGCAGGGCTGCCGTCCGCCGGGCCGTGTGGTGCGTTACTTCTTTTCGCTGTCCAGGAATTTCTGGAAGGCGTCGTTGGCGGTGTCCGCTGCTGCAGACGCGTCGGCTCCGGTGATGGTGGAAACGATCGGTCCGCCGACGATCTCGCGGGCCTTGCCGACAGTGACAACCTCGGGGCGATCGTGTCCGACGCCCACCTTGGCGCTGGCGGCGATGGCATCGGCCAGATCCTTCGGGTAGGTGGACGTTCCGGCCGGGTCGGCCCAGACGGAGGCGCGGGGGCCGGGGACGCCGGCCTTCTGTGCGGCCAGGGTGCGTTCCTTGCTGGTGGCCCACTGGATGAACTTCCAGGCGTTGTCCTGGTTGGTTGAGGCCTGGTTCACGGCCAGGCCCCAGGACGGGATGTTGTACGGCTTGGAACCGGCCGGGCCTGCCGGCAGGGCAGCGAAGCCGACAGTGTCGGATACCTTTGACTTGGCAGGATCAGTGGCGTTCTTGTAGAGCGAGTCGGCCTCAGTGTAGAAGGCAGCCTTGCCCTGGGTGAAGATTGCCATCGCCTCCGGCCAGCTCATGTCCGTGCTGACGTTCGCGGGGCCATAGTTCCTGATCAGGCCGCCGTAGTACGCATAGGCCTTTTTGGCGGCGTCGCTGTTGACAGCGGATTTGCCGCTGGCATCGGTGAAGTCGCCGCCGAAGCTGTACAGGAAACTGGAGAACTGGGTGACTGCTGCGGACTTTCCGGTGCGGGCCACGAAGCCTGCGGTGTCCGGTGACGCAGCCTTGATGGCCTTGGCAGCCGCCTCAAGCTCCTCCATCGTCTTGGGAACTTCAAGGCCGGCGGCCTTCAGCAGGTCTTTGCGGTAGTAGAGGACTTCGCGTTCCGTGATGATGGGGACACCCACCACTTTGCCGTCAACGGTGCTGGCCTTGACCGGGCCCTCCTGGTAGTCCTTCCAGTCCCAGGCGGCGTCCGAGGAGACTTTGCTGGTCAGGTCCGCGAGGTAGCCGTTCTTGGCGAATGCCTTGCCCTCCTGGAGCGGACGGTACATCATGACGTCGATCTCGTCGCTTCCGGCGTTGAGCTTGACGTTGTACTGATCCGACAGCTGGTCTTCGCCGAGCTGGGTCAGCTCGACCTTGAGTCCGCTGGACTTCTCGAATTCCGGGATGGCGGCCTTGATGCCTTCGGTCCAGACGTGGTTCGCGAGGGTCACCCGGACGACGCCGGCCGCCTTGGCGTCACTGCTGCCGCTGGCGCCTCCACCGCAGGCGGTCAGGCCCAGCGACAGGGCCGCGGCGACGGCCGCAAATTTCACAATTGAACGTCGCTTCATTACGACTCCTTGGTTTTGGGGGTGGTGAGAAAGATCCAGCCCGACCGCAAATGCATCTTTACATCTGCTCTGGAAGAGATCTTAGGGAAATAAAGCATACTTAAACAACCCCTTGTGCCCGGTGAGTATGATTTGTTTATGAAAACCTCCGGGGCAGAGTCGCCGGCCGACCTGCACTCCGTGCTGGTCCAGAAGCTGGGCCTCGCTATCGCCGACGGGACACTGGCTCCGCACTCGATCCTTCGCCTGGACGAATTGGAGGCACAGCAGAACGTCTCACGTTCCGTGGTCCGGGAAGCGACGCGCGTCCTTTCTTCCAAGGGCATGCTGGAATCCCGGCGCCGGCTGGGCACGGTGGTGCAGCCCGAGGAGTCCTGGAACCTGTACGACCCCCAGGTGATCCGCTGGAGGCTGGCTTCCTCCAAGAGGCTCGACCAATTGCGGGCGCTGAACGAACTCCGGGGCGCGGTGGAGCCGCAGGCCGCGCGCCTGGCTGCCGAGCGTGCTTCATTGGACACCGGCAGCGACCTCGTGTCCCAGGCCGCACGGCTGTGGGCCGCGGGCCAGCGCGGCGACCAGGACGAATTCCTTGAGCTGGACGTCCAATTCCATGCAGCGGTGCTCCGGGCTTCGGGCAATCCCATGTTTTCGCAGCTCCATAATCTGGTCACGGAAGTGCTTACCGGCCGCACCGAGCACGGCCTGATGCCCCACCTCCCCCATCATGAGGCGCTGCAGCTCCACGTTGACGTGGCCAGCGCAATCCAGAGGGGTGAGGCGAACGCCGCCCACGCGGCCATGAGCCGGATCGTGGAACAGTCCACGGAGGAAATGGGCGACATATGGTCCGAACACCATCACGGGGACGGCGACGACGCCAGCTGAGTGCCGCCCTGACAAGCGCCGGGCGGGTGCTCGGGCGGACCCGGGACGGTTTCGGTCGGTGCCCGGCCCTAAGATGGCGAACATGGATGACACGGCACTGCTGGACATCGCAAACAGGCTCTACGCCCTGCCATTCGACGAATTCGTGGCGGCCCGAACCGCAGCCGCGAAAGATGCCACCGCGGCGGAACAGGGGCTGCAGGCTGCGGTACGGGCGCTGCCCAAGCCCTCGGTAGCGGCCTGGGCGGTCAATATGCTGGCCATCCATCAACCGGACATCCTGCACCAGCTGGCCGGTCTTGGCGAGCGGATGCGCACGGCCCAATCGTCGTTGGATGCATTGGGCCTCCGGGAACTGGGCCGGGAGCGCCGCGCGCTGCTGGCTGCCGCCGTCGACGCCGCCCGTTCGGTGTCCGGGCAGCAGGGGCGCGGCATCAGCGATACCATCGCAGCCGACGTCGAGCGTACCCTCCGGGCGATGACCGCAGATGAGGGCGCCGCCGCGGCCGTTCAGAGCGGACGGCTCCTGCAGTCATTGTCGGCCGACGGAGTGGATACGGTTGACCTCAGCGGCGCCGTGGCAGTGCCCGAGGCCGTGACAGCTGCCCGGTCGGCCCGTCCGCCCGGAACGACGGGCGAAGGATCAGAAAAGAAACCACGTTCGACGGCGGAGCGCACCGCCCGCCGTCCGGCGGACAAACCGCGCCTGCAGGCCGTACGGCAGACACCGCGGCCGGCATCGCCTTCGGCCCTGGAAAAAGCAGTGGCCGCCCTGTCCGAGGCCAGGGCGGCAGAGGAGGAATCCGCCCGGCTGGCGCGGGAACGGCGCGAGCAGCTGCAGGTGGCGGAGACCGAACTCTCGCAGCTGGCTGCCGCGACGGTGGACCTCCGCGCCCGGCTCAAGGCTTCCGAGGAGCAGCTGGAAAGGGCCCGGAAACGGCTGGACATCCTTTCTGCGGAGGCCAAGCAGTCAGCCAGGGCCGCAGACAAGGCACAGCGCTCAGCGGTGCTGGCGCATGAACGGGTGCTCCGGCTCGGCAACACGCGGGACTGATGCAGCGTTATTGTCAGACCCCGGTTGCAGACTGGATTCATGGAAAACCAACACGTACAGGAATTTCACGTCACTTACTTCGACGCCGAGTGCGCCCGGATCTGTACGGAAATCTTCGACACCAGGGAAGATGCCGAGCGCTTCGCCAGCAGGAACTGCAATACCGAGGATGGCTGGGCCGTCATTGACGCTGTGGCGGTCGAGCAGGCCAGGATAGCGGCCTAAGCACGTTGCTCCATATGTAGCAACGTGTAGCAAACCCGCACCTCCCGGCCGTGGCTCAGCCGGTCCGGGGCGGACCCGGAGGCTTAACCGGAAACACTCTCCCCGTGTCGGCCGGCGGCGTCCTCGGCGAGGCGCCGCTCGGCGTCGGCCACCTGCTCGATTACCGATTCCGCGCGCCGGCGCACCGACGCGGCCCCCACGGGCACGGGCCCGACGGCGAGCCTCAGCATGGCGGCTGCCTCGGCGGTGGTGGCCAGGGAGTTGCCGGCCTTGGACAGCGACCGGTGGACGCCCGCCAAAGCACCCGGAATGTCCAGGCCATCGCTGGGCGAGCGACGCTGGGCCTCGACGCAGATTGCCCGTACGCGATCCGACAGCGCGGCCAGCTCGTTCGCAACTTCAACCAGCTCACCGTAGAGCTGATCGTCTTCCACCCCTTCGAGTACCTGGTGGTAACGGTCCAGGCCGCGGTGGAACCGGTCATGGGCCCGGCGCCACAGGCCTTTGCCCAATTCGGCGTCATCTTTCCGGCCCTGGCGGGCAGCAGTGAAGAATCCCAAATGGAACCTACAGGTACTGGCCGGGACCGTGGTCCGGATCCTCCGGCCAGGGTGGCGTCCCCGGACCAGGACGCGACTGGCCGGCAGGTGCCCGCTGCGGCTCGCCGTTCTCCCCGATCACCACTCCGGGAGCAATCACGGTTCCGGGCGGAAGCTGCCTGAGCTGCATCTGGGCGGCGGCATGCTCCCGGGCGGCGTGCTGGGCGGCAATGGCCGTCTGGATCCCGTGGAACAGCCCCTCCAGCCACCCCACCAGCTGTGCCTGGGCGATGCGGAGCTCTGCGTCCGACGGTGTGGCGTTGTCCGGGAAGGGCAGGCTGATCCGGTCCAGTTCTTCAATCAGCTCCGGCGCCAGCCCGTCCTCCAGTTCTTTGATGGAACGATCGTGGATTTCGGCGAGGCGTCCGCGCGCGGCTTCATCAAGCGGCGCTGATTTAACTTCCTCCAACAACTGCCGGATCATGGTCCCGATCCGCATCACTTTGGCTGGCTGGTCCACGAGGTCCTGCAGGCTGCTCCCCTTGGCTCTGCTTCCGCCTGCCCCGTTCGCACCAGGTCCCGCAGCGGCACGCGTCGGCGCAGGACGTTCACGGTTGTCAAGGGTTGTGCCCTCAACCGGGACATCGTCGGGCTGAGTGTCTATCGGCTCGCTCATGCGTTCATACTCTCACGAGCTTGCAGCGCGCAGTCCAGTCAATGCAGTCCAGTCAATGAAGTACGTCGGGCGTCCCATCAGCAGCACCTGCCCTGCGGGTTGGAGTCCTGGCGGTCGGTCCGGTCCCGCCAGAACTCGCGTTCACTCAAAGGCGGCCTTTCATGCCCCGCCGCACGGTGGTGCTCCACGTACTTTGCGTACGCGTCCGCGCCCATCACGCTGCCGAGGTACCGCGCGAGACCCCGGAACCCGCTGGCGGCCACAGCCAGCCCTGGTCCCATCAGCGGTGCCCCGCTTTTTCGAACCGCGGCCCGGCCGGCATCTTGTCCCATTCCGCCATGAGTTCCCGCTCGGCGGCCGTGGGGAAGAGCCCCGCCGGCGCGAAGACCCGGGAGGGACGCACCTCGTCTTCGTGGTCCGCGTTGTCGATTCCCGCGGCATTGTTGCGGAAGGCCCTGACGGTCGCGAGGACCGCCGTGGCGATGACGATGATGCTCAGGACCACGAAGATGATGGACAGCCAGCCCTGGATCATCGTGTTGCGCACCACCGCCTCCATGGCAGCCACGGTCTTGGCTGTACCGAACTCGGTTTTACCCTCGGCCAGGGCCTTCGAGAAAGCCGTGTTGTTGGCGAAGTAACCCACGGCAGGGACGGGCGAGAAGATCTTCTGGAAGCTGGCCGTGATGGTGACCACCGCGGCGAAGGCAAGCGGAAGCGCTACGATCCACAGGTATTTGAAGGCCCCCCGTTTAGCTGCGATGGCCATGCACACAGCCAGGGCGATGGCTGCGAGCAGCTGGTTGGCGATTCCGAACAGCGGGAAGAGTGTATTGATGCCGCCCAGCGGATCCGTGACGCCCATCAGCAACACGGCGCCCCAGGCGCCCACCATCACCGCCGTGCAAAGCCAGGCACCGGGACGCCAGGAGGCTTCCTTGAACCTGGGGAAAAAGTTGCCGATCGAATCCTGCAGCATGAACCGCGCCACGCGTGTGCCGGCGTCGACCGCGGTGAGGATGAACAGGGCCTCGAACATGATGGCGAAGTGGTACCAGAAGGCCATCATGGCAGTTCCGCCGATGAACTGATGCATGATGTGGGCCAGGCCGACGGCCAGGGTGGGTGCGCCGCCGGAGCGGGAGATGATGCTCTGCTCACCCACATCCCTGGCCGTCTGCGCGAGGACGTCAGGGGTAATGTTCACCCCGGCCAGGCCAAGGCTGTTGACCCACGTGGCGGCGGATTCCACGGTGCCTCCGGTGAGGGCGAGCGGCGCATTCATGGCAAAGTAGATGCCCCGGTCGATCGAGATGGCTGCTACCAGGGCCATGATGGCCACGAACGACTCCATCAGCATGCCGCCGTAACCGATGAAGCGCGTCTGGCGTTCCTTCTCAATGAGTTTGGGCGTGGTCCCGGAGGAAATCAGGGCGTGGAAACCGGACAGGGCGCCACAGGCGATCGTGACGAAAAGGAACGGGAAGAGGGCGCCGGAGAACACCGGTCCGTTGTCCCTGCCGGCAAATTCGCTGAAGGCGGGGACTGTGATCTCCGGACGGACCACCACGATGGCCAGCGCCAGCATGACGATCACGCCGACCTTCATGAAGGTGGAGAGGTAGTCCCGGGGTGCCAGCAGCAGCCAGACTGGAAGGATGGCCGCGATGAAGCCGTAGATGATGAGGCCCCAGGCGATGGTGACCTTGTCCAGGTGGAAGACCGCCGCACCCCATTCCGTGCCCGCCACGGCACCGCCGCCGATGATGGCCGCCATGAGCAGCGCAAACCCGATGAGTGACACTTCCATGATTTTTCCGGGGCGGAGGTAGCGAAGGTAGACACCCATGAAAAGCGCGATGGGGATGGTCATGCCAACGGAGAACACGCCCCACGGGCTCTCACCGAGGGCATTGACGACGACGAGCGCCAGGATCGCGACAATGATCACCATGATCAGGAGTGTGGCCAGGAGGGCAGCCGTGCCGCCGACGACGCCGAGTTCCTCCTGGGCCATCTGGCCCAGGGAACGTCCGCCCCGGCGCATGGAGAAGAACAGTACGAGGTAATCCTGGACGGCGCCGGCGAACACGACGCCGACGATGATCCAGATGGTGCCCGGGAGGTACCCCATCTGCGCTGCAATCACCGGCCCAACAAGGGGGCCGGCGCCGGCAATGGCGGCAAAGTGGTGGCCGAACAGGACGTTTCGGTCTGTGCGGACGTAGTCCTTGCCGTCAGCCTTGTACTCGGCAGGAGTGGCGCGGCGGTCGTTGGGCCTGAGGATGAGCTTCTCGATGACCTTGGAGTAGAACCGGTAACCGATGAGGTAGGTGCAGACCGAGGCGAAAACGAACCAGATGGCGTTGACTGTTTCGCCGCGGACGACGGCCAGCATGAACCAGGCCACGCCGCCCAGCAGCGCGATGGCCGTCCAGACGGCGATCTTGGTGGGAGTCCAATTCCGCTCTTCGGCCTCGCTGGCTGCCTCGTTGATGGCGGCGGGTGGAAGTTCCTGATCCGCGCTCAAAGGACCGCCCTTATGTGTTGCACCTGCGATGTCGTCAGCCGTTCCGGCCATATCTCCTCCTCGAGATTCCTGCTGCAGCGATCTGCCCAAAGGCACCCTACCAATGCGAGTGGCCGTGGATTCGGATTGGTCGGGGCAACACAAATGCGTCGCTCTTGGAGCGGCGGCCGGCGTCAGCCCGCAGTCCCGGGACCGGCTGCGGCCCTTTGGACGGTCACCGGCGGTTATTCGCGTTGGGCGGGGCGGCCTCTTCCGCAGCTATGCCGTTGGACAGTTTCCGTGCTGCTCCCGGACCAGACTGTGCCTGCTGCACCATCCGGGCCTCGCAGAGGTCCAGCCAGCGGACCTCTGCTTCCGTCTGGAAGATCAGCGAGTCCAGGACCAGCAGCCACGCCGTGTCCGCCGAACGCTGGCTGGCTGCGGTGTCGCGTCGGGTCTTGGTGTAATCCTGCAGGGCACGGATGGAGGCCACACGCTGGGTCTGGATGACGGCCTGCACATCCACTCCTGGCAACGTCACGGCGAGCGCCAGTTTAATGGCGAGCTCGTTCCGCGGCGGGCTGCTTCGCTCCACCGGGGCGGCGAACCAGCCCCGGACCTCCGCAGTGCCCGCAGCCGTAATGCTATAGATCACATGGCCTTCGCCGTCTCCGCCTTCGTTGCTGACCAGCCCGTCCCGTTCGAGCCGGTCCAGTGTGGTGTAGACCTGGCCGATGTTCAGCGGCCAGGTGTCCCCGGTGCGGTTCTCGAACTCGACCCTGAGCTGGTAGCCATATCGCGGCTGGTCCTGCAGCAGTGCGAGGAGGCTGTGGCGGACGGACATAAGGCTCCTCGCTTGGCGTCAGCGTCGGTTTCCACGGACCCCAAAGACCCGTGCATACCGCGTATGGAACGAGACTAGCGGGCTTAACCCTCCGAGACAATACCGAGTATCTATCCCGCCGGTTACATCACCAAAAGGATCTTGCCCACGTGGTCGCCGGTGTCGAAATACTTATGCGCCGCCCGGACCTGGTCCAGCGGGAAAGTCTTGGCCACGAGCGGACGGATCTGCCCGCTGGTGATGAGGGGCCACACCGATTGCCGCACTGCATCCAGGATGGCGCCCTTTTCCGAGACGGGACGGGGCCGCAGTGCGGTGGCCACTACCGCCGCCCGCTTCTTCAGCAACTGGCCCAGGTCCAGTTCGCCCTTGGTGCCGCCCTGCAGTCCGATCACCATCAGCCGCCCGTAATCGGCCAGCGCATCAACGTTCTGTCGCAGATACTTGGCGCCCACGACGTCCAGGATCACGTCTGCGCCCCTGCCCCCGTTCTGCCTCCGCAGGCTTTCCGGAAAGTCCTCCTCGGCGTAGTTGATGGCAATGTCCGCCCCCAGGAAGGCCTTGGCTGTGCCGACCTTCTCAGCCGTCCCTGCAGTGGTTGCCACCGTGGCTCCAAAAGCCTTGGCCATTTGGATGGCCATTGTGCCGATGCCACCGGTGGCCCCGTGGATCAGTACGGTTTCACCCTCCTGCAGTTGCGCCGTCATGATGAGGTTGGAGTACACCGTGGCTGCGACCTCAGGCAGGGAGGCGGCAGTCACCACGTCAACGCCGTCGGGAATCCTCAGGACCTGCTCCGCCGGAACGGCGACCTGCTGTGCATAACCGCCGCCGGCGAGCAGCGCCACCACTTTGTCGCCCACCGAGAACGGCTTGCTGACGGCTGGTCCGAAGCCAATGATCCGCCCCGAAACTTCAAGTCCCGGAACCTCGGAAGCGCCTGGAGGTGCCGGATAGAAACCCTTCCGCTGCTGGACGTCTGCGCGGTTCAGGCCTGCCGCCACGACGGCGATCAACACCTCGCCCGGTCCGGGAACCGGAGCGTCCACCTCGCGGACCTCCAGCACTTCCGGACCGCCAGGTTCTGAAATGTAGACGGCTTTCAAAGAGAACTCCCGTTTCTAGCTGATTCGTGCCCCAGAACCAGTGTGCACCGGACGTGCGCCAGACTCTGTTTTGTTGCAGCCAACTGCCTATGAAACACTACTCGTTAGGGAAGGTTGTCCGAGCGGCCGAAGGAGCTAGTCTTGAAAACTAGTGTGCGGTAACCCCGTACCAAGAGTTCGAATCTCTTACCTTCCGCGAAAGGAGCCCCGGTTCGCCAGCATGGCTGGTAAACCGGGGTTCTTCGTTTAATCTCCTCGCCTTCCCGCTGATGCTCCGTCGAACTGGCAACCCCACGGGGGCGGTGTTCAAGATTGTCGCCGGCAGCAACCAGTCCCCGGCTGCGTCAGCCCCGGCCCGCGCCCAGGATCGCCTGCGCGATTTCGTCCGCGTCGCGGAGGGTGCGCTGGCCGCTTCGATAGGCTGGGTGGCCGGGCTGGATTGCCTCAGCGGCGATGGCCGTGCCCCATTGCACGGCCGACAGCTGCAGACCCAGCACGTAGAGTCCACTCGTTACCGATCCGCTGGCAGCCACCGGACGATAGGGGTGCGGGAGAACGTCAAGGCCGGTGGCCTGTACGGGTGCACCTTCAGCCGTCATCATGAGCCTGGCGCGGACCAGCCCGTCCGCCAGCAGTTGCTCCAGGAGCGGGGAGTCGTTGGCGGATACCCGGTTGGCCGGGGCCAGCGCCTCCACCATGGTCTTCGCCGACACCGGCGCGCCCTTCACCCAGGGCGAGGCTGCAGTAAACATTCCGGTCCGGCGGTCGATGCCGAAGCGCGGATCAGGTCCCACAAAGCTGACCATCCCGGCGCGGGCGAGCGCTGCCAGCTGCTCGGCCCGCAGCGCGGGCGGCCCGCTGGCCAACCCCTCCACGAAGGACTCAAACCAGCCGCGAAGCCCGGCGACCCATGACTCATCGGTGATGCCGCCGTCGGCCACTACGGTCTTGAGGACTGCCCGCCCGTGATGGAGCGCACCGATGGCCATCTTCACCGGGTCCTGCTCCCCCAGGGCGGAACGGCGGGCATCATCAGTCAGGTAATCCACGACGGCAGCGTCCAGTTCGGCGCGCGAGGCAAAAGTCCGGCCCGCCAGGGGGGAGGCGAGGCCCAGCAGGTCCAGCCTGTGCCGCGGACCAACGTGGACGGCGAGGACACTGTCCACGGCTGACTCCCAGTTGGCCGCGCTGTGGGCGTGCGGCCGGAGCGCGTCCTCAAGGGCGGCCAGGAATTCAGCCGGATCGGGAACCGCTCCCGGCTGCGAGCGCACCAGCGTCGAATAGTAGGCCCAGAGGATGTCGCGGTGCAGCAGCGGCCAGAGATCGTGGTCGAAGCCCGGGCGGATCCGGGTGGCAGCAAACCTCTCCAGGGCCGCCTCCGTGAGGTAGCGGAGCTTCACGGAGGCCGGGTAATAGCCGTCCAGGGCAGCCTTGGTGCGGTAGGGGGTGCCGCGCCGGGAGGCGGCGATGATGATCGGTTCCTGACCGGACGGCTCATACTCGAGCCGGTTTCCAGCGTCGATGAACTTTCCGCCCCGCCCCTCGGTGAGCTGGCCCACGACGTCGAAGAAGTTCAGCCCCATGCCACGGACCAGGACGGGCTCGCGGGCCGGGATCCCGGACCAGTCCACGTCCGCCGGGACTGCGGGCGGCTGGTAGTGCAGGCCCAGCTGCCCGGCCGATGACTGCAGGGCGCGTTGTTCGGCGTTGAGCCGGGCGGGAAGGTGGCCGAGCGCCAGGACCACGGAATCGGCTGGAAGGGAGACACCGGTGGCGAGTCCGACGATGAACGTTCCGCCGCCGGCCGGGCGAACTGAGAGGGCGGACGTTTCGTGGAAGCCGATGCTCACGCCGTCGGGCAGTTGTTCCATCAGTTCCTCCAGCGTGCACCGGAGGTACCGGCCGTAGAGGGCGCGGCTGGGAAAGTCGCGGGAACCCAAGCAGGCGAGTTCGGAGCGTTCCTCCGCCGTGAGCGACGGCAACGGGTTGCGCTGCTGCCGGGCCCGCCACAGGTCGAACGTGGTGCCCGCCACCGGCGGGGCGAGCCGGGGATCCTCAGGGATGACCGTGGGGTAGAAGGACTGGGTGTTCATGAGGTAAAGCCGGGACTGGCCGGGCTGCCAGACGTGTCCCGGGCCGGCAGTGAACGGATCGATGATGTCGATATGGAGGGAAGCGGATCCGGCACTGGCGGCCGAGTGGGCGATCAGGCGCTCCAGGACACTGGTACCCCGCGGTCCGGCGCCGATGATGGCTGTCCGGATGCTCTGCGATTTACCCACGGCATCCAGAGTATCGGCATTGCGCGGACGCTTGACTTGCTACCTGCGCTCAGATGTTGTTTGGATGGGGCGCATGACCACCACTGCAGCTGATCCAGCATCCGCACCCGGTTCTCCCTCCGCCATCTCTTCGTCACCCGCTTCGTCCCCGGCTTCGGTGGCTCCCGAACCCACCGATGAGAACGTCTGGCTCGAGGACATTTACGGTGAGCAGCAGCTGGCCTGGGTCCGGGAGCAGAACGCCCGCACCGAGGACCTCCTGGAGGACGCCGACTACGCGGGCCTGGAGGGAAGCATCCTGGAGGTGCTGGACTCCACGGACCGGATTGCCATGGTGGGCAAGCGCGGCGACTGGTACTACAACTTCTGGAAGGACCGGCAGAACCCGAAGGGGCTGTGGCGCCGCACCACCTGGGACAGCTACTGCACGGAGACCCCCGAATGGGATGTCCTGCTGGACGTCGATGCGCTTGCCGCCGCCGAGGGACAGGAGTGGGTGTTCCATGGCGCCACCTTCCTCCGCCCGGCCCCAGGCCAACCACACCGGCTGGCGCTCCTGGCCCTCTCCCCCGACGGGGGCGACGCGAACCGCTACCGCGAGTTCGACGTCGAGACCCGCGCCTTCGTTGACCCCGCCGCCGGAGGCTTTGACCTGCCGACGGCGAAGGGCAACGTCTCGTGGCTGGACGCGGACACCCTGCTCGTGGCTTCCACCGCGGGGGACCTGCCACGGACGGCGTCGTCCTACGCGCGGACGGCGGTGACCCTGCGGCGCGGTGAATCCCTGGGCCAGGCCCCGCGGCTGTTCGAGGTGCCCGAGGACCACATGATGGCTGTGGTGGCGCACGACTCCACCCCGGGCTTCGAGCGCACCTTCGCCGTTGACTACATCGACTTCTTCAACCGGAACACCTTCGTGCAGCGGGACGGCTCCTGGGTCGAAATCGACGCCCCGACCGATGTGAACCTAAGCGCCCACCGCGAGTGGCTGCTGTTCAGGCCGCAGCGCGACTGGGTGCTTGAGGGCACCACCTACCCTGCCGGTACCCTCCTGGCGGCCGGATTCGAGGACTACCTGGCCGGCGCGCGGGAAATGTCCGTGCTGTTCGTCCCGGACGCGCACACCTCACTGCAGTCCTGGAGTTGGACCCGGAACTTCCTGATGCTCAACCTGCTGCGCGATGTCTCGTCCGAGCTCAGGGTCCTGGACCCTTCGCAGGCCGGCCGCACTGCTGGCGGGGAGCCCTGTGCCTCCTCTCTCCTTGATGGCTGTCCGCCCCTGCACGACGTCAACGCCTATGCGGTGGACGACGAGGATGAAGGCCCGGCCGACGGCGGTGCGGGAGACGATTTCTGGCTCGTCGCCACCGGCTTCACCACGCCCAGCACACTGATGCGGGGAACGCTCAGGCGGGCCGGCACCGAAGAGGGCGCAGCCGTACCGGGCGCAGCCGGGACGGCAGGCGTGGTGAGCAGCCACGCGGCAGTCAAGGCGTCGCCGTCGTTCTTTAACGACGGGAAGTATGAGGTGCAGCAGCACTTCGCTGTCTCCGCAGACGGCACCCGGGTCCCATACTTCCAGGTGGCCTCCCGGGAGTTGGTCCTGGACGGCCAGAACCCGACGCAGCTCTCCGGCTATGGCGGCTTCGAGGTCTCCCGGACCCCCGCCTACAGCGGGACGGTGGGAAGGGCGTGGCTGGAACGGCGAACAGCCGAAACGGCCGGGACCGATGGGGAGGGGCCGTATTCCCGCGGGGGCGTCTACGTGGTGGCCAACATCCGCGGTGGTGGCGAGTACGGGCCCACCTGGCACCGGGCCGCACTGAAGGAGAACCGGCACCGGGCGTACGAGGATTTCGCCGCAGTGGCCCGGGACCTCATCTCGCGCGGTGTGACGTCGCGTGAGCGGCTGGGCTGTGTGGGCGGGTCCAACGGCGGGCTGCTGGTGGGCAATATGCTCACCCAGTACCCGGACTTGTTCGGTGCTGTCTCGTGCGGTGTCCCGCTGCTGGACATGCGACGCTATACGAAGCTTTCGGCCGGGCATTCCTGGATTGCCGAATACGGCGACCCTGACATACCCCGGGACTGGGAATACATCAGGACCTTCTCGCCCTACCATCTGCTGAAGGACGCGGTGGAATACCCGGAAACATTCATCTGGACGGCCACCTCCGATGACAGGGTTGGCCCGGTCCAGGCCCGCAAGATGGCGGCCCGGATGCAGGCCATGGGGATCCCGAACGTCTGGTATCACGAAGCGCTCGAGGGCGGCCACGCGGGGGCCTCGGACAACCGGCAGGCAGCCGCGCTGCAGGCCCGCAGCCAGCACTTCCTGTGGAGGACGCTGGCTGGCGGGGCTGCTTAGCGCTGTCCGGGTTTGGCGCTGGCCGGGTTTGGAGGGGGACGGCAGCCGTCAAGGGCCCTGATCCGGTAGTTCGAAGACTCCATTAATGTGCGCGCAGCCTTCAGCTCCGAGCCGTTTTGCGCTGCATGCCCCGTTCTGCGTATCCTTGGTGGGCTAGGAATAGCATTTGGAGACGTGCCAGAGCGGCCGAATGGGCTTCACTGCTAATGAAGTGTGGGGCACAACTCCACCGGGGGTTCAAATCCCCCCGTCTCCGCGTTTGGCCCCGGTCCTGGACCGGGGCCTTTTGCGTGCCGGCGGCGCCCTGGTGCCCGCCGTGCGGACACCGCGCGACTGCGGCCGGCCCCGGTGGGAGGATAGGTCAATGGCAGCAAGCAAGGCGATGGGCGCAGACTCCGGCACCCGGGCATGGAATCCCCGTCTGGCGCTGCTGGTCGCCGCCACCTTCTTCATGGAGTTCCTGGACGGCACCATCCTGACCACGGCCATTCCGAGCATTGCCGGAGACTTCCGTGTCCCTGCCGCGGACGTCAATATCACCATGACCGCCTACCTCATGACCGTGGCCATGGGCATCCCGCTCAGTGGCTGGCTGGCGGAGCGGCTGGGCGCGCGGCGCGTGTTCTGCGTGGCTATCGCCCTGTTCACGGTCGCCTCGCTGGCCTGCGCCCTGAGCCCTGGCCTCACCATGCTGACACTCAGCCGGATCCTGCAAGGCGCGGGCGGGGCGATGATGGTACCGGTCGGAACCCTGGTGGTGCTTCGCGGAACACCCAAATCCGACCTGTTGAGGGCCACCGCGTTCCTGGTTTGGCCCGGCCTGCTTGCCCCGGTGCTGGCTCCCCTGGTGGGCGGGGCATTGACAACCTATCTGTCCTGGCACTGGATCTTCCTGATCAATCTTCCGCTGGGTGCGGCCGCATTCATCGCGGCATTGCGGCTGGTTCCCGCCGGCGCGGGTGATCGCGGCCGCCGGCTGGACTGGGTGGGCCTGGTCCTGACCACCGCGGGAGTGGGTGCCCTGGTGGTGGGCCTGGAGCTGGCCACCGGCCACCCCGACAGTCCGTGGGCTGCAGTTTCCGCCGCCGCAGGTGTGGCCGCCCTCTCCGCCGCGGCCCTGTGGATGAGGCGCGCCGGGAATCCCCTGTTCGATCTCACTGTCTTTGCGACCAGGACGTTCCGGGCCATGGCCACCGGCGGATTCGTGTACCGCCTGACCATCAGCTCTGTGCCCTTCCTCCTGCCCCTGATGTTCCAGGCAGGCTTCGGCTGGACACCCCTGCATGCAGGAATCATGGTGGCTGCCGTGTTCGTCGGCAATATCGGCATCAAGCCGGCAACCACACCGCTCATCAGGCGCTTCGGGTTCAAGGCCGTGCTGGTTTTCGCTTCCTTGGCCTCAGCAGCAACGTTCGGGCTCTGCGCGCTGCTGACCGCCGACACCCCGCAGGCCGTCATCTTTGCCCTGCTGGTGTGCAGCGGAGCATTCCGGTCCATTGGCTTTTCGTCCTATGCCTCGGTGCAGTACGCGGACATCGTGCCGGCCCAGCTCACCTCAGCCAACGCGCTCTCTGCGACATTGGTCCAGCTCGCCACGGGTACCGGGATCGCGGTGGCTGCCCTGCTGATCCGTGTTTTCGACGGCCTGGCCGCGTTCCCCCAGGATCCCGCCGGTCCGTTCCGGGGGGCTTTGATGGCTATGGCCGTTCTCATGCTGTTCAGTACGGCAGACAGCCTGACGCTGCACCGGCATGCCGGCGCAGCGGTCAGCCGGCCTGGCCGAGGACCAGGGGAAGGACAGCGCCCGCTCCCCCCCGCCGAAGGGCGCGTCCGGCAACAGTGACCGTCCAGCGGCTGTCCACGAGATCGTCGATCAGCATCACGCTTTGACCTTGAAGGGGTGCGAGGGCAGCCTCAAGCTCGGGGCCCGCCACCAGCCGGTCCCAGACACCTGCAAGCCGGTACGCGCTGTTGCCGCCACGGCCTCCCGTGGGTCCGCCGTGGGCCAGCTGAAGCTGGCCGAGGTAGGGCATCCTGCCGATCTCCGAAATTCCCTGCGCGAGGGTCTGGACGAGTTCAGGCCTGCTCCGTGATGGCATGCTGACGATGGCGGCGGGCCTGCCCGCACCGCTCCACCCGGGATTGCGTCCGTCCCCGGTTGCCCATTCCCGCAGTACCTGGACGCAGGCCTGGAGCATCCCGGGATCAACCGGCCGGTCCGGTGCCCCGGCAGCGAACAGTTCCCGCAGCGCCCCGCCCCAGCCGAGGTCAGTGAGCCGGGCCAGGACCCGACCGTCCGCTATTCCTTCGTCCGGCTTGATCTTGCCTTTGACCGGGACGCCAAGGCGGTCCATGCCGCTTGGCCACTGCAGGCGGGCCTCCAGAACACCGCCGGCACGGCTAAGCGTCTGTCCAGCCGCGGCCGTGGCATCCGCCGCTATGTCGTCACGGAACCAGCGGCCGGTGCAGTTGTCACAACGGCCGCAGGCGTGTGCTGTCTCGTCATCCAGGACCGAAGTGATGTACTCCATCCGGCAACCCGCCGTGTCCTGGTAGATGACCATGGAATCCTGCTCATCCACGCGGGCCTCGGCGATCCGGCGGTAGCGTTCGGCATCGTAGAACCAGGGCTGGCCGGTGGCACGCCAGCCGCCACCCACCCGTTCCACGGCGCCGTCCACGGCGAGGACCTTCAGGAGCAGTTCCAGCGGAGTGCGCCTGAGGTCAACGCGCGCCTCCAGTGCGACTGTGGAGACAGCTGTTCCGGCCTCGGCGAGCGCCGTCAGGACCGCCGTCGCCTTCTCCTCGGACGGCATCGATGCCGTGGCAAAGTACTGCCAGATGTCCCGGTCTTCCGATCCGGGCAGCAGCAGGACATCGGCATTGGCCGCGCCGCGGCCTGCACGGCCGACCTGCTGGTAGTACGCCACAGGAGAGGAGGGTGCTCCAAGGTGGACCACGAAGCCGAGGTCGGGCTTGTCGAAGCCCATTCCCAGTGCGGAAGTGGCCACGAGGGCCTTGACCTGGTTGTCTTTGAGCAGTTGCTCCGCCCGTTCCCGGTCCGCGGGATCGGTCCGGCCGGTGTAGGCCAGGACCTCGTGCCGCGCCTCCGCGAGAAGACGGGCAGTGTCCTCCGCAGCTGAAACAGTGAGCGTGTAGATGATGCCGCTACCGGGTAGATCGGCCAGATGGGTCAGGAGCCATGCCAGCCGTTCCCGGGAATCAGGCAGTGCAAGGACTCCAAGCCGCAGGGAGTCACGGCCCAGCGCACCGCGGATGGTCAGGACTCCGGCACCTAGCTGTTCCTCAATGTCATGGACCACGCGGGAATTCGCCGTCGCCGTGGTGGCCAGGACCGGGACGGTTTCCGGCAGCTGCGTGATCAGGTCCGCTATCCGGCGGTAGTCCGGCCGGAAATCGTGGCCCCAATCGGAAATGCAGTGTGCCTCGTCAATCACCAGGAGACCCGTTCGCCGGATGAGTTCAGGCAGCTGGTTCTCCCTGAAGGAGGGGTTGGTGAGCCGCTCGGGCGATACGAGCAGCACATCAACTTCATCGGCCGCGAGCTGTTCACGGACGGCGTCCCATTCCAACTGGTTGGCCGAGTTAATGGCGACCGCCCGCACCCCGGCACGGGCGGCAGCAGCCACCTGGTCCCGCATCAGGGCGAGCAGTGGCGAGACGATGAGCGTGGGGCCTGCGCCCCTGCGCCTGAGGAGCAGCGACGCCACGAAGTAGACCGCCGATTTTCCCCAGCCGGTGCGCTGGACCACCAGAGCCCGCCTGCCGCCGTCGACCAGGGCTTCAATCGCCTCAAACTGGCCGTCATGGAATTCCGCGGCCGGATGCCCCACCAGTTCACGGAGAACCTCAAGGGCCTGGCTGCGCGTGGGGGAAGCGGCAGGAACGTGTGCGGGCGTTACGGGGGAAAGGACGGCGGCGTTCTGGTTATCGACCATTGATTCAGTATCCCAGCCGGCACTGACACACCGAAGCCAAAGCTCCCCTATGTGGATTATTCCGCCGGCGCTGCCGGAATGCCGTGCCCGGCGGTTCCCCGCCCAGCGCCCACTTTCCCTCAACAGGCATCCGGGAGCTTCCACGTAAGATAAGACGCGTGACTAGCGAACAGACAAAGACATTCGATCTCTCGGCATCCTTCAAGGCCTACGACGTCCGGGGGATTGTCGGTGATTCGATCACGGCTGAAATCGTCGAAGCGGTCGGCGCCGCGTTCGTTGATGTCCTGGGGCTCGAAGGCCAGACCGTCCTGGTCGGCGGGGACATGCGCCCGTCGTCCCCCGAGTTCAGCAAGGCTTTCGCCTCCGGTGCCGCCACCCGCGGCGCCAACGTCCAGCTGCTTGACCTGATCTCCACCGATGAGCTCTACTTCGCCTGCGGCTCCCTCAACGCGGCCGGCGCTACGTTCACCGCGAGCCACAATCCTGCCGAATACAACGGCATCAAGATGGCCAAGGCCGGCGCTCAGCCCATCTCATCGGAATCCGGGCTCAAGGAGATCCAGGCGCTCGCCGAGCAATACCTCAATGCCGGATCCATCCCGGCGGCTGCCACCCGCGGGCTGATCGGCGTCCACGACGTCCTCAAGGACTACGCCATATACCTCCGTCAGCTGGTGGACCTCTCCGGCTCCCGTCCGCTCAAGGTTGTGGTGGACGCCGGCAACGGAATGGCCGGCCTCACCACTCCCGCTGTCCTGGGCGATACCCTGCTGCCCAAACTGCCGTTCGAGATCATCCCCCTGTACTTTGAGTTGGACGGCTCGTTCCCCAACCACCCGGCCAACCCGCTGGAACCGGAGAACCTCCGCGACCTGCAGGCCGCCGTCGTCGAGCACGGCGCCGACATCGGCCTGGCGTTCGACGGCGACGCTGACCGCTGCTTTGTCATTGACGAAAAGGGCCAGCCGGTGTCGCCGTCGGCCATTACCGGCATGGTCGCCCGCCGCGAGATCGCCCGCGCGCAGGCGCAGGGCGAGGCCACCCCCACCATCATCCACAACCTGCTCACCTCCCGCGCGGTGCCGGAACTGGTGGAGCACGACGGCGGACGCGCGGTCCGTACACGTGTTGGCCACTCTTTCATCAAGGCAGTCATGGCCGAGGAAGGCGCCGTGTTCGGCGGCGAGCACTCGGCACACTTCTACTTCCGCGATTTCTGGAACGCCGACACGGGGATGCTGGCAGCCATGCACGTGCTCGCGGCGCTTGGCGAACAGGACGGCCCGCTCTCCGAGCTCGGCCGTGAGTACGAACCCTATGTATCCTCCGGTGAAATCAACTCGGAAATCGAGGACAAGGCGGGCGCAGTGGCGCGTGTCCGTGCCGACTTTGCAGCCGAGGACGTCACCGTCGACGTGATGGATGGCAGCACCTTCACGGCAAATGACGGCAGTTACTGGTTCAATCTGCGCCCATCCAATACGGAGCCTTTCCTGCGCCTTAACGCTGAGGCCACGGACCGGGCCACGATGGAACGGGTCCGGGACCGCGTCCTGTCGCTCGTCCGGGGCTAGGCAGTGACTGATCACGCCGCCGCAGGGGTCCCTGCAGGAGCGTCCTGGCGGGATTCCGTCCCCGAGGCTACGGCCGCGGACCTGGAGAACCTGCTGGGCACCGGCGTTGGTGCGGCCCAGGAACAGCTCCAGCGCGACGGCGGGTTCCTGCCGTTCGCACTGGTGGTGGAAAACGACGGCGAGGTGCGGCTCGTGGCAGTCACGCCGGCGGATCCCGAAGAAGGTTCTGATGCCGACTTCGACGCCAACACCATGATCAGCGACATCACCGACGCTCTCCGCCAGAACCGCGCGGACTTCCGAGCCACTGCGATTGTCTGCGACATCCTCCTCGTGGAGGAGGAGTCGGACGCCATCCACGTGGCCGCCGAACACCGCGACGGATCGGTTTTCGCCGCAGTCCTCCCCTACTCCGCCAACGTGGCAACGCATGAATGGGAATTCGGCCAACTTGCCGCAGATACCAACGAACCGTCCGTCTGGGTGGACTAGACCGGAAACCCGGCCAGTCTAACGCAGCCATGAAAATCAACGCCTTCGCAGATGTGAGCCTCCGGGCCCTTATGGTGCTGGCGGCCGCACCGGATGGCAGCCTCCTCACCACCCAGAGCATTGCCAATGCAATAGGCACGCCGTACAACCACGTCAGCAAGGCAATGGCAAAACTGCGCAGCCTGGGCCTGATCGATGTGGAACGCGGCCGGAATGGCGGCTCCCGGCTCAGTCCTGCCGGACGCCAGGTGACAGTGGGCAAGGTTCTGCGGTTCCTGAATACCCGTGCCGATCCGGCCGACTGCGTGGCCCCCAACGGAGACTGCCCGCTGATCAACGAATGCAGGCTTCGGCTTGCGCTGGGGCGTGCCCGCGAGGCGTTTTACCGGGAACTCGATGACGTGGTGGTCTCCAGCCTGCCCAACTCCAGCCAGATGACGCCTGTATTCCAAATGATCGGACTGAGTCCCGGGCTTTGACCCACCCGATTTGATTCCTTTTTCTACAACCTGTAGAAATAGCTGTACGAATACTTGTATTTCTAATATAAGTATTTTCCCGGCCGGACGAAGGCCCCGGTCCCCTACCTCAGGAGTACACATGCTCTCGGACAAATCCCGCCCTGTCATTGAGGCCACCCTGCCGCTGGTCGGCTCGCGGATTGGCGCCATCACTCCCAAGTTCTATTCGCGGCTGTTCGCCGCCCACCCGGAACTGCTTGACGGCCTGTTCAGCCGCTCCAACCAGCGCTCCGGAAGCCAGCAGCAGGCGCTGGCCGGAAGCATCGCCGCCTTCGCCTCCCACCTGGTGGCCAACCCGGGAACGCTGCCGGAAACCGTGCTTTCCCGCATCGCCCACCGCCATGCTTCGCTGGGCATCACCGAGCCCCAGTACCAGGTGGTGTACGAGCACCTGTTCGCAGCCATCGCGGAGGACCTCGCCGAGGTAATCACGCCGGAAATCGCCGAGGCCTGGACCGAGGTGTACTGGCTGATGGCCGACGCCCTCATCAAGATCGAGAAGGGCCTCTACGCCGCGCAGGCCAACGGCAAGATGTGGGCTCCATGGAAGGTCGCAGCCAAGACCCCCGCCGGGACTGGCTCCATGACCTTCACCTTGGAACCTGCGGACGACACCCCCATCACGGCCGCTCTCCCGGGTCAGTATGTCAGCGTCAAGGTGGTCCTGCCGGACGGTCTTCGCCAGGTCCGCCAGTACTCGCTCTCCGGTGATGCCGGCACCAGCCGAAGCTTCACCACCAAGCTCGACGACGGCGGCGAGGTCTCCCCCGTCCTGCACAACACCGTGGAGGTCGGCGACGTCCTGGAAATCTCCAACCCCTACGGCGAGATCACCCTCAAGGACGGTGACGGCCCTGTGGTGCTGGCCTCGGCCGGCATCGGCTGCACACCCACTGCCTCCATCCTCCGGTCACTTGCCGGGTCGGGTTCAGACCGCCAGGTGCTGGTCCTGCACGCGGAGAGCACGCTGGACAACTGGGCACTGCGCAGCCAGATGATGGACGACGTCGAGCGCCTGGACGGTGCCGAACTTCAGCTCTGGCTGGAAGAACCGCAGCAGGGCTCAAACGCCGGATTCATGTCCCTGCGGGAAGTGGACCTGCCAGCCAACTCGTCCCTTTACCTGTGTGGGCCACTGCCCTTCATGAAGAACATCCGCAACGAGGCCATCAACGCCGGCATCCCGGCCACCCGGATCCACTACGAGGTCTTCGGCCCGGACATCTGGCTCGCCAGCTAGGCCCGGCGCCACCCCCACCATCCGCCCCCACCACCAGGAGTTTTCGTCCAGATGTGACAGTTTAGACAGCCTTTCGGTCGCGTTATCTGGACGAAAACTCCTAGGGGACGGACGACGGCGCCCCCGCACCCTTTACAAAAGGTGCGGGGGCGCCGTCGTACTTTCTTGGGGGGCCTAGCCCAGGCGGGACTTCAGCCCGGCAAGCTCGGCCTGAAGTGCGTCGGGCAGCGAGTCACCGAACTTGGCGTACCACTCTTCGATGGAAGCCAGTTCAGCAGCCCACTCCTCCGGATCGACGCGCACGGCGTCCTCCACGTGGGCGTGGGTCAGGTCCAGGCCGGTGAGGTCAAGCGAATCGCCGGTGGGAACAAAGCCGATCGGGGTCTCCACGGCGGCCGCCTTGCCTTCGATGCGCTCGATGGCCCACTTGAGGACGCGGGCGTTGTCGCCGAACCCCGGCCAAGCGAATCCGCCGTCCTTGGTGCGGCGGAACCAGTTGACCAGGAAGATCTTGGGCAGGCGCGCCGGGTTGGCCTTGGACGAAACGCTGAGCCAGTGCTTCAGGTAATCGCCGGCGTCGTAGCCAATGAAGGGCAGCATGGCCATCGGGTCGCGGCGGAGCACGCCCACCTGGCCGGCAGCGGCGGCTGTGGTCTCGGAGGAGAGCGTGGATCCCATGAAGATGCCGTTGGTCCAGTCGCGGGCCTGGGTCACCAGGGGCACTGTGGTCTTGCGGCGGCCGCCGAAGAGGATGGCCGAAAGCTCCACGCCGTCGGGGCTGTTGTACTCCTCGGCGAGCATGTCGATCTGGGAGATCGGCGTGCAGAAGCGGGAGTTGGGGTGGGCTGCGGGCTTGTCCGAGTCCGGGGTCCAGGAGTTGCCCTGCCAGTCGGTGAGGTGGGCGGGGACCTCATCGGTCATGCCCTCCCACCACACACCTCCGTCGTCGGTCAGGGCAACGTTGGTGAAGATGCTGTGGCCCTTGGCGATGGCGCGCATGGCGTTGGGGTTGGTGCCCCAGCCTGTGCCGGGGGCAACGCCGAACAGTCCGGCCTCGGGGTTGGTGGCCCGCAGTTCGCCTTCCTTGCCGATCCGCATCCAGGTGATGTCGTCACCCAGGGTTTCAACTTTCCAGCCTTCGATGGTGGGATCGAGGAGCGCAAGGTTGGTCTTGCCGCAGGCCGAGGGGAAGGCAGCAGAGACGTAGTACTTCTTCTGCTCCGGGGACGTCAGCTTGAGGATGAGCATGTGCTCGGCGAGCCAGCCCTCATCCCGGGCCATGACGGAGGCGATGCGCAGGGCGTAGCACTTCTTTCCCAGCAGGGCGTTTCCGCCATAGCCGGAACCAAAGGACCAGATGGAGCGCTCTTCGGGGAAGTGGACAATCCATTTGTCCGGGTTGCAGGGCCAGGAAACGTCTGGCTGGCCGGCTTCCAGCGGAGCACCCAGGGAGTGCAGGGCGGGAACGAAGAATGCGTTGGTCGCCGTGATCTTATCCAGCACTTCGGTGCCGATGTTGGCCATGATGCGCATGGAGGCAACAACGTAGGCGCTGTCAGTGATCTCCACGCCGAATTTGGGGTCGTCGGCGTCAAGGTGTCCCATGACGAATGGAATGACGTACATGGTGCGGCCGCGCATGGAGCCTGCGAACAGTCCGCGCAGCTTCTCCTTCATTTCCGCCGGGGCCATCCAGTTGTTGGTGAAGCCGGCGTCGCGCTCCTTCTCGGAGCAAATGAAGGTCTGTTCTTCAACGCGGGCCACGTCAGCGGGGTCGGAGAACGCGGCGAAGGAGTTGGGGAAGAGCTCCTGGTTCAGCCGAGTCAGCGTTCCCGCTTCGACGAGCTCGGTAGTGAGGCGTGTGTATTCCTCTTCGGATCCGTCAACCCAGTGGATTCGGTTCGGCTGCGTGAGTTCAGCAACCTCTTCGACCCATGCCAGCAGAGCAGCATGTGTGGTGGGTGCTTTCTCAAGCAGCGGTTTCTGCGCCAGATCGCCCATTGCGGTTCCCTTCCTCGGGTTCATCGGTGTGAGCTAAATGCTATGGGCCGGGAGGGCCCGGGTTTTGAGGCCCAGGCTGCATGATGACGGGCTTTTCAGCGGGAATCCGCGTAAATTCAACAAACACGCGGCGAAATTGCGGGAATTAAGTGACGAAGGTCACCTAGACCGGTCTAGTCGGGAAGATTACACGTATTTCGATTTGGCACTGCGGGCACCCCTCGCGTAAAGTAATTCGAGGTTCGGGGACAGCGATAGTCCGCGAAACGCAAGATGCGCCCATAGCTCAGCTGGATAGAGCGTCTGTCTACGGAACAGAAGGCCGGGGGTTCGAATCCCTCTGGGCGCACAGAGAAAGGTCCGCAACGGTTCGCCGGTGCGGACCTTTTGCTTTAACCCCGGCCATGCCCCTGTTCCGGCCCCTGTTGGGGACAGGGCTTCGCTCCAAGGGCACCCGGCGTAGGCTGTTCCCATGATGCCTGCGGTCCTCGAACGCGAATTTGATGTCATTGTGCTCGGCGCCGGAGCAGCGGGGGAAAACGTGGCGGACCGCGTGGTCCAGGGTGGGCTGACTGCGGTCCTTGTGGAGGCCGAACTGGTGGGCGGCGAATGCTCCTATTGGGCATGCATGCCCTCAAAAGCCCTGCTCCGGCCGGGCACCGCCCTCCACGGCGCGCAGACAGTCCCCGGTGCGGAGGAAGCGGTCACCCGGACCCTGGATGCCGCGGCCGTGCTCAGGCGCCGTGACTACTTCACCTCCAACTGGCAGGATGACAGCCAAGTGAAGTGGGTTGAGGACACCGGCATCGAGCTGGTAAGGGGCCACGGCTGGCTCACTGCTCCCCGCACCGTGGAAGTGGCAGGCCTGGACGGCAACTCGCATCAGCTCAGGGCACGCCACGCCGTCGTCCTTGCCACCGGCTCGACGCCCAATATCCCGCCCATCGATGGGCTGGCGGAGCTCCAGGTCTGGGGAACCCGGGAAGCAACGTCTGCGCGGGAGGTTCCGCGGCGGCTTGTGGTCCTGGGCGGCGGAGTAGCCGGAACGGAATTGGCCCAGGCGTATGCCAGGCTCGGCTCGGAGGTGACGCTCGTGGCCCGGAGCAGGCTGCTGCGCAACTTTGCCGCAGAAGCCGCCAAGCTGGTGACGGCAGGGCTTCGCGCTGACGGCGTGGAGATCCATCTCGACACAGCCACCGAAAGCATCCGCGAGAACGGGGACGGCACCTTCACGCTGGCCCTTGGCGATGGCTCGGCCGTCATCGCAGACAAGGTCCTGGTATCCACCGGCAGGCACCCGGCCCTCGAAGGGCTGGGCCTGGAAAGCGTGGGGTTTGATGCCCCTGACAACAAGCCCCTGACACTGACAACTGACACATCCGGCCTGGTGGAGGGCGTATCCGGGGACGGACCGTGGCTCTACGCCATCGGGGACGCGGCCGGGAAGAATTTCTTCACGCACCAGGGCAAGTACGAGGCAAGGGCCACCGGTGACGCCATTGCGGCACGGGCCAAGGGAGAACTCAGGGGCGTGCCGGCTCCCTGGAGCCGCCACGCGCAGACGGCAAACCAGCACGCGGTCCCCAGTGTTGTGTTTACCGATCCGGAACTCGCCGCCGTCGGACGCACGCTGGAGCAGGCAGAAAAGGACGGGTACAACGTTTCCTCCGTTGAACTGCCCATCCAGGTGGCGGGTTCCTCACTCCATGCTGAACACTACGAAGGCTGGGCGCAGCTCGTGATCGACGAGGACCGCAAGGTGGTGCTGGGCGCCACCTTTGCCGGGCCGGATGTGGCCGAGCTGCTTCATGCAGCCACCATTGCGGTGGTGGGCGAGATCCCCCTGGACCGGCTGTGGCATGCTGTGCCCTCGTATCCCACGGTGAGTGAGGTATGGCTGCGGCTCCTGGAGAAGTACGGCCTCTGAGCTCGCGCGGGGCAGGTCTTATTTGAACTGACCGGTCAGTTCGGTTAGACTGGCGGGCAGACACCCCCTCCGAAAGGCCATCCTTGCTCTCCGTACAGCAGCTCCATGTGAAAGGCCGGCGGGACGACCTCCTTCCGCCCACCTCACTGCAGGCCCACAGAGGCGGGCTGCTCCTTGTTGCAGCCGACCGCCAGGACCAGCGGACAGCCCTGGCGCTAACGCTCAGTGGCCGCATGAAACCCACCGGTGGCCGCATCGCCTGGGACGGCAGCGTGCGGACAAGGTCCCTGCGCCTGGCGAGCGCCCTTGTCGACTCCCCCGGCGTCAACGAGCCTGAGCAGCACCTGAGCGTGCGCGACCTCGTCACCGAGGACCTCGCACTGATCCCCCGCCGCTACCGGGGCGCCCTGCTCAGCAAGCCGTGGCTCAAGGTCAACGGCTTCGAGGATATCGCTGATCTCTGGACGGAGCAGCTTGCCCCGGACCGGCGCATGGAACTCCTCACCGCCCTGGCGCTGGCTGACCCGCATACCGACCTTCTGGTGCTGGACTCCCCGGACCGGCACAGTGCCCACTCTGCGGACTGGCTACCCAGGCTTAAGCGGTTGGCGCACGACGGCGGCCAGCCACTCGCCGTCGTCGCCACCGTCACTGCCTTCCCCGACGGGTGGACCGGTCCAGCGGCGGTCATTGGCAACTCTGTCCACCACCCCAGCGGCGCACCGGCGCCTTCACCAGACCATGAACTCCTGCTCGAAACCGAGGATGCCAAGTGACTGTACTGCGGCTGGCCCGCTCCGAACTCAAGCGCATGACCGGCGGGCTGCTGCCCAGGCTGACCATCCTGGCCCTGGTCATGGTTCCCCTGCTGTACGGCGCGGTCTACCTGTACGCCAACTGGGATCCGTACGGCAACCTGAACCAGATCGATGCTGCTCTGGTGGTGGAGGATACCGGCGCCACTGCCAGCGACGGCACCAGGCTCCAGGCAGGCACGAAGGTGGCGGACAGCCTTGTCGAGGGCAACGTCTTCAACTGGAAATCGGTCGCCACGGCGGACGAAGCCGACCAGGGCGTCAGCAGCGGCAAGTACGCCTTTGCGCTGAAGATTCCCAAGGATTTTTCCACCAACCTCGTCTCCCCCGGAAGCTTCGATTCGGCCAGCCAGGCAATGCTGAACGTCACCACCAACGATGCCAACAACTACCTCCTGAGTACCATCGTGGACAAGCTGACCACCGCCGTGCATACGACCGTGGCCAAGGAGGTGGGTGAAGAGACAGCCACCCAGCTGCTCACCGGCTTCGGCACCATCCACCCCCAGATGCTCAAGGCCGCCGACGGCGCCGGGCAAGTGGCCGACGGCGTGGCCACCCTTCGCGACGGGACGGTTGCGCTGCATGCGGGCACCACGGAATTGAGCAGCGGCGCGGCCGGGCTGTATGCCGGGCAGCTGAAACTGCGCGACGGCGCCAACCAGCTCACCGGCGGCGCGGGCCAGTTGAGCAGCGGCCTGTCCACGCTGAAGGACAAGACTGCCACCCTGCCCACAGATACCAGGACACTCGCCAACGGTGCGGCACAGGTTGCAACAGGAAACGCCCAACTGAACACCAGGGTCCAGGATGTGGTGGCCCAGCTGGACGCCGCCGACCAGGGAATCCGCACCCGCGTGATCGAGTCAAACACTCGGCTGATCGCCTCGGGGGTCCTCACCCAGGACCAGGCCGACAAAATCCTGGCAGACTTCGACTCCGTGGCCGCCTCCAGCCCGGTGGCGGCTGCGAAGACCAAAATCCAGACCGATGCGACGCAGGTCCAGCAGTTGGCCAACGGTTCCGAGGCAGTGAGTGTGGGTGCTGCCCAACTGGCCGCCGCCACCCCCTCGCTGAAGGATGCCATTACCCAGGCATCCAGCGGCGCGGACCAGCTCCACACCGGTGCAGCAACGCTGGCCACGGGCCAACAGGCCGCGCTGGACGGCGCGGGCCGGCTCGCCGAGGGCGCGCAGAAGCTCGACGCCGGGGCTGGGCAACTCGAGGCCGGTGCCCGAACCGCCGCGGACGGCTCTCGGACCCTGGCCGACGAAATTGCCAAGGGCGCAGGCCAGATCCCCAACCCGGATGACTCGCAGAAGAGCAGCCTCTCCCAGGTGATAGCCGATCCCGTGGCCGTCAGCAATGTCTCCCAGGCCAAGGCCGGTTCCTACGGTGCGGGGCTGGCTCCGTTCTTCCTGACCCTCGCGCTGTGGATCGGGATCTTCATGCTGATCCAGGCCATGCGACCCATCACCCAGCGGGCCCTGGCGTCCAACGCCCCGGCGTGGAAAATCGCCGTCGGTGGCTGGCTTCCGTTCCTTGCGGTCTCAGTGGTGCAGGCCACCCTGCTGACGCTGGTGGTGGACCTGGGGCTGGGGCTCAACCCGGCCCATCCCGTGCTGATGTGGCTCTTCCTGCTCGCTGCGGCCATGGCGTTCAGCGCCATCATCCAGGGCGTCGTTGCCCTGCTGGGGTCCCCGGGCAAACTCGTCGTGCTCATCCTCCTGGTGCTGCAGCTGGTGTCTTCCGGGGGTACATTCCCCTGGCAGACCACACCGCAGCCGCTGCACGTGGTCCACGATGTCCTGCCCATGGGGTACGTGGTCACAGGCATGCGGCACCTCATCTACGGTGCCGACCTGTCCATGATTCTGCCCACCGTCCTGGGCCTGCTGGGCTACACGCTGCTCGGCGCAGCGATGTCAACCCTTGCGGTACGGAAACACAAGTTCTGGACATTGAAGACGCTCAAGCCAGAGATCGCGGTATGAGCACCCGCCCGTCGGCGCCCGCCGGGAAGGAGGCCGCCGGGAAGGAGCTGCGCCCGGGGCGGACCAAGGCCACGCGGCAAAAACTCTTCGAGGCGTCGATGGAGCTCATCGGCGAGCGGGGCGCCGCCAGCGTAACCGTGGACGAGATCGCGGCGGCAGCCGGCGTGTCCAAAGGCACTGTCTACTACAACTTCGGCAGCAAGGCCGACCTCATAGCCCAACTGCTCCGCCACGGGGTGGACATTCTCAAGGCCCGGCTGGTGAGCGCCGGAACCAGTGTGGCCACGGCCCCCGGCGGCGGACCGGGCCTGGATCCACTGCTGGCGATGGAGGCGATGATCGGCCAGGCCATGGATTTCATGGCGGACTACCCTTCGTTCGCGCGGCTGTGGGTGAGTGAGAACTGGCGGACGCCCAGTGAATGGCAGGACACGTTTGCCGTCCTCAGGGCCGAGCTGCTGGAGATCATCGGCGGCGCCATCGAGAGGGTCGCCGCTGTTTATCCCGTGGACGGGTCCATCTCCCGCGGGAGCCTGGAGACGGCCATTTTCGGGGCCTGCTTTGTGGTGGGACTGGACCGCCAGACCTACAACCCAGAGCGGACCCGTAACCAAAGCGTTGCAGCAATCATGGCGATCATGCGCGGCTACGTCGTGAAGTAGCTTTCTCCTCGGGGATGATTAACCACATGCGCTATATGGGGAACAGCGGAAAGCTCGCCATCATCGCGGCCGCGGTGGCCGTTCTCATGCTGGTCCTGACAGCGCTCACGCTGGAAGAGCCGGTAATGTTCACCTTCCTCGCACTGGTGGCCCTTGCCTACGTTGCCGCTCTTTTCGAGGTATTCACCCGGCGACGTTACGCCGTCGCCGTGGCCGCCGGCCTTGGAACAAGCCTGACAATTGCGTGTTCCCTGGCCTTTGTCAGCACGTGGGAACTGGCCTTTACTGGCCAGCCGTCATACTTTGGCACGCCGCTTCCCACCGGGGATCCGGACAACTACTTCTATCTGACGGCCGCTTCTGCGTTGTCCACCCTGGTGGTTCTGTTCCTGGGCGCCGCCTGGCCGGGCGGAAAGCGGCTGCGGTCAGCCGCCAGGAAGCCGGTCCCGCGGCGGCGGCCATCCGCTGCTTCTGCCACACGTCTCGCGGCTGGCCCCCGCAGCCAGGGCACGCCCGCTCAACGTGCGCCCGGCTCGCGCGCCCCTGTTGCACGGGTGCCGGCCACCGGAGCCAAGCGTCCGTCGTCGTCGGCGTCTTCCGTCCGAAAACCGACGCCAGCGTCCGCGTCCAAGCCCAAGCCCAAGCCAGCCTCCAAACCGGGATCCACCACAGCTTCGCGTCGCTGATTCCGCGTGGCCGCTCCGGTGAGGACCGCCGTCGCCACACCGCCAAGGAGGAGCCCTCCGCCGGCCAGCTCGGCAGGCGACGGCACCTCCCCCAGCGCCAGCCATGCGGCACTCATCCCCACCACAGGCACCAGCAGCGTGAAGGGCACCACCGCCGACGACGGGTAGCTGGCCAGCAGCCGGTTCCAGATCCCGTACCCAACAAGCGACGCGAAGACGGCCGTATACAGCGCACTGAAGATCGTGGCCGGCTGCAAGTCCCCGAGCGTTCCCAGGACGGAGGCCGGGCCGTCGACAACCAACGAAAGCCCTGCAAGTGGCAGCGGCACCACGGCACCGGACCAGACCACCAGACCCAACCCGGACGCGGCCTTGGCTTTGCGGACGATGATATTTCCTGTTGCCCAGGACAGCGCGGCGGCCAGCACAATGACCAGCGGAAGCAGTGGCGCCACGGCAGTTCGGCCCACAGCCACCACGGCCAGTCCCGCCACGCCAAGGACGACGCCGGCCAACTGGCGGCCGCTTGGACGCTCGCCGAGGAAACCGGCGGCCAGCAGGACGGTCAACAGCACCTGGGCCTGCAGCACCAGCGAGGCGAGGCCCGCCGGCATCCCGAATGCCATGGCCAGGTAGAGCAGGCCGAACTGGCCTGCGCTCATGAAAAGCCCGACGCCGATGATCGCCTTCCAGCTCACGTCCGGCTTCCTGATGAAGAAGATCCACGGAAACACCACCAGCACGAAGCGCATGGCAACGAACAGCAGGGGTGGAACGTCGCGACCGTTGGCGTGGAGCCCGAAGTCGATGGCGACGAAGTTCAGGCCCCAGAGAACGGCGACCAGAGCAGCAAGGAAGGAATGACGTAGGTTCACGCTCCTCACCTTCGCAGAGCAGCCGATGAAGGACAAGCATGGAATTCAACGACTCATCATGTACGTTTGCTTCATGATTGATATTGGTTCTCTTCGCGCCCTTGCTGCGATTGAGCAGCATGGCTCCGTCATTGCGGCGTCGGACGTCATGGGTTTCAGCCCCTCCGCCGTGTCCCAGCAGGTGAAGAAGCTGGAGAAGCAGACTGGCTATGCTGTCCTGGAGCGGCGCGGCCGCGGAGTGCTGCTGACCGAGCGCGGGCTCGCCCTGGCTGCCTACGGCCGGCGGATCCTTGCCGAGCTTGAGGAACTGCAGTCGACGCTGCTTGCGGATCCCGCCAGGCCGAGTGGCCACCTGAAGGTGGTGGCCTTCTCCACTGCCTGCCGCGGATTGGTGGGACCAATGCTGGGAAGGCTGGCCACTTCCAGCACCGACCTGGAGGTCAGCGTGCTGGCCGAGGACCCTCGCGAAGCCGTGGCGCGGGTTGCCAACGGCGAGGCGGACCTGGGAGTGGTGCACAACTGGAACTCTGTTCCGCTGGTGATCCCTGAGCACATGAGCCTGGAATGGCTGTGCGAGGACATCGCGGACCTCTTGGTGCATCGGAGCCACCCGCTGGCTGGGCGGGACGCGGTGGAACCGGCCGACCTGGTCGACGAGCGCTGGATCAGCACGCCGCACGGAGCCATCTGCAACGAGGCGCTGCTGCGGATCTTCGCCGATCTGGGCCGGGTGCCGGACATCAGGGTCTACGATCCGGACTTCGCCACCCATATTGCACTGGTGGACCAGGCGGCCGTCGTGGCACTGGTCCCGCGCCTCGGCAGGCCGGGCCTTCCGGCAGACGTGGTTTCCGTACCCATCGATAATCCCGTACAAGTCCGCCATGTGGGGATTGTGCACCGCCGGACCATGACGGCGAGCCCCGGGATCCAGCACCTCGCGGGGCTGCTGCGTGAGGTCGCTGCCTCACCCAACTGAAACGAGGCAAGGGGCGCGGCACTAGTGCGCGCGCGGAACCTTGAACCTGGTGAGCCGGGCATCCTGCCCATCCAGCTCGGCCCAGGATTTTTCCGTTTCCAGGACGGTGAGCGCACTCGTGGGATACCTGGTGGCGGCGTCCATGTAGGCGTCATGGTTGGAGTCCCGCGAGGCCAGGTGCATGGCGAGGTCCTGCACTCCGGGCATGTGCGAGATGAGCATCAGGGTGGTGACCGTGTCCGGCACCTGGTTGACCACCTTCAGCATGCGCAGCGCTGAGGCGGCGTAGAGTCCGTCCTCAAGTTTCGGCGTCGGGGCTTGATCCCCGAGTTCGAAGCAGACCCAGGTACACGTCTGACGGGTCCGCAGGGCACTCGAACACAGGATGAAGTCGGGGACGATGGCGTGCTTGACCAGCCATTTCCCGGCCAGGGGCGCTTCGCGGTGGCCGCGCTCTTCCAGCGGCCGCTCATGATCCGCCACACCGCCGGGCCAGTCCGCCTTGGCATGCCGCATGATCACCAGGCGCTTGATGTGGTGGTCGCTCATGCCCCAAGCCTAGTGCCGGCTCGCCAAGGCACGCCGCTGAGTTGAACTAGATCGAGTATTCCGGAGCGGCCCAGACGACAACTTCGGGGTGCTCGTAGAAACGGTAACCCTGGCCGCGGACGGTGCGCACGGTGTTGGCAAGGCGGCCCAGTTTGGAGCGGAGGCGCCGGATGTGGACGTCGATGGTGCGCTCATTGGGGACCTCTTCGGCATTGCGCCACAGACCTTCGAGCAGTTCGTCACGGCCGACGGTGCGGGTGCCGTTCTCCACCAGGTAGTTCAGGAGCTCGAACTCCTTGAACGTCAGGTTCAGGGACTCGCCGTCAAGGTGCACTTCGCGGCGGGCGAGATCGATCAGGACGCCGGACGGACGGGGGTCCTGTGCCTGCTGCAGCCGGGCATTTTCGGTGCGCTGCCGCGCATTCACAGTGGGGTCACCGAAGGTGGAACGGACGACGTCGAGCGCGGAACCGGGGGTGCCGGCGGGCGCCACGGCAACAGCGGCGTAGCTCTCGGCACCCGAGACCAGGGACTGGGCGTAGGCGCGGATCTCCTGGGCGAGCTTGGCGATGGAGGTTCCGGCTGCCGCCGCCGTTTCCTCGTCGATGCCCATGTACAGGACAAAACCCCTGGCGACGTTGTCGTTGGCCACCGGACGAACGGTGTTGGGACCGGATACCACCGGGGTAGGAGCGGTCATGGGCGCGGCCTCCGCGGGCTGGACGGCACGGAGTTGGCCGTATGAGTTCGGGTTGTAGCCCTGCGGGGCGTAGCCGGGCGCCGGGAAGCCGGTGCCGGGGGCTGCCGGGGCGAAAGCCGGGCGGGCGCCGAAGCCTTGGCGGAGACCCGCGGGCTGGCCGGTCTTGTTGGCGTTACGGACAGAGATGTGGACGTATCCGGATGCAACTGACATGAATGCTTACCTCAATGTGAATGGCCGTCATCGCGGCTCGAATGCTGGGACCCCGCAATGAGACCTGGGGAGGGCGCCCGACGCTGGGCTGGGGGCGAATGCCTAAGAACTTCCTGGGGTATGAAGGTCAGGCGTGCATTCGACAACAGCGCACGTCGGCAGCAGCGGGTGTGCTGGGCCAATATTCTGCGGCTGCAGGTGCTGTTGAGTACTTGTTCACAGTTAGAAGTGTGCAACGTAACAATGCGAACTTGCAAGTAACAATGGACTCATTGGTCCGCATCCTGAGACAGAATCCGCGAATGTGTTTTAGATCACCATTCTATCGGGCCGACAAAATGACAGATTTTATCCTGAACAGGCGGTCGGGAACGCGGGTTTGGCGAATTATCTTCGACAAATATCCACTGAAGCCACTTTCGATTCATCACACATGGACATGCTGGAATTCGCTAAATGTTTTTCCGTCTTGTCCAGCCATGCCGGGATCTGGACAGAGAAACTGAACAGAAAACCAACCTCGTGCCCGGACGACACACGGGAGGCCGAACGGTCACGATGCACGGCTCCGGCATGTTCGATCCCCCGGGCGGGTTGCCTTGCGGGAAGCCGGGAATGCTATTCCAGAAGACCGCACAGGCCGAAACCTGCACCGCCCCATCCAGCTCGCTAGGCTGGGATTCACAGCCTGCGCACAGGAACTGCAAAGCGCGGGCCAACCCGCAGATTGGAGAGTTGTCCCATGGCCACTTCGCACTCCATGACAAACAACCTCCCCCACCTCACCCATCCGGACGGCTCTCCCATCCGCGCCCTGGTGGTCGATGACGAGCCCAGCCTGTCAGAGCTCATGAGCATGGGCCTTCGAATGGCCGGCTGGTCGGTGGCGGTGGCTGCGGACGGCCCCGAGGCGGTGAAACTCGCCAAGGAATTCCGTCCGGACGTCCTGGTGCTGGACGTGATGCTGCCAGGGTTCGACGGCGTTGAGCTGCTCAGCAGGATCCGCGCCTTTGCGCCGGAGGTCCCCGCACTCTTCCTGACAGCCAAGGATGCCGTCCACGACCGGATCATTGGCCTGGCGGCCGGCGGGGACGATTACGTGACCAAACCTTTCAGCATGGAAGAGGTCCTGCTCCGGCTGCACCGCCTGGTGCAGCGGTCGGGCGTGGCCGCAATGGACACCTCCGAGCTGGTGGTGGGCGACCTTGTCCTGAACGTCGACACCCGCGAGGTGACCCGGGCCGGGGAAGAACTCCAGCTCACGGCCACCCAGTTCGAACTCCTCCGGTACCTCATGGAGAACCCCAAGCGCGTCATCAGCAAGGCCCAGATCCTGGACCGCGTCTGGGACTACGACTTCGGCGGGCAGGCCAACATCGTGGAGCTCTACATCTCCTACCTGCGCAAGAAGGTGGACGCCGTGCACCCTCCCATGATCCACACCGTGCGGGGCGCCGGGTACGTCATCAAGCCGGCGGAGTAGCTGTGCCTTCACGCTCAGGGGCTGCCCGCAATGCTGGCCGCAGCTGGTTGAAGCCGGCCACCTGGCATCTGCGCACCAGACTGGTCCTCGTGGCCATGGCCCTGCTGGTTGCCATTTGCGGTGCGGTGGGGCTTTTCAGCTTTGCCTCGATGGATTCGTTCCTCACCCGCCAGCTTGATGACCAGTTAAGCCAGGCCGCAAAACGCTCGGATGATCCCGGCAGGGCTCCCCTGGGTGGCGGCTTCAACGGCAGGGACCCGCTCGACGCCCGGGGACAGAGTGTGGGCACGCTCAATGCCCGGATCCTGAACGGGCAGGTCAGCAGTGCAGGCTTCCTGGCGTCGGACACCACCCGCTCCCCGCTCTCCAACGGCGACAAAGAGGTCCTGCTGGCACTGGCACCCAACGGCAACCCGGTGGACCGCAACCTGTCCAACGGGAACTACAGGCTGGTGGCCGTGACCACCAATTTTGGCGATATCCTGGTCACCGGACTTCCCCTTGCCGCCAAGGAAAGCACCCTGACGTCCCTCGTGTGGACCTTCGTGTTTGTTTCGCTCGGTGGCCTGGTTCTGATCGGCCTGGCGGGGACAGTGCTGATCCGGCGGACCATGAAGCCGCTGGAACAGCTTTCCGAGGTGGCCACCCGCGTCTCCCAGCTGCCGTTGGATGCCGGCGAGGTGGCACTCGCGGTGCGTGTCCCGCCGTCGAACTCCAATCCCGGAACTGAAGTGGGCAGCGTGGGGTACGCACTCAATCTCATGCTGGACAACGTGGCCAGCGCCCTGCAGGCCCGGCAAAAGAGCGAGACCAAGGTCCGCCAGTTTGTGGCCGACGCGTCGCACGAACTCCGCACCCCGCTGACAGCCATCCGCGGCTACACCGAGCTGATGAGGATGACCGAGAATTTCACGCCGGATGGCCGGAAGTCGCTGGCCAGGGTCCAGAGCCAGTCCGAGCGCATGACCACGCTGGTGGAGGACCTCCTCCTGCTCGCCAGGCTTGACGAGGGCCAGCCGCTGAAACTCACCGAAGTGGACCTCACCCAGCTGGTGATCGAGACGGTCAGCGATGAGAAGGTCATCGCCCCGGACCACCACTGGCATCTTGAACTTCCCGACGAACCGCTGGTGGTCAACGGGGATGCCTCGCAGCTGCGCCAGGTGATGGTCAACCTGCTCTCCAACGCACGCAAGCACACGGCCCCGGGGACCACCGTGGTCACCGGCGTGGCCAGGTCCGCTGACGGCGCTGCGGCGGTGTCGGTAACCGACGACGGCGGCGGCATCCCCGCGGAGTTCGTGGACCATGTTTTCTCGCGGTTTGCCCGCGCAGACGCATCCCGGGCAGGCAGGGCACCGGCGTCCGGTGCTGCCGCCTCGGAGGGTACCAGCGGCCTGGGCCTGTCAATCGTCCAGTCCATCGTGGAGGCCCACGGCGGCACCGTGGAGGTAAGGTCGAAGCCGGGCCGAACCGAGTTCACTCTGCGGCTGCCGATCAAACCGCCGACGCCGCAAGGCAACACACCGGCGTCGTGATCTCTGTTACCAAAATGTGACTTAAGCGGCGGACTCCTGTACCGTCGTTTGGGTGCGGTTCCCGTTGGGGCCGCATATCCGGAGGACGCCAAGCTCTGCCGCTTCCCGGATTCTTCTTGACCAGGCAGAGGCGGGGGACCCACCGTCCCGGGCTTTAAGTGCCCTTGGGGTTAAGCCAGCACGTGATTATCCGTGCGGCCGGATGCCCTCATCCGAACCCGACAGCTAACTCCGCAGGTGTGAGAGGCGATCCATCATGTCTGAATTCCCGGTAGAACCACGCCCGCAGGGCGGGCCAAAGTCCCACGGCCGCCGCAAGCTGTCCCCTTCAGAGGCAGTTGCATCGACGTCGGCAGAATCCAAAACTCCAACACCCACCACTGTACTGTCCAGGCCTGCAGTGTCCGAAACTGCAGAGTCCGAAACTGCAGTGTCCGAAACTGCCACACCCGCACCGCGCCTGACCAGATTCGCCGGGTTTCCCGCCTTGGGCCAGCGCGTCGCGGTACTGGCCACCGCTGGTGCGTTGCTGGTGGGCGTGGCTGCCGCGGGCCAGGCGTCCGAATCCATCACGCGGGTGGCGGCAGTGAACGCGAGGGCCGCCGACGAGTCAAACCTGAGCCTCGGGAAGACCGAGATCCAGGCGCCGGCCACGCCGTCTCCTGCAGCGGCCGAGCTCAGCGTTGCACCCCAGGCGGCCGAGCCTGCACCCGCGCCCGCCGCGGAACCGGCAGCTGCACCGGCGCCGGCTCCTGCGCCTGCTCCAGCGGCCGCCCCGGCACCGGCTGTTGCCGTCAACGATCCGGCAGGCGCCCAGGCCTACGCCGCGAGCCAGCTGGCGTCCTTCGGCTGGGCTCCTGACCAGATGCAGTGCCTGACGACCCTGTGGACCAAGGAGTCGGACTGGACCACCACAGCCACCAATGCGAGCAGCGGCGCCTACGGCATCGTCCAGTCCCTGCCGGCGGAAAAGATGGCGAGCGCCGGGGCTGACTACCTCACCAACTACCGCACCCAGATCAACTGGGGCCTGGACTACATCAAGCAGAGCTACCAGTCACCGTGCGGTGCACTCAGCTTCCACCTGTCGCACAACTGGTACTGAGCCGGGCGAGACCGGCAGACTCCCCTGCCAACCGGCCCGCTGAATCTCCCCACCTATAGAGGCGGCCGACGGCGCGTCCCGGGCAAACCGCCGTCGAAACGGCCCAGCCCGTGACGAAAGCCGGTGAGATTCAGCGGCCGGATCGCGCCGCAGAGGTGCACCTGTTGACGATCACGCCGGAACGGCATACTGGGACAATGAAATTCACCACCACCATCCTGGGCAGCGGCAACAAAGCTGGCATCGAGGTTCCGGAAGAAATCGTATCCGCGCTGGGCGCAGGCAGGCGGCCGCCGGTGGTGGTGACCATCAACGGCAAGAGCTACCGGAGCAGCATTGCCGTCATGGGCGGGCAGAACCTCATCGGGGTCAGCACCGCCAACCGGGAATTCACCGGGGTGTCCGCCGGAGACACTGTTGAGGTCGAGGTGGAGCTGGACACCCAGCCCCGAATCGTTGAAGTTCCTGACGATCTTGCCGCTGCCTTGGCTACGGAACCGGACGCCCAGGCGTTTTTCGCCACCCTGAACTACAGCACCCAGCGCCGGTATGTCGAGCCCCTGGCTGATGCCAGGTCAGACGAAACCAGGGCCCGCCGGATAGCCAAGGTCGTTGCTGACCTCAAAGCAGGAAAGAAATAACCCTTCGGCCCGAAGCGTCCGCGTCCACAACGGCTGAGACGGAGCTGTAATCGGGAATGTGCAGCACGCAGGCCGGGAGAGGGCCTGTGTTGGGACCCACCGCCACTGTGCGTATGCCGGCTGCAAGGCCGGCCGCGATACCGGCCGGTGCGTCCTCGAACACCACTGCCTCTGCCGGCTCGACGCCCAGGAGTTCGGCGGCCCGGAGGTAGCCTTCCGGATGGGGCTTGCCCCGGGTGATGACGTCCGCCGTTACGGAGACGGCCGGCATGGCCAGTCCAGCTGCCTGCATGCGGATGTCGGCGAGGATACGGTCGGCTGAGGTCACCAGGGCAACGGCATCCAACGGCAGGCTGCGCAGCAGTTGCCCGGCACCGGGCAATGCGATGATGCCGTGCGTCCGGACCCTTTCCATGGCGCCAAGCTCGGCGGTGAGGGCTACGACATCAGAGCCTGCGGGAGCAAACCGGCGCACCGTGTCACCGGCCTGGACCCCGTGGGAGGTGCGAAGGATTTCGGCGATGTCCAGGCCATAGCGCTCAGCGAATTCGCCCCACACCTGTTCCACCACCGCCGTGGAATTGACGAGCGTACCGTCCATATCAAAGAGGACAGCGCGGCAGGTCAGGGTCCGGGTGGCGGCCGAGGCAGGGTTGCGCATGGCTTTAATCCTGCACGGCGGCTTGCGCTGTGGCGTTGCGCCACGGGATGTACTGCACGGCCCACTTGTTACCGTCCGGATCTGCGAAGTACACGAAGTGCCCCCACTCCTGCACGTCAATGTCGCTCACATCCACGCCATTGGCTTTGAGCTGATCGTGCGCCGCCTGGATATCGCTGACCACCATCTGCAGGCTTGGCGCGGTCCCGGGAGGCGCGTCGTTCAGGCCTTCCCCGATGCAGATGGAGCATGCTGATCCTGGCGGAGTGAGCTGCACAAAGCGGATGGAGTCATTCGGTCTCTCATCAAAGTCCGCGTTGAACCCCACCTTGTTGACATAGAAGTCCTTGGCGCGGTCCACATCGGACACCGGGACAAAGACAAGTTCAAGTTTCCAGTCCATCCCCACAGGGTATCGGCGGGGTGGCGGATCGGGAACCCCGCAATCAGCCTGCTATACCGTACAGGCGGTCTCCTGCGTCGCCCAGCCCGGGCACGATATAGGACTTGTCATTGAGTTTCTCGTCAATGGAAGCCAGCACGATGGTGACATTGGCACCGGCCAGTTCCTCTTCCAACTTGGCGAGGCCTTCGGGCGCGGCCAGAAGGCAGATGCAGGTCACGTCCGAGGCGCCCCGCCTGAAGAGGAACTTGATGGCCTCGCGCAGGGTGCCGCCGGTGGCAAGCATGGGATCCAGCACAAAGATCTGCCGGTCCGTGAGGTCCTCGGGGAGGCGTTCAGCGTAGGTGATGATGTCCAGGGTTTCCTCGTCCCGGGCCATGCCCAGGAAGCCGACCTCCGCGGTGGGAACCAGCTTTGTCATCCCCTCCAGCATGCCCAGGCCTGCGCGCAGGATGGGGACCACCAGGGGCGTGGGTTTGGTGAACGCGGTGCCCACAGTAGTGCTGACCGGTGTCTGAATGGTTACGGGTTCAGTGCGGACTTCCCGGGTGGCTTCATAGGCCAGGAGCGTTACAAGCTCTTCGGTCAGCTGCCGGAAGACCGGGGACGGGGTATTTTTGTCCCTGAGAACGGTGAGCTTATGGGCAACCAGGGGGTGGTCGACGACGAGAGTGCGCATGGGGTCAAAACTATCACCCGGCGTTGCCCTGCTCCGGTCCCGTAACAGCGTCGTCATGCACCACATCACGCACCACCGGCCGGTCGAAGGTCGGCGCGGGCCCGCGGTGTTCGCGCCGCCTGAAGAAGTGGAAGAGCCGGTGGGCCAGGATGACGATGCATACCCAGGCCAGACCCAGCAGCCAGCCGGCGATGACGTCCGTGAGCCAATGGTGTCCCAGGAAGACCCGGCTGAGTCCCATGGCGAGGATAAAGAGCGTTCCCGCAGTGATCACGGCGACCCTGGCGATGGTGCGACGGACCTGCAGGCAGGCGAGGTAGATCACCACCCCGATGACCACCGTGGTGTTCAGCGTGTGGCCGCTGGGAAAGGACGGCGATGACTCAAACGGCGGAACCGCGTCCGCGTGGTCCGGCCTGGTGCGGCCCACGAGCTTCTTGCCGAAAGTGGTTGCCGAAATGGAGAAGGCGGCGGCACCGCCCACCAGGATGACCGGCCGCCATGTCCTTCCCAGGAAGGTCAGCCAGGCGCTGAGGATGCTGGCCAGAATGGGCATGCCAATGCCGCCGCCGATGTTAGTGAATCCGGTCACCGCGGCATCCAGCTCCGGACTCCGCAGCCCTTCGGAAAACCTGAGCGCCGGTTTGTCCAGGTTGGCCAGGCCGGCATTGTCCACCACGTTGTCATACACTTCGGCGCCGAGGAGCGCCAGCACCACAATGATCACGCCGCCGACAAGGATCGTGATGGTCAGCGCAGCGTACGGCTTGAACCACTTTCTCAACCGCTCTGAAAGGGTGTCCACGGCTGCCTCCCGGCGTCAGTGCTGTGCGGGCTGAATATCCATCGAAACTATCATTGAGCCATGGTCCCGGCAGAAAAGAAACACGGCGAGTGGATGGGCCTTGCGCTGGACGAGGCCCGACGTGCCCTTGCCACAGATGATGTGCCCATCGGCGCCGTGGTGATCGGGCCTGACGGCGCCGTGCTGGGTTCCGGGCGCAACCAGCGGGAGGCCCTGGGAGACCCCACGGCCCACGCCGAGATAGTGGCTATCCGCCAGGCGGCGGACCGCTTGCAGGAGTTGTCGGTTCGGGACGGCCGCAGCATGGACGGCTGGCGGCTGGCGGACTGCACGCTGGTGGTCACGCTGGAGCCCTGCGCCATGTGTGCAGGAGCTGTGGTACTGGCACGTATCCCGCGGGTGGTCTTCGGCGCCTGGGATGAGAAGGCCGGGGCCGCCGGTTCAGTCTTTGACATCCTCCGCGAGCGCCGCCTCAACCACTGGGTGGAGGTTTACGCCGGTGTCCGCGAAGCGGAATGCGGGGCGTTGCTGCGGGAATTCTTCGCCGGACACCGCGGCCAATCGTAGCTGTTCCCAGGCCGGACCAGTTCCTAACGGGCGGCGTCGAGCGCCTCGATCCGGTCCTTCCGCGATGCCGGCGAGTCCAGGCTGAAGGAGCGGAAATCACCCAGTTCGGCGCGGATCCAGGCCTCCACATCAGAGATCCGCTGGAGCGCTGCGGGCGTTGGACCATCAAAGAGCCAGTAGGCGATGCGCTCCTTTACGGGATCATATTGCCAGAGCCCGATGATCCGGCCTCGATCCACGATGGGGTGGTCGGGGAGGTCGGCCTGGAGCGCCAGTGTGGAATCCAGCACCTTCTTGTCCCTGTCCTGCTCGGCGAACATGTCCCCGGAGTTCCGGCGGAGCAGAACCAACGAATCGGTGCCTGCCAGCAATTGGATCTGTTCCCCGGCGGGTTCCTCAAAAGCAGCCAGCCGTCCGACGTCGTCGGGCAGCATCCACAGCACCTCGCCCCGTGCGGTGGGCACTTCCATGGCCCCGACGGCGGCGAACGCCGCCTTGCTCTCCGCCACGGTGAAGCCGGTGAACCATTGGGACTGCTTGATGGTGGCGCCGCCAGTCCAGCCGAGGTAGCGCTCCAGGAGGAGGCTGCGGGCGGAGGCATCATCCATGTCGGCAGGCGGCAGCCCCCACAGGGTGTAGGCGTAGCGCTGCTGGTCCAGCCGGCCGTTCACCGGCACGCGCCGGATCCTGCCGTCCGCCTGAAGGAGGCCAAGGGCGGTGGGCAACGTGGTGGCGGCGCCTTTCTTCCTCCCTTCCTCGCCAAGGTTCCGGACCGAATCGCCCAGCTCGTCCTTGAGCTGCTTCGGGTCAAGCGGACCGGCCGCTTCGGCCAGCGCGTGCAGGATCTGCTCCTCCAGCAGCGTTATTTCGCCCCGTTCCACACCCATTCTGGCCAGCACGCGGAAGGGTGCTACCGCGGCATCCCGGCCGATCTGCAGGGCCCAGGCAAAGTCGTTGTGTCCCAGGACGTAGGTGCACCCGCGGGCGGCGGGAAGTTCGTGGATCTTGAGGGAAAGGACATCGGCGTCGGCCTGCGCGCGGCTGATCCCGGCGCGGGCAAAGAGGGTGAGGTAGGGGTTGGCACCGCCCACCGAGCGGGCCCAGCCAGCCTTGGTGAAGACTTCCGCGGATTCCGCGCCTTGGAGGCTGCCGTCCAGTCCCTGCCTGTGCCAGGCCCACGCCCGCATCAGGTCGGGGGTCAGCAGCTCCGGCGCAGGAAGGTCGAGGCTGACGGCTGACGTCGCTGGCGTAGTCATGGCCTCATTGTCCATCAGGGGCACCGGCGGCGGTAGCCGCTCCCGGGGCGGGGCTCCGCGTTTCGGAACTTTGCACGATACTCAGCACCGTGCGCGCTGTGACGTCCCAGCGGGGAAGCCGTCCACGTGCTGCACGGGCCGCCCCGCGCCAGGCGTCCCTCAGCTGCGGTTCCGCCAGCCACCGCCCGATTGCCACAGCCAGCGGTTCCGGGTTGTCGGACAGGCCGACGACGGCGCCCGGCAGCGTGGCGTCCAGGACTTCCGTCTCCCCCGCCGGACGGTTGGCGATAGTCAGTGCCTCCACAGCTCCCGTCCCTTTCCGCACGATGACCGGAACGCCGCGGGCAAGCGATTCCGTGACCACAAGCCCGAAGGCCTCTGCATGGGATACCAGCAGGCTCAGGTCGGCGCGGTCCCATTCGTCGTCCAGCTCCTCCCCTCTTAGCTCGCCGGTCAGCCGCACCCGGCCTTCCAGCCCGTGGGCGGTGATCGCGGCGCGAACCTGTCCGGCGTATTCCGGGTCGGCGTCGCCTGATCCGACGAGAGAGGCCGTCCAGTCCAGGTCCTGCAGCCGGGCCAGCGCTTCCACTGTCAGCAACTGGTTCTTGTTGGGCAGCAACGCCGCCACAGTAACGATGTGCGGGGGGTCCGAGCCTCTGGCCACCGGTGCGGGATCGGTGCCAGGCAGGGCGATGTGGCCGGAAGCCAGTCCATGGCGGGCTCTGACCGCCGCCGCAACCGAAGTACTGGTGCAAATCACTCCGGCTGCCGCGCGCAGCGCCCTGGCCTCCCGCTCCGGCTGGGTGGCGGACGGCATGTGCAGCAGCACCCAGGCCTGCTGGCCCGCAGCCGCAGCACACTCGAGTTCGTCCGGGGCGCTGCAGGCGATCAGCCCGTCCACAATGGTGATCCCCGCCTGGGCTATTTCCGCCCGAGGTTCCCATGCCCCCAGGAGGGTGCCCAGCCGCCGTCGTTCTTTCGAAGTCGGCTCCGGCCAGGCTCCGTCCACCGGCTGCACGTCAACCTCGACGCCCAGTGCCCGCAGCCCCTGGACAAGCCGGGCGTTGTAGACGTTGCCGCCGGAATTGTGGCGGATGTTGGCGGGAACCAGGAGGCGGAGGCGGCCCACAGGTGTCAGCCTGCGAGGTCGAGCGTGAACGTTGCCCAGGCGTCCGGATTCTCCCGCAGGGTGACGTCAATCCCTGCGAGTTCCCGGCCGTCGTCGCTATCCTTGAGCTCGGCGGCGACGGACTGGGCGATGTATTCGGCGAGCGCCTCCGTGGTGGTCAGTTTGCCGTCAAAATCCGGGTGGTCGTCGAGGTTGCGGTAGTTGAGCCGCGCCAGAACGTCCTCGATGATGGTCCCGGCCGCGCCGATGTCCAGCACGATGGCATCCTGGTTCAGCGCACGACGCCGGAAAGTCACCTCTGCCACGAACGTGGCGCCGTGCAGGGCCTGGGCCGGGCCGAAGGCCTCCCGGGGCAGACTGTGGGCAATCATGAAATGGCGGCGGACGGTCAGGCTGAACATGGGCTACCCCTGGTCTTCGGGATCGGTGTCGTTAGGGTTGTTATCTTCGGGGTTGGTGTTGGTGTCTTCGGGTTTGTTTTCCGGGTATTCGATGACGTGGCACAGGGCTTCGAGCTTGCCGTCGGCGAGTCGCTGGACCACTTCCGGCAGGTCCGCGAAGGGCGAAGCTCCGGTGAGGAATGCGTCGAATACGGGATCCTGGAGCAGTGAGACAGCCAGGTCCAGACGGTCCGCGTTGGTCCGCCGGTGCCGCCGGGCCCTGGACACGACGCCCACCTGACTGGCACGGATGGAGAGCCGCCGGGCGTGGAAGTCCTCACCCAGGGGCAGCGTGACATTGTGGTTGGCATACCAGGACATCTCGATGACGTCCCCTTCGTCCCCGGCAAGCTGCAAGCTCCGGGCCAGGCCCTCTTGGGAGGCGGAGCAATGAAATACGATGTCGCAGTCCGCGAGGGCATCATCAGGGAGGGCGAACTCCACACCAATTTGCTGCGCAAGGTGCTTGCGTTCCGGGTCCAGGTCCACCAATTGCAGACGGTCCAGCGGGAACGTGCGGAGGAGGGCCGCCACCATGCCTCCTACGAGGCCGGCACCCACGACGGCGATCCGGTCCCCTAGCCGCGGGCCGGCCTCCCAGAGGGCGTTGACAGCGGTTTCCACCGTGCCGGTGAGCACGGCGCGGCGGGCCGGAACGCCGTCGGGGATCCTGGTCAGCGCATCTGTGGCGACGACGTAGCGGTCCTGGTGCGGGTTGAGGCAGAAGACCTTCTGGCCCACCCAGTCTTCCGGCCCCAGCTCCACCACGCCCACAGACAGGTAGCCGAACTTCACCGGTGAGGGGAAGGAGCCTTCCTGGTGCGGCGCGCGCATTGCCGTGGCGACCCGCGGCGGGACGGAACAACGATGGACTACGATCTCCGTGCCCTTGCTAATGCCCGAGTACAGCGTGCGGATCAGTGCCTCGTCGGGTCCTGGGGCGTGCAGTTCCTCGGATCTGAGCTCACCGTGGTCGGGACCCGTGGTCCAATATGCGGTTGCCTGCTGCGCTGCCTTGCCGGAATTCGTCATCTTGCTTATGAATCTAGTCTGCCTCGGCCGGCGGGCAAAGCTCCGACCTGGCAAGCAAAGAAGTGGGGCCCCTTCTGGCGCTCCAGCGGTGCCGCATTCCCGCATTCGACGGCACAGTGCTCCGGTGCGTCCTCGTCTGCGCTCACCGCGACAGCAGCGGCGCGGCTTGCCTACCCGGATAGGAACTCCGCCCAGTCGGGGAACGGGTCTTGGGGTAGCTCTGCGTCCGGATCGTAGGTGTCGGGCGGGAGGTTGTCCGGCTTATGGTCCCGCAGGATCTGGTCGGGCCAGTGGGGTGGTTCGTGGTCTGGTTGTTCGCTGGGGTAGTGGCGGCCTGAGGGCGCTGTCCAGCCGGGTGGTTTGTTTTGGGTGGCTTGGGTGGGTTGCCAGGCGGTGTTGTGTTTGAGGCGATGGTGTTTGGGGCAGGGTTGGGCGAGGTTGCTGATGCCGGTGGTGCCGCCATCCGCCCAGGGCAGGAGGTGGTCTGCGTCGTTGTCCAGGGAGTGGTTGGTGCAGCCGGGGAACGGGCATTTTCCGTCTCTGAGCCGGAGCCATTGGCGCATGGTCTTGGGG
>DATCNU010000008.1:0-57747 GCA_036565085.1 Arthrobacter sp.
GATTTGGTGCGTCAGGGTCCAGGAAGTGCGCCTCCAACGCCGCCGCACCCGCAGGGCCAAGGTTGGCGGTTTCATCGACCATGACCCGGGCGTGCTGCCACGAAATGCTCCCGGCTCCCAACGCGGCCAGCGTCAAAGGCAAGGCCGTGCTGAGCTCCCGGGACTCCGCCAGTAGGGCACCGGCCGCCCGTTCACTGACGGTCAGGACACACGCGACCTCCGCAACCACGGCCATCTCCTGCGCGGTGTGCTCCTGCGGCGTCACGGCCGGGGAAGCCAGGGCCGCGGCCTTATCCGCGTATCCGTGGCTGAGTTGCACCCTCACGGCGGCCAGCATGGCTTCGACCCGGGCCGATTCGGCCAGCCCCTCCAGGCACGCCTCCGCCTGCTCCCGAAGAGGATCAGAACCCACAAAGACGGAACCGACTCTCCCGCGGCGCACATGGGAAACCAACGCAGCAACAGAAGCCTCAAAGGCCTCCAACGCACCCAACCCGTCCACCCCGGCTCTGCTTTCCATACTCAAATCATCCAGCGGGGGTCTGACATTTAATGCCGCCCGGTCTCCGGCCGTCTGAATCCCTCCCCATCACGGGCGCCCTAACGCGACGCCTACGGTGCCCGCTTACGCCAGGACGGAGCCGGCGGGCGTCCTCACATGCCCGTTGTCCTCACATGCCCGTTGGCGTTAGCTCGTGGACGTGTCAGCCGAAGATCAGGTGCGCCACGGTAAAGATGGCAAGCCCGGCGAGTGAGCCCACCACAGTGCCGTTGATCCGGATGAACTGAAGGTCCTTGCCGACTTGGAGTTCGATCTTCCGCGAGGTCTCACCGGCATCCCAGCGCGACACGGTTTCCGTGATCACGCCGGCGATGTCCGAGCGGTAGGTCCGCACCAGATATCCGGCAGCGTCACCGATCCAGGCATTGACCTTTCCGGCCAGTTCCGCATCATTGACCAGGCGTGAGCCGAAGTCACGTACCGCCGCCTTGAACTTCACCGTCAGTTCGCTGTCCGGATCGTCCACGGCACTGAGCAGGGCATGCTTTACCGTCCCCCACGTGCGGGAGGCGAGTTCACGGACCTCCGGATCGCCGAGGACCTGCGCCTTGATGTCCTCGGCGCGGGCAATCATCGCCGGATCGTACTGGAGGTCCTGGGCGAGGTCGTTGAGGTACTTGTCGATCGACAGCCGCACCTGGTGGTTGGGATCGGACTGGACGGCACGCGTGAACTTGAGGATCTCCACATAGACTTTGTCGCCCACCAGCCCGTCCACGAACTGCGGTACCCAGGTGGGGGAGCGGTCCGAAACCAGCCGGCTGATGGTCTCATGGTTGTCGTTAACCCAGTCCGCGGCCCGTTCCACCAGAAGGTCAACCAACTGGTGGTGGTGCCCGTCCGCGAAAATCCGCTCCGCCATCCTGCCCACCGGAGGTCCCCACGGCGGAGCCAGCAGATGCTTGCGGACCATGCCCTCGATCACTGCCTGGACGTCGTCGTCGTTCAGGACTTTGAACGCGCCCCGGATGATGGCCGCACCGTCCTTGGCCACGCGTTCGGCGCCGCCCGGCCCGGCCAGCCATTCGCCGGCTTTCCGTGCGATGTTCACGGTGGCCAGCTTGTCCTGGACCACCTGCTCGGACAGGAAATTGGTTTCCACGAACTCACCCAGCGACGCCCCGATTTGGTCCTTGCGGCGAGGGATAATTGCTGTGTGGGGAATCTTAATTCCCATGGGGTATTTGAACAGGGCGGTGACGGCGAACCAGTCGGCCAGCGCTCCCACCATGCCGCCCTCCGCCCCCGCCCGGACATACTGCAGCCATGGATAATCCCTCTGCAGCGCAAAAGCGAACACAAAAACGACACCCATGGCAATGAGCAGACCAAGCGCCACGAGCTTCATCTTGCGCAGCGCTGCCGCCTTTTCGGCGTCCCCTGCACTGAGCTGATGCACGACGGCGGCACTCCCCGACGTGCGCGGCAGCACCGCAAGGCTGGCGGGCCCGTCCGGAGCACCCCTGGTTGTTGGCTCAGAATTCACCTGCATGTGCCCAGCCTAGTCCCGAGCAGCTTGGCGCGGCCGACTAGCGTGTCCTCATGACAATCGACGAGTCTCTGCCGAACAGGCCCTTGGTGTTTGCCCACAGGGGCGCCAGCGCGGCGTTCGCCGAACACACCCGTGCCGCCTATCTGCAGGCACTTGCCGATGGTGCTGATGGGGTGGAATGCGATGTCCACGTGACCCGGGACCAGCACGTGGTGCTGCTCCACGACGCCAACCTGGACCGCACCTCCGACGGCACAGGACCCGTAGCCGACTGCACCCTGGCGGAACTGCGGCTGCTCGATTTTTCGTCCTGGAAAGGGGTCCGGATCCCGGAGAAATACGGTGCCCGGTCCGAACAGTTCCTGACGCTTCCGGATATTCTGGACGTTCTACGCGATGCCGGACGGGACGTCCGGCTGGCGATCGAACTAAAGCATCCCAGCCCCTACCAGCTCAAGCTTGAGGACCGGGTGCTGGATGTGCTCCGCGCCGAGGGCTGGGATGCCGGCACCTCCACGCTGGACAACATAGCAGTGACCTTCATGAGCTTCAGCCCGGATTCCGTCAGGCACCTGCTCCAGACGGTCCCGGCTGAGTTCGTCTGCCAACTGGTGGACGACATCGACGTTGACGAGATCCGGGAGGAGCTGGCCCTGGGGCCGCTGACCGGGGTCGCCGTAGCCAATGTGATGAAGGCTGCGCAGCTGGAAGGCGAACGGATCATTGATGACTGCGAGGTGGGGCTGGCAGGACCCGGTATCCGGTACGTGCGGGAACACGCCCGTACTGTGCAGCGATGGCTGGAAAGCGGACGCCGCTTCAGGGTGTGGACAGTGGACTCCGAACGGGACGTGGCACTGTGCCAGGGCCTGGGCATCCACGAGATCACCACGAACACTCCGGCCAAGGTCCTTGCGCAGCTCCAGCCAGCCGGAATCCGGGTCCTGTTGCCTGACTAGGCGATTCTCCATCGGCTGCTGCTTAACTGTGGGCGCGTGTTAACCGCAGGCGCGCCGCTGTGATTGAGTGGACCCATGAAGCTCCTGGCATCGCCGGCCGTCAGGGTTGGCCTCTCCATCAGCATCGCAACAGGTCTTTACGGGGTTTCTTTCGGTGCCCTGTCCGTCACGTCGGGCCTCAGCTTCTGGCAGACGATGGCGCTGAGCCTGCTTCTGTTCAGCGGCGGCTCGCAATTCGCGTTCATCGGAGTTGTTGCCGGCGGCGGCTCCGGCATCGCAGCCATGAGTGCAGCCACACTGCTGGGTATGCGCAACGGCATTTACGGGATGCAACTGAACGCACTCCTCCGCCCGACCGGTTGGCGCAGATACGTGGCCGCCCAGCTCACCATCGACGAATCAACGGCCACGAGCTCCGGACAGACTGATCCTGCTGAGCAGCAGCGCGGTTTCTGGACAGCGGGTATTGGCATCTATGTCCTATGGAATCTCTTCACCGCGGTGGGTGCTTTAGCCGGAAGCGGGCTCGGGGATCCGAAACAGTGGGGGCTGGACGGCGCCGCGGTCGCCGCCTTCCTGGCCCTCCTGTGGCCGAGGCTCAAGGGCCGCGAGCCGGTGGCCATCGCGGTGGTGTGTGCCGTCGCCACGGTGCTCGCCGTCCCCCTGGTTCCGGCAGGCGTGCCCATCCTGATCGCCGCCGTGGTGGCCGCACTGATCGGCTGGTTCAGCCACGGGCGCAGCGACGAAGGGCTCGAGCCCGACGTTGATCCCTATGCCGAACAGCATCACAGCACCTCGCGGCAGGGGGGAGCATGAATATCTGGATCTGGCTGCTGCTGGCCTGTGGCCTTGCCTATGGATGGAAAGTCGTGGGCTATTTTGTGCCGGCCAGAGTCCTGAAGGATCCGCGGATTTCCCGGGTAGCCGGTACCATCACGATCGGCCTGCTGGCGTCGCTGACCATCGTAAACACGGTAGCGTCCGGCCAGTCCCTGGCAGCAGACGCACGCCTGGGCGCACTTGGGGCTGCGGCGGTCGCCCTGGCTTTCCGGGCACCCTTCCTGCTGGTTGTGATAGCAGGTGCCGCTACGGCAGCTTTGCTGCGACTGATGGGGTGGAGCTGATTTCTCTGGTGGCCGGGGTCACATCCGCTGTACTATGAACCTGGCCATGCAGTTGGCCATGGAACGTCAGTAATGAGCGGTGACATGGAAAATCAACTGCACGCAGCCGGTGAGAGATCCCGGATGGTCCGCCGCCTTGCGTCTGCCAGGCGTCGTGCCGGGCTGCCGGTGAAGCGCTTCTTCACCCGGTTTCGGTCGCTGGCCGACGTTCCCGAGGCTGACCTGGATTTCCTCGCAGAGCGCCTCCTGCACGCTATGGATATTGGCCAGGGCCCCCACACGGCTGCCCTTTACGGCGCCGTCCGGGACGAAATACGCGGCCGGGAGTCAACGCGTAACGAATAACCTCCTCCTCCACCGATCTGTGGTCCACTGGACAGTGAGGCCGCTTTTGCGGCCGAAAGGAGGAATCGCGATGAATGAATATCCAGAGCGGGACGCTGACACAGAAGGACACGGATACGAGGCCGGGAACCGCACTCCCGCATCCGATGCCCCCGCTAAGCCGCGGCTGGCATATGTGGATCCGGGCGGATCCCAAGCCACACGGGAACTCCGTGACACCGCGCGGCGCCGTCGGGACGCCGAAGAGAAGCTGCAGCAACACCTGGCGGAAGCCAAGGAGCACGCCCAGCCTCACGAACCTGATCCTGATCCTGATAGCTGAAACCAACGCAGAACTGAAGCCAACCCTGCAAGCTGAAACCGACAGAGCGGAGCTGCGGGGCTGTGCCGGGGGCTAGGCTACGACATGCTCGCTGCCCTCGGACGAAACACTCCGGCGGGCGCTTTCCTCGACGGCCAGCTCGTACCAGACCTGGGCGCCGAATTCCGGCGCAGGGGTGTCGAGGTTCTGGTAGAGGGCATCCAAGAGATTGGCGAGCTCATCCGGCGGGAGACTGGGGAGAACTTCTTCAGGTCCGCGGGGATCGCTGATGAGTCGGGAGAGCTGTGAACTCTTCATCGCGACGTGACCTGGGTGAGCTGGTAACGCAGGGCGTGTTTCATGGGTCGCTCCATCTTGGAAATTCCAGGCTGGCTGCGTAACCCTAACTGAGTGTATTCCCAACGCAGGGAGGCCCACAATGGGCTTTTTGGCCGTTCTATGCACGCAGGAGTTGCACGCAGGAGCTAGCTGAATCTGGAGTCCTGGATCTGGGCCGGCGGCAACGGAACATGAGCTGGCAGGGGCCTGCGCGGCCGTTCTGTGCGGATGGCGTCCTCGATAAGTGCCACGGGCCGGCGCCAGGCGTCCGACCCTGGCTCCATGGTGTCGACGACGCCGATGAGCATGGCCAGCAGCCGGAACATGTCTGTCATGGAGATGTCATCGCGCAAGGTTCCCTGCCCTTGGCCGCGGCCCAGCAGGATGCCGATCGAGTCGATCAGCGAGCCGGTAATGCCGGTGAGCAGCTCGCGGCGCCCCGCAACCGCCCCGAGGAGGTTGGCGTTGTCGCTTGCAGCCGCCATGATCGCTTCGATGACCCGCAGCAGGCCAGCGGCAGCGTCGATGTCCGCAAGAGCGTCGTCGATGACGGGATCAACGGTAAGCCGAAGCTGCCGGTTGAGGGCGGCCAGGACCAGCTCCTCTTTGTCGGCGAAGTTCCGGAACAGGGTGGCAGGACCCACGCCCGCAGCGGCCGCAATGGTCTGCAGCGGCACGTCAGGGCCGGAGTCGCGGAAACATTCACGGGCCGCAGTGATGATCTTGTCGACATTCCGTGCAGCATCTGCACGGAGCGGTTTACGGGCGACTGCGAGGTTCATGCGATCAGGTTAGCAACGCGGCCCGGGGCGATCACCGTTACTGGAGGGTAGGCGGTTATGTGACGTGCAGGCGGCCGGCAACGGCTTCTGTGCCGTCCCCCTGCCGTGGCAGACTGGCCCTATGTTGCTCGCATTTTCCGTCGCCCCGTCCGGCACGCCCACCGGTGGTGCCGGTCCCTCCGATGCGTCAGTGCACGACGCCGTTGCCGCCGCTGTGAAAATCGTCAGGGAGTCCGGGCTGCCCAACCGGACGGATTCGATGTTCACCACCATCGAGGGCGACTGGGATGAAGTCTTCGACGTGGTGAAGCGGGCCACCGAAGCTGTGGGCCAGTTCGGGAGCCGCGTCTCGCTGGTCATCAAGGCTGACATCCGCCCCGGCTACACCGGGGAGCTCACCGCAAAAGTGGACCGTTTGGAACAGGCAATCGCGCGCGGTTCCTGAAACCCCGCCTAACCCAAGGGCGACGGGAATGCCTGGACCCACTCCATCCTGCATGCCAGACTATGCCCATGTTTGAGCACAGGACCCAGCCCACATGGATGGCAGTGGAAGAATTCCTCACGGATACCGTAGTGCACCCTGACGAAGCACTGATGCGCGCGGTGCAATCCGCCGTCGACGCCGGAATGCCGCCCATCGAGGTGACGCCCAACGCCGGCAAGCTGCTGAAGCTCCTGGTCCAGATGTCCGGCGCCCGCCGTGTCCTGGAGATCGGAACCCTGGCCGGCTTCAGCACCATCTGGATGGCGGAGGGGCTTCCCGATGACGGCCTGCTTGTGACGTGCGAATACCTCACCAAGCACGCGGACGTCGCGAGGGCCAACGTGGACGCCGCCGGGTTGGGGCACAAGGTGGAGATCCGCCTCGGTGCGGCACTGGACTCGTTGGCGGCCCTCCAGCAGGAGGGCCAGGCGCCCTTCGATTTTGTTTTTATCGACGCCGATAAGGAAAACAACACCAACTACCTGGATTGGGCCGTCCGCCTGGGCAGGCCGGGAACTACTGTGGTGCTGGACAATGCCATCTGGGAGGGTGCCGTCCTGGACCCTGCCATGGACGAAGTCAACGCGCCGGGGATCATCGGCGCGCTGGAACTCCTGGGGAACCACCCGCAGCTCGATGCCACGGTGATCCAGACGGTAGGGTCCAAAGGGTGGGACGGGTTCGCCCTGGCGCTGGTCCGCTGAGGGACGGCCCGCGGAATTCCGCCGGTCCTTCTCAAGCGCCGGTCCTTCTCAAGCGCCGGTCATTCGTAGGCGTGGCAACGGCTTGAATCGAGGGGGCCGACGGCGACTGGGGGGACTGGCCTCGGTCTCAGAAGAGGCCATCTCACCGCCGACCCCGCCTGACACCCGGGGCGCCGATGACCCGGGAAACCTTGACAGAACCTGCTTCTCTCCTGATTTTCCTCCAACTTTGCGGCCCTGCCTAGTCCCGCCGGCGTCCGTTGAAGTGTTCGCGCAGCTCCCGTCCCCGCCGGACGTCCTCCGCTTGCTGTTCTTGCAGCTTCTCACTCCTTTTCGTGTCCCGTGGCGGCAGTTGGAGGGTTTCCTCTGCCTCGATGCCGGCCTGAAGCTGGCGTCCGCGTTCCATCTCGGCGTCGAATTCTGCACCGAACAGCAGCGACATGTTCATGATCCAGAGCCAGAGCAGCATGACGATCACGCCACCCAGGGCGCCATAGGTCTTGTTGTAATTGTTGAAGCTGCCCACGTAGAACGCGAAGCCGAGGGAGGCCAGGAGGAAGATGGCCAGCGCAATCAGCGAGCCCATGCTCATCCACCGGAACCTCGGCTGCTTTACGTTCGGGGTGGCGTAGTAGAGAACAGCGATGATGACGATGACCAGCGCAACGATCACGGGCCACTTGGCGATATTCCATGCCGCAAGGAAAGCTCCGCTGAGCCCGATTGCACCGCCCACGGCCTCCGCTATCGGACCGCTGAGTACCAGCATCCCGGACAGGAGGGCCACGATAACTATCGCGAGCAGGGTGACGGCAAGCATGGTCCCGCGCAGCTTCACGATGGGGCGGCCCTCGTCCACTTCATAGACGCGGTTCATGGCACGGCCGAACGCCCCGACATAGCCGGAGGCGGACCAGAGTGCGGTGACCAGTCCAATGACCAGGGCAAAACCAGCTGCGGGTGACCCGGCAAGCTCCTCGATCGGACCGCGGACGGTGTCCACGGTCGATCCCGGAGCAATGCGCTGCCCGATTTCCAGGAGGGCAGCTGTCGTTTTTCGTGCATCCCCGAAGATGCCCAGGAGGGAGACGAGGGCCAAGAGCGCCGGGAAAAGCGAGAGCACGGCGTAGTACGTGAGGCCGGCCGCCAGGTCAGGACACTGGTCCTGGCTGAATTCCCTGAAGGTCTTCTGGACGGCGTACTTCCAGGACGGCTTCCTCATGTCCGGTGGGCTGGCCGGTTTCCGGGAATCGTCCGGTGCCGGGGCACTGCCCGCCTTGGCTGTACTCGTCCGGGGGTGGTCGTGAGTGGCCATGGTATGTCCTCTCGATAAGGGGTGACAACGGACAGGCCAGCCCGCTGGTGGGCGGAGCCGGCCTGTCTCTTTGCCGCCTGGCGTTGCCGGTCAGGTGTTCTGGACGCGGTCCTTGGCGTCGGCTGCCCTGTCTTTCACATCGGCGGCCGCGGCCTGGCTTTCCTCCTTGACGTGCTGGGCGGCGTCGGCGGCGGTCACCTTGACGTTTTCCATGGCCTCCCGCGCTGGTTCCTTCAGGCCTTGTGCCATGTCCTTGGCTGCCTCAGTCAATTCGGCGGTCATCGGTTCGGCGGCTTCCTTAAGGGCGTCCGCTGCTTCACGTTCCTTTTCGGTGGCCGGGATCAGCGAAGACAGCAGCAGGCCGGCGCCGAAGGCGATGAGGCCTGCGGCCAGGAGATTCCCCTGGGTCTTGGCCCTGACCTGTTCCGGTGCGTCGCCGATCGCCGCGCCGGCGTCGCCGAGGGTGGAACTGACAGGATGGCCGGAGGTGTCGGTGCCCGTGTGCACCCTTGCTGTGGCGTGGTCTGCTACTCCCATGACTTTCTCCTTCGCGCCGAAGACCGCGTCCTTCACTTTTTCCGTGATGCTGTCCCGTTGCCGGCGAACGATGTGTGACGGGGTGACCTTGTCCGCCACGGCATCCACGTCGGTGCCCAAGCGGGCGCGGGTGGCTTCAATGTCTGATCGGATCGCGTCCGGGTTGTCGCTCATCGGTTTACCTCACCTGGTTTTAGGGTTGGGGGGATTTCAGAGAGGGTCTCTGTGGTCTGGGGCATGCCCCTCACTGCTTTGAGTTCCTTGCGTCCAAGAGAGGCCAGCACGGCTCCGATGATGCCCCAGATCACGGCAACCACGACGGCGGACCAGCCCAGCCCCATCAGGAGACCCAGGGCGTACCACAGGGCGACTGAGAGAAACAGCAGGACGAAGTGTCCAGCCACGCCGGCGCCGGCTAGCATGCCGCCGCCCCTGCCGGCCTTCGTAGCCGACTGCTTCAGTTCAGCTTTGGCGAGTTCCAGCTCCTGGCGCATGAGCGTGGACAGGTCACGGCTGACCTCACCCAGCAATTCGCCCAGGGAATTGTTGTCCGCCTTCTCGTGCGCGGCTTCCCGGGGGGTCTCCGGCATCCGGCTGCTCATCACGGCCTGCCAGTCCGGCCGTCCGCGGAGCGGTCCCGGGTAAGCGGGTCCGTGCCCATGGGGCCATCGGCCAATGACTTGTCCCCCAACGGGTCGTCAGCCAGCCTGTTTCCGGACCTGCTTTGTTCAACCAGTTGCGGGCTGTCCAGCGGACTTGCCGGGGTTGTGGTGTCGCCGTAGGTGCGTCCCGGCGCTCCGACGTCGAAACCTGCAGTGGTGGTGGCCGGGCCGGGGAGCTGCACTGGCGGTGGCGGGACTGCCCCGCCGCCGGCGGGTGTGTAGCCGCCGGGGCTGACAGGACTGGCGCCGTACTGTTCACCGGCGTACTGCCCGCCGCTGGGCTGGCCGCCTCTGGACTGTCCACCGTGGAGGGGAGCGGACGTGGTGGACTCCGGCGCGCCGGCGTTCAGGCTGCGGCTCAGCCGTCCAGCGAGGACGCCGGCGCCGGCTGCAAGAAGCAGGAAAGTGCCGGGACGCTGCCGGGCGAAGCTCTTGACCTCATCCAGGAGTGATCCCGGGTCCCTGGCGTCCAGCCACGAGGCTGCGGAGGAGGAACGCTCTGCAGCCTGGCGGACCAGGTCTGACGCGACACCGGGCTGGTCGGACGCACGGGCCATGGCGTGCAGTTCGTCCGAGACGGACCGCAGGCCGTTTGCTACCTTCTGCTGCTGGGCACCTGCCTGCTGGGTGAGGTCGATGCGGGCCTGGTCGAGGAGGTCCTTGGCATTCGCCTTCACTTCGGATGCGACGTTGGCCGCCTCCGTCTTAGCCGTTTCGGCGACGGTCTGGGCTGAATCCGCTGCGGTCCGGGTGACGTCACCGGCTTCCTCCCTGACCGCATCCTTGCGGGAGGCCTCATAAGTGTCGCTTGTCTGTGGAGCCACGTAGGGGTCGACTGCCTGTGGACCAGCGACCGGCGGAAAGGTGGTGGCACGCCGTTCTCCTGTTGTCCCTGGAGCGGCCGGGGGAACCCTGTAAGCGGGGTCCTCGGGCCATTGGTTCTCTGTCATCTTTGCTCTTTCTTTCCAAGAAGGCCGGTTGTTGATCAAGAACCAGCGATACTGGCCGTAAAATAGTAAGCATGATTACTAACAGAAGGTAAGTACCCTTGCTAAATGAGTTCAAACGGATCCGGAGCACCTGCCGTCCCGGCAGAACAAGGGTCCGGCCGTAGCGACGTGGAAAGAGGTAGGTAGCTTTGGATACAGCACTGTGGGTTTGGGTGGTTGTTGGCATTGTGGTGGTGGCGCTTATTGTGCTGCTGCTGACGGGGCAGCGCCGTAAGGCGATTCAGCAGAAGCGCGACGAATCGCACCGGGAGAAGGCAGCCGAAATCCGCCAGAAGGCGCAGAACATTGAACTGGATGCCCGCGAAAACGAGGTCCGCGCGACCCGTGCCCGGGCCGATGCTGAGCAGGCGCAGGTCGAGGCCGCCAGGCTGAAGCAGGAAGCTGAACAGAAAGCTGCAGAGGCCAGGTCCCTGCGGGAAGACGTGGCGAGCCACAGCAGGAAAGCCGATGCCATTGACCCTGACGTGCATCCAGCCACAGACTCCACGGCAGATGTGCGGGCTGACGATGCCCGGACTGACGATATGCGCCGTACCGGGGCTGACGATGCCCGGACTGACGACGCCCGGACTGACGACGCCCGGACCGAGCGCGACAACCCCCGTCCAGGCATTTAGTCCAGGCATTTAACGGCGCATTCAGTCAGGGGAGCGGTCAGTTCCTCGGTTTCAGGGCGGGGGAGGGAGTAATGCCTTCCCCCGCGCCAATGCCGGCTAAGACCTCGGCTATGGCACCGATGGATGATGTGCGCGGCTCCCAGGCCAGGAGTCGACGGGCGCGGCTGGTGTCCATGATGGGCGATCCGGCCGCCATGTCCAGCCATCCGGGGTCGGTGGGCTGGAGATGGAGCCGCCATGTGAGTCCGGCGACTGTGTGCAGCAGGGCCATGGGGATAGGCAGAATCCGCTTGGCACCAAGAAGCCTGGCCAATTCCTGAGGTGTGACAACGGGTTCCGCAGCGATGTTGAAAGCGCCGGATTCGCGCCTGTCCAGCACCTGCCAATACGCCTCAGCGACATCGTCAGCGTGGACTGCCTGGAAGATCAGATCGTCCGGCACCGGGAGGATGGGCGTCCATGGCCGCCGCGGCACCAGCCTGGCCAGCACGGGCCCCAGGAAGTACCGTCCAATCTCGCTCCCGGCGCCCTGCTGGAAGGTCAGCCCGGGCCTTAGCCTGGCCACCTTCACACCGGGCTGCTCCGCCTCGAACCGGTCCAGCAGGGCTTCCTGCTCTGCCTTGTGCCGGCTGTAATGTGAGCTTTGGATTCCGCCAGCGGGCCAGGATTCATCGGTCCTCTGGTCCTTGGGCGCCTTACTGTAGGCGCCTACGGATGATGCGCACACGATATGTCCGACGCCCGCTTGGCGGGCGGCTTCCAGGACATTGCGGGTGCCAATGACGTTCGTCCGGTGCAGGAGGTCCAGGTCCCGGTTGGGCTGCACCTGCCAGGCCAGGTGGACCACGGCGTCCACCCCGGCGAGGGCCAGGCGCAGCCGCGTGAAGTCGCTGTCCTGGCCCACGTCCAGTGTGTGCCACTCCACTCCGGCATAAGGGGCCAGGGTAGTGTCAGGAAGCCTGCGGCTGACGCCCGCCAGTTCCAGGCTGCCAGGTGTTTCAGCCGCGTGGCTTTGAAGGTTCCGCAGCAGGGCCGTACCCACATTTCCGCTGGCTCCAATGACGGCGATGCGCATGAGGGGACTCCTTCTTGATGGCCTGATGGTTCCACCCTGCATATTGAACCGATATCCGGCAAGGATTGTTTTATAAGCAAGCTTATGATCTCCTACTTCTAAGTCTTGCCGCAGGCTTTCGGATCCACGACCCGAAGGAACCACCGACAATGCCCGATTTTCTTGCTGCGCCTGCCGGGGAAACTTCATCTGTCCAGCCGCTCCCGCCGAAGCATTCTCCGCAAACATCTGCTCTCAAGAACGGACGGCTGCGCAAGACCTTCGAAAACGAACTGATCCTGCGCTACCTGGACCTGGCCCAGGCGCTCGCCGCCCGCTTCGAAGCCCGCGGCAGGGAGCGCTCGGATCTTAACCAAGTGGCCTATCTGGGCCTGGTGAAGGCGGCCCGTGGCTTCGACCAGAGCAAAGGTGACAATTTTCCCGCCTACGCCGCGCCAACCATCACCGGCGAACTTAAGAGATATTTGCGGGACCGCGGCTGGGTAGTCAGGCCACCCCGGCACATCCAGGACCTGCGCTCCAACATTTTCCGGGTTGAACCCGAGCTGGCCCAGTCCCTGGGCCGCGTCCCGAAGGTTTCAGAACTGGCCCAGCACCTGGGAGTGGACGCCGCGGAGGTGCAGGAGGCCATCTGTGCATCCACCAGCCTGCACCCCGACTCGCTCGACGCCGTTAATCCCCACATTGACTCGCCGCCGATTTCGGAGGTGCTCGCCTCACCTGACATGCCCTATGAACGGCTGGAAGCGCTGGCCTGCCTTCGCAAGGCCATGCAGGAACTGGACACGGCCGATCGGGAGCTGCTGTACAGGCGGTATTTCTGTGAGGAGACGCAGGTGCAGCTGGGCAAGCGGCTGGGGATGTCCCAGATGCAGGTTTCGCGCCGCCTGGCCCGAGTGCTGGTCGACCTCCAGCGCCGGCTCATGGAGGACAGCCGTGGAGATGAACCCGCTGCCGAGGCGGCTGGCTGCTGAAAGCCCGGCCGTCCTGGTAATCGGCGACGAGATACTGGTCGGCTGGTGGACCGGAACATCGAGCGCATGTGCCGCGCGGTTCCGGCGCCAGCGGTGGACGTCACGCACCTGCATGACCACCCGGCGATGGTTACCACCACCACTTCCCGTATCAGCAGCGGCGGCTAGGTGATGCTGAGGATTGATGAAGCGGCCACAGCTGTCCCCGGGGAGTACGGCGGGCGGGTGGCCATCTTGGACTACGTTGCGGAGCGCTCCACGACGGCGGTGGTCAAGCGCATCCGGGAGGGCGAAGAGGCATCCCCCGCCACGTGGCGTGAACTAGGGTTGAACCATGACTGAAGCGGGACACAGCTAGTGGCGAAACGCGGCAGGTCAGGTGCGCGGAACACCACGCGCGCGGTGGCGGGAGTGGTGGAAGTACCCAAGGGCACCTCGCCTGACGGCCCGGTTGAGGGCGTCTACTATATCGACACCGGCGACTGCGAGCTGATCGCGGACCAGGACAACTCCAACGGCTGGCTCCTCAAGATCAACGGCGTCATGAGCTCCCACATCGACGTTGCCGATCCGCTCTTCCTGGATTTCGAGTACATGCGCTGGATGGCTGCGCTCATCGAATCACGCTGGCCACCGTCGGGCTCTGCGGGAAGCAGGCCAAAAGGTGCGGATCCGGCCCGTCTGCGAGGACTTCACCTGGGCGGCGGCGCCTGCTCCCTGGCCCGGTACTTTCACGCCGCCTACCCTGATGCCCGGCAGGTGGTGGTGGAGCTCGATGGAAAGCTCGCCGGGTACGTCCGCGGCTGGTTCGATCTTCCCAAGGCCCCGCTGCTCAGGATCCGGGTGGGGGAGGCCCGCGAAGTCACCGAGACGCTCACGGCAGGCACCCGCGATTTCATCATCCGGGACGTCTTTGCCGGTGCGCTCACGCCCCGCCCGCTCACCACCGCCGAGTTCACCAACCACGCCCGGCAGGTACTCGCGCCCGGCGGCATGTACGTAGTCAACTCCGGCGACGCCCCGGACCTGAAGAACGCGCGTGAGGATGCGGCCACCATCGCGGCGTCCTTCGAGCACACGGTCATCATCGCGGATCCAGCCATGCTCAAGGGCCGGCGTTACGGAAATATGGTGATGGCCGGCAGCGATGCACCGTTCGACCACGATCCGCAGCTGGCCCGCCGGCTGCTGGGCGGCGCGGTCCCCGCCCATCTCTGGAACGACGCCCAGGTGCGGGCTTTCGCCGCCGGGTCCCCGGTCCGCCACGACCCCCACCCTGCCCCCTCGATGGCTCCGTAAGGGCCCCTTTTGGACGTCCTAAAGCGCCCTTACGGAGCAATCGATGATGTTCGTCCCCTGCCCAGGAGTGCCTCACGGCGTGCCTCTGTCTGGTCCCGGAGTGCCTGCACGACGGCGGCGACGGCGGGACGGCGCATCGAGTCCTGCCGCAGCACCATCCAGTAGGGCAGCAGCTCGGAGAACTCCGCGGGCAGCAGCCGGACCAGGTCGTCGTGCAGGTCACCCATGAAGCAGGGCAGGAATCCAATCCCCGCCCCGGCCCGGGTAGCCTCCACATGGACAAACACATTGGTGGATGTGAGCCCGTCCCGCATGGCCGGCACCAGCCGCCGGGGCGCGTCCAGGTCGTCCACCTGCAGCATCGAGTCCACAAAGTAGACCAGCGGGTGCTTCGTCAGATCCGCCACGCTGACCGGCGTCCCGTACTCCGCCAGGTAGGAGCGCGAGGCGTACATTCCGAGCATATATTCGCCCAGCCGGATCGCCTCGGCCCGGTGGACCTGCGGCTCGCCCACCACCACCTCGATGTCCAGCCCGGAGCGCTGCTGCAGGGCGCGCCGTGTCATCGTCACCACTTCAACGCTGAGTCCCGGATGTTGCCTTCGCAGACCTGCCACGGCCGGGGCTGCGATGTAGGCGCTGAAGCCGTCTGTCGCCGTCATGCGGACGACGCCGGTGACCGGGTCAGGCGCACGGCCCCCCGGTCCCAGCGCACCCACCGCGGCCTCCACCTGCTCGGCCACGCGCACGGCGTCGGCACCGAGCTCTGTCAGCTCCCACCCGCCGGCCGCGCGCGCCAGGACCCGGCCGCCCAGCGCCTTCTCCAGGGCACCTATCCTGCGTGAAACGGTGGTGTGGCTTAGCCCCAGGGCCTGGGCCGCCGTCGTAAATTTTGCTGAGCGGGACACCGCGAGCAGGACCAGCAGGTCATCCGGGTTGGCATCCATATCTGCAATTATGCACAGAAGTGGTGCTGTTTTGGTCATTGAATGCGCATGTTTGTGCAGCAATACTCAATGGAGCCATAAAGTGCTGTGGATCACAGCACGTGTCAATGTGGACACTAAGGAGAAACCCATGAGCGTAGAGCAACGCTCGGCAGACAATGCCGCAGGATCCGCACCCAAAGGATCCGGACTGAAGAAGATCGTAGCCGCCTCGATGGTCGGCACAGTGGTGGAATGGTACGAATTCTTCCTCTACGCCACCGCAGCAACCCTGGTGTTCGGGAAGTACTTCTTCCCGGCCACCGGCAACGACCTGGACGGCATCATCCAGGCGTTCCTCACCTACGCCGTGGGCTTCGTAGCCCGGCCGCTGGGCGGAATCGTGTTCGGACAGATTGGCGACAAGCTGGGCCGTAAGCCCACCCTGCAGCTGACCATCGTGATCATCGGTGTCTCGACCTTCCTGATGGGTTGCCTTCCGGGCTTCGCGGACATCGGCTACCTGGCCCCCGCACTGCTGGTTGCCCTCCGCTTCATCCAGGGTTTCGCGCTGGGTGGCGAGTGGGGCGGCGCCGTGCTCCTCGTGGCGGAACACAGCCCGAACAAGACCCGGGCTTTCTGGTCCAGCTGGCCCCAGGCTGCCGTCCCCGTGGGCAACCTGCTGGCGACGCTGGTCCTCTACATCATGTCCAACGCCCTCAGCGCGGAGGCCTTCCTCGGGTGGGGCTGGCGCGTCGCGTTCTGGCTTTCCGCCGTGATCGTGTTTGTCGGCTACTACATCCGGACGCACGTCAATGAGGCACCCATCTTCCTGGAGGCAAAGGCCCTGTTGGAGAAGGAACAGGCCGTCAGCTACGGCGTTTTCGAGGTGGTCCGGAAGTACCCCAAGGGCATCCTGCAGGCCATGGGCCTCCGCTTCGCCGAAAACATCATGTACTACCTGGTGGTCAGCTTCTCGATCGTCTACCTCAAGAGCGTGCACAAGTACGACACGTCCTCGCTGCTCCTGGCACTCCTGATCGCCCATGTGGTCCACTTCCTGATCATTCCGCAGATCGGGCGGCTCGTTGACAGCTGGGGCCGGAAGCCCGTTTACATGATCGGAGTCGTCGCCGGCGCCACCTGGCCGTTCTTCGCCTTCCCGATGTTTGACACCCGCAGCCCCGTCGTCATCGTCCTGGCCGTGACAATCGGCCTGTGCCTGCACGGCTTCATGTATGCCGGGCAGCCCGCCATCATGGCGGAGCTTTTCCCCACCCGGATGCGCTACGCCGGTGTTTCCCTGGGATCACAGGTAACATCGATCTTTGCCGGTTCACTGGCCCCCCTCCTGGCCACACAGTGGCTCAAGGACACCGGTTCCTGGATCCCCACAGCCATCTACCTGCTGGTGGCATGTGTGATCACCACGGTTGCAGTGCTCACCCTGAAGGAAACCAAGGGCATTGCGCTTGAGGATGTGGACAGGGCCGACGCCGCCCGCGAGGGACTCCTCCCGGCAGGCTCACGCTGAGCCGCCTGAGCCGCTGGAACAGCAGGGCCTCTGACGACTAGGCAGATGATGGGAAACGCAATGGAAAACAGTTTGAACGGCCGCAAGGCACTGGTGACCGGGGGCGCCAGTGGAATCGGCGCCGCCTGTGTCCGGGAGCTCGCGGCGCGGGGGGCCAAGGTGGTGGTGGCCGACGTCGACTCCGCCGGTGCCGCCGCGCTCGCCGACGAAGTGGGCGGCACCTCCTGGGCTGTCGACCTGCTGGATGTGGACAAGCTCGCCACCCTGGGCCTGGACTGCGACATCCTGGTGAACAACGCCGGGATCCAGCGCATCAGTTCAATCGAGGAATTCGATCCGGCCGATTTCCGCCGGATCATCGCCCTGATGCTGGAGGCACCGTTCCTCCTGGTCCGGGCCGCCCTGCCGCACATGTACGCAAACGGGTTCGGCCGCATCATCAACGTGTCCTCCGTGCACGGCATCCGTGCCTCCCCGTTCAAAAGCGCGTACGTATCCGCCAAGCATGGCCTGGAAGGGCTGAGCAAGGTGACGGCGCTCGAGGGCGGGGAGCGCGGGGTTACGTCCAACTGCATCAACCCCGGCTACGTCCGCACCGCGCTGGTGGAGAAGCAGATCGCCGACCAGGCACTGGTGCACGGCATCCCCGAGTCGGAAGTCCTCGCCAGGGTGCTGCTGACCGAGTCCGCGATCAAGCGGTTAGTGGAACCGGAGGAAGTGGCGTCCCTGGTGGCATGGCTGGCTTCGGATCATGCGGGCATGGTTACCGGGGCCAGCTACACGATGGACGGCGGCTGGTCCGCGCGGTAAGCACAACCACCGCCGCTCCCTCACATCCTGTGAGGGAGCGCCGCCTCATGTGAGGGGAGCTGCTAATCCTGCCGCCGCAGGTGGCGGTGGTCGTAGTAGAAAACGCCGGCCGCAGTTCCGAGCTCCACGGAAGAACCGCGGCGGGACATCACGATCCCCTCGTGCCGGCCGTTGAACGGGTCCTCTCCCACTACGGCATCTCCCAGCTGATGGGGGCACCTTGGGCCGAGGGTCATCAGGACCCGATCCCACGCGACGGCGAGGAGGACGGAAAGTCGGACTTGCTGCCCCATGCTGGCCAGGTCCTGGACGTGGGCTTTCACCATTCAAACCACTCCTTGAGAGCGGCGCGTGGCCGCCCACCGGTGCGGTGCCGGAACGCTCCAGCAGAGGATGGTCCTCCTATCCCGGCTGGCACCTTACGCCTAGGCTAGGCGCTATTCACACTGGTCACACCAGTAACAGGTACTCGTTTTGGCGGAGGCCCACTACCTGGGTCAGCTCCGGTCAACGCTGGTCTTTCTGATCAGCCTGGGCGGAGAGGATGTCCCCGGCGTTGTTGTAGGCCCAGGTGACCAGGGGAACCAGCAGGACGGTCAATTCGTAGCCTCGGTCAGTCAGGCTGTAGTCCACATGCGGCGGAATCACCGGCCGGGCGGTCCGCAGCACCAGGCCGTCGCGTTCGAGGGTCTTGAGGGTCTGGGCCAGCATTTTCTCGCTGATGCCCTCGGCCCGCCGGCGGAGGTCGCTCCAGCGCTGCTCACCTTCCGAGAGTGCCACCAGGATGAGCACTCCCCATTTGCTGGTGATGTGGTCCAGGACTGTCCGGCTGGGGCAACCGGCGGGGAAGACGCCATCAGCAAGCTCCGCAGGCAAGTGCGCCGGCAACATATTCGCTTTCACACCCATATCTTACCAAGAGGTCAGTACCTTACCTGAAAGTGCGTACTCTCTTTCAGGAAGTAAAACCGGAGGAGGGTGGTTGTGCAGGGTGACCCTGACAAATGGTGAAAGGAAACACCCATGAGTATCGTCATCACCGGAGCAACCGGACAGCTTGGCCGACTCGTCGTCGAGGCGCTGATGCAGCGCAACGTTCCGGCAGCGGAGATCGTGGCAACCGGCCGATCCATCGAAAAACTGGCCGACTTCGAGGCACGTGGCGTGCAGGCCAAACCGATGGACTACTCGGACCCCGCGTCCGTGGCGCAGGCACTGCAAGGCGCCACCAAAGTCCTCCTCATTTCCGGCAGTGAGGTGGGCAAGCGGGTGGACCAGCACCGCACGGTCATTGAGGCAGCCAAGGCCGAGGGCGTGGAACTGGTCGCGTACACCAGCATCGCCAACGCCGATACCACGACCATGAAACTGGCCGGGGAACACCAGGCAACAGAGGCAATCCTTAAGGACTCGGGCGTCCCGTTTGCCATCCTGCGCAACGGCTGGTACCTCGAAAACTACACGGACCAGCTGGCGGGCACGCTGGCGCAGGGCGCGCTCGCCGGGAGCGCCGGCGAAGGCAAAGTAAGCGCTGCGTCCCGAGCCGACTATGCCGAGGCGGCCGCGGCCGTCCTCGTTGCCGACAACCAGGCGGGGAAAGTCTATGAACTCGGCGGTGACCGCCCCTTCACTCTCGCCGAACTTGCGCAGGAAATCAGTGCCGCCGCCAGCAAGCCAGTGACGTACCAAAATCTTCCGGTTGAGGAATACGCTGGACTGTTGGCAGGATTCGGGATACCGGAGCTCTTTGCCGACATCCTGGCCGATTCGGACCTTGGCATCGCCCGCGGTGATCTGCTGGTCAGCGGCTCTGATCTCCGCGAACTGATCGGCAGGCCCACGACGCCGATGCCGGCTGCAGTCCGTTCCGCCGTCGCCGCCGTCTGAGCAGCCATCCTCTGGGCAGCCGGCGCCTGCCTGACGACACGGCATAGTGAGGCACCGCGTCCTCAGGACACTGCGCAGCAAGTCCTGTTGCCTGGCTTACGGGCCCGGCAACTAGGACTTGCTGCCGGTCAGGGCCAGGGTTCCGCCGAGACCGATCATCAAGGCCCCGCCTGTTGCCTCTACCGCTGAAATCCGGCCGGGAGACCGGGCGAACCATTGGCGGGCTGATCCTGCGGCTATGGCCCAGAGGCTGTCCGAAACTATGGCGATGAGCAGGAAAACCGAACCCAGCAGCGCCAGCTGGAACGGGATAGTCCCGGACTGGTAGTCCACAAACTGCGGCAGAACGGCGACGAAGAACACCACGGACTTGGGGTTGGTGGCGCCGACAACCAGACCCTCACCCATCAGCCGCCGTGGCGACGAGGCCGTTGGCTGACGCTTGGCGAAGGGGTGGCTGCGCCGGTGCCTGATGGCTTTGATGCCGAGATAGACAAGGTACGCTGCGCCCGCCAGCTTCACGGCGCCGAAGAGGATCAACGACTGCGCCACGACCATGCCCACTCCGAGAGCAACCGCGGCCACCTGCACCAGTTGTCCGGCCGCATTGCCCAGGACAGTCAGGACGCCGCCCTTCCAGCCGAGCGCCAGGGAGCGGCCGATCACGAACAGGACACTGGGCCCGGGGACAGCTATCAGCACGACGGATGCCAGCGCAAACGCCAGGAGGTTGGAGAGCGGAACCATGCCTGATTTTAGCTCCGGGACGGCCTCGCCGGCACTGGTTGGTTATCCCCGCATTACTGGCCGCTGCGGGCCGGGATGACCGCCGGCGGCCGTGAGGTTGCCACCGCCGGTTCGGCCCGGCGTCGTGCTGCTCCCTGCGCGGGGATTGCCCGGTAGAGTCTGGGGCTCTTGATCCAAAGTCTAGTTTTCTTTACTTCTGGAATGTTAGGTTCGTTTTGCAGCTCTGGAACGGTGGGAATGCATTGTCCATCGAAAAGAAGAGTGCGTGGATCACGGGCAACGCATCTACCTGGCGTCCGTCCCGTCCGCCTGGGCCCGGTGGCCAAAATCTACGCCTGAGCGGAGGGGGTCCCGGCTGTGGTGAAACCAACCCGGGTGACCAACTCGGATCCGGCGGCTGCATTTCGAACGCCGCGAGATGACCCAAGCGGACCTGGCCGAGCGCGCGGGCGTCACCCGGCCTTCCAGATCGCCCAGGTGTTCAGCGTGCAGCTTGAGGACGTGTTCCAGCACCCGCAACGCGAAGGAGACGCATCTTGAAAGCTATCGTGCAGGATGTCTATGGGGACGTGGACGTGCTCCAGCTACGCGAAATCCCGAGGCCTACGCCCGGCGACGATGAAGTGCTCATCCGGGTCCGGGCCGCTGGCGTCGATCAGGGGGTTTGGCACCTCATGACGGGGATGCCGTACCTCATCCGGTTCTTCGGCTTCGGGTTGAAGAAGCCGAAGGTGCCGGTCCGTGGACGGGAAGTGGCCGGCGTCGTGGAGTCTGTAGGGGCAGGGGTGACACGCTTTCAGCCCGGCAATGACGTTTTCGGCGCCGGTGAGGGGTCCTTCGCGGAATTCGTCTGCGCCAAGGAGAGCAGGCTGGCCACAAAGCCGGCAAACCTCACCTTTGAGGAAGCGGCCACCGTACCCATTTCCGGTGTTACTGCCCTGCAGGCTGTCCGCGACGCGGGGAAGGTTGCGGCGGGCCAGAAGGTGCTGGTTATCGGGGCCGGCGGGGGAGTGGGGTCCTTCGCGGTCCAGTTGGCCAAGGCGTTCGGGGCCGAGGTTACCGGCGTCTGCAGTACGAGCAAAGTGGACCTGGTCCGGTCGCTCGGGGCCGACCAGGTCATCGACTACACCGGGGACGATTTTGCCCGCGCCGGGGTGCTGTACGACGTCATTCTGGACACCGCCGGCAACCGGCCGCTCTCTAAACTCCGGAAGGCACTTATGCCGCAGGGAACCCTGGTGATCGTTGGGGGTGAAGGCGGTGGGAAGCTGACTGGAGGATTTGAACGGTCCCTCCGTGCGCCGATCGTCTCGCTGTTCTCGGGGCAGAAGCTCAAGGGGCTCGTCTCAGTAGAGAGATACCAGGATCTGGAGGCCCTCTCGTCCATGATCGAGGCCGGCAGTGTGAAGCCCGCCATAGACAGGGTTTACCGCCTCGCGGAAGCACCGGCTGCTATTGCCTCCCTGCACGAGGGACGGGTGCGCGGCAAAGTGGTCGTCAGCATCTGACAGTTCCGGTTCCGGACTCTTCGGTGCGAACACCCACTTGGGGCCCGCGGCGTTGGAGATCGGGGTGGTCGCGGGATATCCACATAGGCCAGCTGGTGCGCGGTTATTGTCGGTGCCTGTTGGGATGATTTGGGTATGGATAGCACGGCAGCGGTGGACGGGTTGGAGGCCTTGGGTGCGTTGGAGGCCTTTGAGGCTTCCGTCGCTGCGCTGGTTTCCCATGTGCGCCGCGGGAGAGTCGGTTCCGTCTTTGTGGGTTCTGATCCTCTTCGGGAGCAGGCGGATGCGTGCCTGGAGGGGCTGGCCGAATCGGCCCGGGTCGAAGCCATGCTGGCCGCCGTGAAAGTGCACCTCACCGACAACTACGCGGAGAAGGCCGCCGCCCTGGCTTCCCCGGCCGTGACGCCGCAGGAGCACACCGCGCAGGAAATGGCCATCGTGGCGGAGGTCGCGTGCGTCCTTACCGTCAGCGAACGCGCCGCCGGTGCCCTGCTCGCGGAATCCCGGGAACTCACCACGGCCCTGCCTTTGACGCTGGCCGCACTTCAGGATGGGTCGATTTCCTGGCAGCACGCCCGGATCATGGTCGACGAAACCGCCAACCTTGACCCTGCGGGTGCGGCGGCGTTGGAGGCGCACTTCCTGGACCCTGACGCACCAAATCCGGCACGGGGGTGCCCGGCCGGGGAGCTGGTCCCGTCCAGGTTCCGGCACAAGGCCCGGACCTGGCGGGAACGCCACCAGCCGGACAGCATCGAGACCCGCCACGCCAGGGGCGTCCGGGACCGTCGGGTCGAGTACGCCCCGGACCGGGACGGCATGGCCTGGCTCTCGGCCTACCTGCCTGCGGACACCGCGGCCGGGATCTGGGACCGCACCACCACCGCAGCCCGCACCCTCCAAGGCCCCACCGAGTCCCGGACCCTGACCCAGCTCCGCGCCGACACCCTCGCCGGATGGCTTCTCGGCGGCTCGCTCCTCGCAGGCACCGATGCGACGCTTACAGGCGGCGCCGTGGTCGGCGGTGGCCTTGCTGGCGGTGTTCCCTCCCCGGCGGCGCAGGTCCTGGTGACAGTGCCCGTATTCGCCCTGCTGGGCCTGACGGATGAACCCGCCACCCTCGACGGCTACGGACCCATCCCCGCATCCATGGCCCGAAGGCTCCTCGCCGAGGGCGCCGAGTCCTTCCGCCGCGTCCTGACCGACCCCCGCGACGGCGCCCCGCTGGAAATCGGCCGCACCAGCTACCGCATCCCCAGGACCCTGCGCCAATGGCTCCGGCTCAGAGACGGCAAATGCCCGTTCCCCGGCTGCACCAACCACTCCCTGGACAACGACGCAGACCACCTCCTGCCCTGGGCGGATGGCGGCACCACCGGCATCAGCAACCTCGTCCAACCCTGCCCCAAACACCATCGCCTCAAACACAACACCGCCTGGCAACCCACCCAAGCCACCCAAAACAAACCACCCGGCTGGACCTCACCCACCGGCCGCCACTACCCCAGCGAACAACCAGACCACGAACCACCCCACTGGCCCGACCACAGAGGCAACATTGGCGGACCCGGCCCCGATCCCGATATGGGTATGGGTCTGGATCACGCCCCGCCCGAGGATCCTTTCCCGGAATGGTGCGTTTGGCCGCCGGCAGAGACGGAGGACCTGGGCCGCCAGCTGCCTGAATACCCCTGGCCGGACGAACCGTGGCCAGCACTACTCGAGCTCCCGTTGGACCCCTTACCCGGCTGGGGCCACGTTCAGCGGGCCTAGGCCCCGCCCAAAACCGGGGTCCTTCCGGAGCCGGCAACCCCGGGCGGTCCGGGAACGGTGGCAGGACGAGGTACGTCCTGCCACCGCCCGGGGTTCGTTGTTACTTGATTGGCGCTACTTTGTGGCGGATCCTGTGCGCCGGCCTGCCAGGACGAGGCCCAGCGCCGCAGCGCCGAGGACGAATCCCGCGGCACCCAGCACGATGGCCCACACGGAATCGCCCTCGCCCGAAACCTGGGAGGTCTGACTCACAGGAGCTGGGGCCACAGCAGAAGCGGCACCAGCCGCCGTTCCGCCGTCGGCCATTGCGTCTTCCGCCGTCGTCGTGAAGGACGGGGCCGGGTGTTTCGGCTCAGGCTGGCCGTCCACCGTCTTTTCGTCCCAATTGACCACGGTCCCGTCCGTGTAGGTCTGCGCCGCGGGCAGGGTCACGGTTGTCCCGGACTGGGGGAGTCTGCCCACGGAAAGGGAGAACGACTGGTATTCATGCTGCCCGATCTGGTGCGCCGCGTCGGCAGTCCACACCACCGAGGACGGCGCCTTGGTGACGGTTGCGCCGGAAACGATGACCGGACTGGGCAGGTCGCTGGTGATGACCTGGGCAGTCCAGCCTTCGACGGGCTTGACCGAGACAGAGGTGAAAGGAGTCTCGGTGGGCAGCCTGACCTCAAGTTGGCTGGTCTTGGCGGTGGGGGATTCGTTTGGGACGTTGAAGGTCAGGTGGGAGTAGCCGTTGGCCCCGGTGTCGTCGGGATCGACCTTGATGTGGGCGGAAGCGGCGGTGGTGCCCAGGACGATCACCCCGGCCGTGGCGGTGGCAGCGGTGAGGGTTCTGAGGGTACGTCGGATTGAGGTTTTCACAGGTCATGCCTTCCAGGCAAAGGTGCGCGCACCGGCCCGCGTAGACGGCAGGCCCGCGTGTACGGGAGGCCCTTTCAGGGCAAGGTGCGGCGCAGGGGAGGAAACAAGGGAAGATGCCGCCCGAGGACTGTCCGCGGGATCGTCCCGGATCCGGTCGGGGCGGCTAGTGGAGGGGTTTGCCGGTCAAGCGGCGGAGGAGCGCGGCGGCCCCCGCAGTGCGGGCAGCCTGAGGTTCCTCCACCGGGAAGGGATGACAACCGGATCCGGCAACGGAAGGCGCGGCCAGGAGTGGATGACCAGGGCGGTCAGCAGCCGGACAAGAGGTCGCAGCCATGCTGCCAGCGCCCACAAGGCTGCCTCGCCCCGGGCCAGGAGCAGGGCGGTGGCCACAGTGGCTGCGGCGTGAAGGATGAGGGTCAGAGCATCCCCGCCAGCGGCGTGCGCCGGCATGAGTGACGCTGCCGGGGAGAGTGCGGGCATGGTGCTGTGGAGGTGCCCGGCGGAAACGGCGCTGGACTCTGCGGATACCGACAGGGCATCGAAGGCCTCGTGCAGGACGAACTGGCCGGCGCCGAGCAGCAGGGCCATCACCGGTGCCGTGATCTTGATTCCGGTCAGAATCATGACCGGTGCCAGCACCAGGGCCAGCAGGCCAGCACTAATCGCCGGGCCGGGCAGCGAACCGCCGGACAGCACGTGCGCCCCGGCAGCCAAAGCGAACACCGCCGCGGTGACGGCGGCGGCACGGGAGAAGCGGAACGGGGCACTCATGCCAGTCGCCCTCCCATCCTTAACGTTGCCGCTCTCCACTCTAGGGAAAGCCGGGCACCGTCAGGTAATCGGCGTGACTTCGCGACACGGGATGCTGCGCGTCGCTGCTGCGGCCTTCGTTTGCACGCCTCAGGACTCGGACAGGGCCCTGACGCACGAGGCAAGCAAACGCCGCAATTGCCGCTGTTCGTCGGCGTCGAGCCCCTGACGCAAATGGCCCTCCACGGAGCTGACGGCCGCGCTGGCGGCCTGCAGCCGGTCCCTCCCCAGAGGGGTGAGCTGGACGGGGAGGGACCGGCCCGTGGACGGCTGCCCGGGCCGGGAAACGAGCCGGTCGCGTTCGAGCGACTGCAAGAGGACGTTCATCGACTGCCGGGACACGAAGGCTCCGCGGGCCAGATCGGAGTTGGAGAGCCCGGGCCGCTGGGCGAGGAGCTCAAGGCACGCATACTGCGGCACCGTCATGCCAAGCGGGCGGAGCGCAGCATCCATCGCTGACCTCAGCGCGCTGTGCGCCTGCTTGAGGAGATAGCCCAGCGAGGTGTCCAGGTCCAGTGCGGCACGGTCTTGACTCATGTCAGTATTCTGACATACCTTGATCTATGTCAATGTACTGACATCAAACAGGAGGCAATGCCATGGCCGCTATTGGGCCCGATTTTATTTCCCTGCAGGTGCGCGATCTGGAGCGCTCGGCGGCGTTCTATGAACAGCAACTGGGTCTGAAGCGATACAAGGCCGGCCCGGCTCACGCCGTCGTCTTCGACACCGAGCCCGTTTCGTTCGCAGTACGCGAGCCGATGCCAGGAACCAGCCTCGACACGATCCCGCAGCCGGGGGAAGGCATTGCGCTTTGGCTCCGCGCCACCGACGCCCAGCAGCTTCACGATGTGCTTGCCGCGGCCGGCACGCCGATCACCTCACCTCCGCTTGATGGGCCCTTCGGGCGCACCTTCACCTTCGCCGACCCGGACGGCTACAGGATCACAATTCACGACGGCGTCTGAGGGGAAGCGTTTCCTCCGGTGAGCTCCGCAGAGAGTCTCTGGACGCGGGCTTTGATCTGGTCGCGGACCAGGCGCATGCGTTCCATGCCTTCAATGCCGCGCTCTGACGGCTCGTCGATTTCCCAGACTTCGAACCGCTTGCCCTCGCGCGGTTCGAGTTTGGCCTCGTTGCCCAGGATGATGACGACGTCGGCTTCGTCCAGCACTTCACCTGTGACCGGTTTGGGGTGCTCTCCGGTGATGTCGACGCCGAGTTCGGCAAGGGACTCCACCGACTGGGGGTTCAGGGATTTGCCCGGCTTCGTGCCTGCCGTGCGCACCGTGACCGCGCCGTGCGAGAACTCGTTCATGAGCCCGCCGGCGAGCTGGGATTTTCCGCCGTTCTTGCTGCAGATGAACAGGACGCTGGGCTTTTTCGGTGTGTCGGTCATGGACTCAGGCTATCTCGACGGCTTCTCCGTGCACGACAATCCCTCCGAACGGAGGAATATCAACGGTGAGTCTGCTCGGGCGGCCCACGTGGCTCCCTTGCAGCACCACCACCCGGATGGGCGGTTCCACGAGCGAAAGCAGCCGGAGGTATCCACCGAAGGCGGCGGCAGCCGAACCCGTCGCCGGATCCTCGGTGATGGCACCCACCGGGAAAAGATTGCGCGAGTCAAACTCGCCTGGTCCGATCTTGCAGAGTGTCGTCACGGTGCCCGCCCAGTTCTGGCTGTCCATCAGAGCACGCATCGAGTCCGGGGCGAACTCGAATGAGTCGAAGGTCGTTCGATCGGCGAAGACCAGTATTGGATGCCAGTTTCCGGCAAAGGCGAGAAGCGGCGGGTGGGCGGGGTCCAATTCGTCCCGGCTGACGCCGAGCAACCCGAGCAAGGTTTCCAAGACGCCGGCGGGGAACTCGGCCACGCGGGGCTCCACGCTCGTGAACGATGCCGTCAGCGAAGTCCCTTCACCCGCGGATTCGATCGCGACCGGGCCCACCGACGTATCGAACATAAAAGTTCCCGTACCGTGCACCCTCGACAAGGCCACGGCCAGGGCAATTGTGGCATGGCCGCAAAACGGCACCTCGGCAATCGGGGAGAAGTAGCGCACCCGGTTTCGACGGAGGTCTCCGTCAACTGCCGCCTCGGTGACAAAGACCGTTTCTGCATATCCGACGTCGGCCGCAATGGCCTGCATTTGGGTATCGTCGAGGCCGGTTGCGTCCAATACCACTCCCGCCGGATTTCCTCCGCCAGGGCTCGTGGCGAAGGCGGCATAGCGCAGTACAGGGGAAGTCTGAGTCATTTTCTGTTTCCTGGGTTGTGTGAATTTGCGGTTGTGTGAATTTGTGCCGGGTAGCCGGTTTTCCGGTGGTCCGGGCGAAACGGAATGCGACGCACTAGTCCTGCACGGCCCGGCCGGCGACGGCGAGGGAAATATGCCGGGGGAGGCGTTGACCCAATCCGGCCAGGATCCGATTTCCCCAGCCGGAAACGACACTTGCCGGTGTCGTGCGGCGGTCGAGCGCGCGGAGGGCAGTGTCGATGACCTGGCTGGCGCTCTGCATTCGGCCGACCGCTGCGGCCTGGCTCCCGAGTACATCGAAGAACTCGGTGCCGGTGGCCCCCGGGCAGAGCGCGAGTACGCGAAGGCCGGATGCCTTCGTCTCATGTGCCAGCGCTTCCGTGAAGCTGAGGACAAAAGCTTTGGTTGCTCCGTAAACCGCCATCGCTGGAACGGGCTGAAATGCCGCCGTGCTGGCGACGTTGATGAGTGCGCCCTTCCCCGTTGCGAGCATCTCGGGCAGGAATGCCCTTGTCATGTCGACAAGGGAGGCGACGTTGACGGCGATCTCCGAGGCGATGACCGCCGGGTCTTCCTCGACCAATGGCCCCCGCGTGGCGAAGCCCGCGTTGTTGATCAAGGTGTCGATGCGGATGCCCCGTCCGTCCAGTTCGTCGCGGACTTCCGCTCCGGCGCCCTGACGGCTCAAGTCCTTCGAAAGCGTAGTCACTGAAACTCCGTGGGCGTCGCTCAGCTTCCGGGCAAGATCCTCAAGTCTGGCGGTCCGCCGTGCGACCAGCACAAGGTTGGCGCCACGTGCTGCGAATCGTTCGGCGAACTCGGCGCCGAGCCCGGAGCTCGCGCCCGTAATGAGTGCCGTCGTTCCGGCGTAGGTCATGATCATGTGGCTCCCCGATCCGTTCTGGGCTTATGTATCCAATGTCAACATAGTAGGCAGTGGCACCATTGTTGTCAATGACTACATTCGGCTAGACTGATGACATGATCGATCAGCCCTACCATCACGGAAGGCTCCGCGAAGCGTTGCTCGCGCGTGCAACGGAATGCATTGAAGAAGCAGGAGTGGAGGGTCTTTCGCTGCGGCAACTTGCCCGTGACCTGGGCGTGAGCCACGCGGCGCCCGGCAAGCATTTCCGTGACAAACAGGCGCTTCTCGATTCCCTTGCCCTGGAAGGTTTCCGCAGTATGAACGCCCGGATACGGGGAGCGTCTGAAGCCGGTGGAGACCATCGTTCACGCTTTGCCAGGATTGCGAGGGCCTATGTGGACTTCGCGGTCGCCCACCCGGTCCTGTTGGCTGTGATGCATTCCACCAAGCACCACCCTCGTGCCAGCGATGAACTGCGCGCCATAGGTGAAGACGGCATACGTGCCGCCAGGGCCATCATTGCCGAAGCCCAGGACGCCGGGGAGTTGGGCCCGGGGGACTGCGAGATGCTGGCGCTCGTATGCTTCGTGAGCCTGCACGGAGCCGCTACGCTCGCGGCCGGGGACCTGCTGGATGGAACACCCATAGACGCCCTGGCCATTGCGACAACCGACCTCTTGTGGGCAGGAATGGTCGCAGGCATGCCCGCGACCAGGGAATCCCGGGAATCTGCGCCTGGTTAGCGCGGCGTGATGTAATCTTCCGCGGCGGCCCGCCCGACGGGCCTTCCCGTGCTTGAGGCTTCTGCCCGGCCGCGGCCTCAGGCTGCGAGTTTGTGCGCGGCGGCCGGCTGGACCGGCGGAAGGATGCTGAACGTGCAGTCTTCCTGGTACGGATCGATGATCGCCGGCAAATGACGGGTCTTGGAGCAGTTGCGCAGCTGCTCGAGTGCATCCGGATCAACGTGCGCGGCCCGTATGTCGAGTTCCAGGTTCAGGCCCTTCCTCAGGGCGTTGGCTCGTTTTACCACCACGTAGAGTGCGTGGACGCTGTGTACGGTGACGTGGCCCTTTGCAGATACCTGCGCCCGGGCGTCGTCGAGATCGACGCGGACAAGAATGCTGAGCTTATCGGTCAAGATGATTCTGCTTTCCCCTTGGTGGCTGCGACGCTGCAGCCGGTCCGGCCGCTACGCTGCAGCCTCGTCCAGCGTAGACACCAAATGTGACCGGCGCAACAGCAATGGGACTCATCCAGAAAGCTCATCCACAGGGTTCGAGAGACTGTTAGCGTGCACCCAGGTGTCCGATGGCCTTCACACACCAGGAGACGGCTGTTGCCGACGCCACCAGGCGCAAGGTGCTGGCTGCAACGGCGGCGATCAGGAGAAACGGCGGAAAAGCTGCTGTTCCCGCACTGAATCGCGCAGCAACGATGACAAGCAGCGCCGTGTCAGCCGTGATGCAAATCCCTCCTACCCAGGCGGCGGCCAACAATGCCTGCCGCGGCGCTACCCCCGGAACCCACCGGATCAGCGACCCGCTCGTGGCGAGCACCAGCACGCCGACGATCACAGCCGCAGCAACGAAAGGAAGCACCGGGATGGCCAGGATCATCGCCCCGGGCACGAGTCCTCCCGGTGGCGGCGCCAGCAGCAGCAGCCACCAGATGCCGACCAGCGGTCCGGTGATCAGCAGGGACCAAATGGTTTTGCGGGCGAGGGACATCCCCAGTTCACCGGCGAATGCCGACGCGACAACGGCCGGATCACCCATCTCGCGAAGTGCAGCCTCGACAGCCGATTCCGGGGACAGCCCCTTGGTGGCGAACGCATCGGCAGAATCGGCTATTCCTGCCCGGATTTCCTCCAGGACCGTGCGCCTGGCGCGTGCCGGCCCGTGCAGCCGGACACCAAGTTCCGACAGGTATCGGGTGACGGTTTCATTGTCGGAGAGTGGCATCACGCCTGTCCTTCAAGAAGCGCGGTCACGGCGTCGGAGAATTTCGTCCAGACAGCCCGTTCGGTCACGAGAGCCTGCCGCCCCGACGTCGTCAGTTCGTAGACGCGGCGCCGCCGCCCGCCGAATGCCTGCCACTCGCTGTGAACAAAACCGGCCCGCTCCAGCCGGTGTAAGGCCGGGTAGATGGTGCCGGTGGGCAGGTCGAAGGCACCGCTGCTGCCATCGCGGACACTTTCAATGATTGCGTAACCGTGCCGTGGCCCCTTCTCGAGCACCGAAAGCAGAAGTGCATCCAAGTGGCCCTTAAGTGACTCCGGCCTGATCGGGAGCATGTCCGAGCCCCTCCTGGGAAAGAATTCCATCCGCTGAAACTGCTGCGGAATACGATTGAGAGTAGCATCACTACGTATAGCAATACTACTCATGGGGAAGGCCGGCTGATGGGCACCAAAGAGATGTTTCCCCCGCTCGGCGAGATTGAGGAAGGACGGACGATGCTGGGCGGTAAGGCAGCCACCCTCAACGCCCTTGCTGCCCGGGGTTTCCGCATTCCGCCCGGCTTCGTCGTCACCGCAGAGGCTTTGGAACGGCTCGGTCCTGAGGCCGCCGGGGCCCTGACGAAGGCCGCCAACAGGACCGGCCCCGGCCCATTTGCGGTACGGTCCTCCGCAGCCGCCGAAGACCTTCCCGGAGCCTCGTACGCGGGCCTCTACGAAACCTTCCTCAACGTCACAAGGGATGAGCTGCAAGGCACAATCGGGCGCTGCCTGGCCTCCGCCGCCCACAGCCGCGTGGCGGCCTACCATTCGACGCTCGGCGGGTCCGGCCAATCCGACGAATCCGACGAATCCGACGAATCCGGGCAATCCGGCCAATCCGACGAATCCGGCCAATCGGGACCGGCGGGGCCGGCCATGGCAGCCCTCATCCAGCAGATGGTCCAGCCTCTTGCCGCCGGAGTCGCCTTCACCGCCAATCCACTGACCGGCAACCGGGACGAAACCATCGTCACCGCTGTTCCAGGACTTGGCGAAGCACTCGTGTCCGGCGATGCCATCGGGGAAGAATGGACCGTCCGGGGCCAGGAAGCAGCCTGCAACCGGAGCGCGGACACCCTCAACGAGGCCCAGGCGCTTGAGGTCGCCGGACTGGCCCGCAGCATCGCAGACCAGGCAGGAGCGCCGCAGGACATCGAGTGGGCCATCGACACAGAAGGGGTCCTGTTCCTTCTGCAGGCCAGGCCGATGACAGCCCTGCCCGGGCCTGTTGAATGGGCGGCGCCGGGCAAGGGCCTGTGGTCGCGGAACTTCCGGCTGGGCGAGTGGCTTCCGGACCCGATGACCCCCTTGTTCGAAGACTGGCTCCTGCCCCGGATCGAAGCAGGGTTCCTCGAGGGGATGCAGGCGGACGCCCATGTGCGGGTGCCCTTCCGCTACGCCTCCGTCAACGGCTGGTACTACAACGCCCCGCCGGAACCGTCACCGCGGGTCCTGGCACGGGCAATCCTGGAGAGCAGGGGCCGGGCACCCTGGTTCCTGTTCAACGCCCTTTTCCGTGTCTCCCATAATCCCCCGGCCGCCCACCGCGCAGTACTCCATGGGCTCGAACTCAAATGGCGGGACGGGCTGCTTCCTGCCTACCGCGAGCTGGTCCGGGGCGCCGAGCAGGAAGTCGATTCCGCCACGCACACCAGGCTTGTCGAACTCGTCAACACCATCTGCAACCAGGCGGGAATCTACCTGTGGTCACTGGCGATCGTTGGAGGATCGGCCTGGAAGATGGAATCAGCGCTGGCCCGATTCTGGCAAAAGCACCTCGCCGGCCCGCTGCATGGGACAACGGCCGGGGAAACAGGCCATCAGGCCCTGCTGCGCGGTCTGGCCGGAACGGCGCCCGCGCAGGCCCCCCACGCCGTCCATTCCCTCGACTGGTACCACCCCACCGCGGGCGAGGCGATGCCGGAGAACCCCGGACAGCAATCGCGGCCGTCAACCGTGAAATCCGACGCTCTTGGCGCCCAGCGGGCAGGCGCCGAGACGGCGGCGCGCAATGCGCTGCGGGATCAGCCACGGGCGCTCGCGCAGTTCAATGCCCTTCTCGGCGTCACCCAGCACTACGCGGTGCTGCGTGAGGAACAGGCCTGCGATCTGAGCCTGGGATGGCCGGTCCTGCGCCGCTGCGCCCGACGGCTCGGCGAACGGCTGGTCGCCCTGCACGCCATCGACCGGGCGGCAGACATCCATTTCCTGAAACTGGACGAGCTCCTGAAACTGGACGAGCTCCTGGCGCTGGACGGGTTTCAGGTTCTGGACGAGGCCACCGGCACATCCACGCACCACCGGCCGCCGGTAAACACCCGGCGCCAGACCTGGCAGCAGCAGCGCAGCCTTGACGCCCCGCTGACGCTGGGCGCGCCCGCGAGGTTCATCGGTGATCCCATTGCACGGGCCGTTGAAGCGGCACGGACAGCACACGACCTGCCCGACGGAGCCATCGTCGGCCACCCCGCCAGCACCGGACGGGTGACAGGAACCGTCCGTGTCATGCGCGGACCGGAAGACTTCGACAGTTTCCTGGAAGGCGAAATACTCGTGGCCCGGGCGACGGCGCCGGCCTGGACGCCGCTGTTCGCCCGCGCCGCGGCCGTCGTCACCGACGGCGGAACCCTGGCCGCCCACGCGTCGCTGATAGCCCGCGAATTCGGAATCCCCGCCGTCGTGGGAACCGGCGACGCAACCCGCCGGCTCCGCTCAGGGCAAAGAGTCACCGTAGACGGAGGCGCGGGCATCGTGGTGCCCGTTCAGACGGCTTCCAGCCATTCGTGAAAAGTCTGGCGTCCGACGGCGGCGCCCGCCGCCGGGATCAGGGCACCGCTGAGCATCGCTGTGATCACGGCGTCCGCGCCTTCCAGCGCCCAGGGGACTGGGCGTGAGCAACGACGCACGGCCCGGGCCGCAATTGGGCCGTGCTGAAGAGACCCGGGTCATAAGATAAATCTGATGACTTCGCCAGACAGCCCGCAGCCTTTCAGCTTCCGAAGCATTGCCATTCCCGCGTTCGGGCCGGCGCTGCTGTTCTGCATCGGCGAAGGCGCAGTACTGCCGGTGGTTGTCCTCTCGGCCCGTGACCTCGGGGCGTCCGTGGCCGTGTCAGCCCTGATCGTCACGCTGATCGGGCTGGGGTCCTGGTTTTTCAACCTGCCCGCGTCCCTGATCACGCTCAAGTTCGGCGAACGGTGGTCCATCGTCGGCGCAGCCGCGGCCGGCGCGCTGGCACTCGCCGGGGCCGCGACGTCCTCCCTGATCCCCAACGGACTCTGGCTGCTCGCCGTCGCGATGGCCGTCGTCGGAATGTCTGCCAGCGTCTTCAGCCTGGCGCGGCAGAAGTACCTCACCGAGGCGGTGCCGGTGCAGTTCAGGGCGCGGGCGCTGTCTACTTTGGGCGGCGTGAGCAGGATCGGCGTCTTTGTGGGACCGTTCGTGGGTGCTGCGGCCATGCAGTTCACGGGGATCTCCGGTGCCTACTGGGTGGGTGTGGCGGGCATGGCCGCGGCCGCCGTTCTGGCTGTCACCATCCCCGACCTCGTGGTGCCGCCCGCCCCCGCCGGCGGGCATCCGGGCCCCGAGCCAACCCTGCGGAACGTGGCACTTTCCCACGGCGGCGTGTTCCTGACCCTGGGCATGGGCATCCTGCTGCTGAGCGCGCTGCGGGCCTCGCGCCAGGTGGTCATCCCGCTCTGGGCGGAGCATCTGGGCATGGACGCCACCCAGGCTTCGCTGATCTACGGCCTCTCCGGAGCGATCGACATGCTGGTGTTCTACCCGGCCGGCAAGCTCATGGACCGCCGGGGGCGGCAGTGGGTGGCCATACCCTCCACCGTCATCATGGGCATCGCGTTGCTGCTGATCCCGCTGACGGCAACCTTCACCGGGCTGCTGCTTGCCGCGCTGCTGATTGGCTTCGGCAACGGCATCAGCTCCGGCCTGATCATGACGCTCGGCGCCGACTTCTCACCCGACCGCGGGCGCGGCCAGTTCCTGGGCCTGTGGCGGTTCATCTCCGACGCCGGATCAACCGGCGGACCGGTGCTGCTCTCCGGAGTGACTGCAGTGGCGACCCTCGGCTCGGGCGTCTCAGCCACCGGCATACTGGGCTTCGCCGCGGCAGCCGTATTCGCCGTCGTTCTTCCCCGGCTCAGGCACCGCCGGAACTACTGACCGCTGCAACTGCTGACAGTTCAGTTGCAGGTGAGCGTCCGGGTCAGCGGCTGGCCGGTCCAGACGTTGGTCGAGTTTGGGACCTTGTATTTGGCGTAGATGTCGTAGGTCCAGTTGCCATGGCCCGCGGCGTTGGATGTCACAGTGGAGTAAGAGCGGCCGAGTTGGCTGCTCAGGTCACCGGTGAACTGCACCGCGCCGCTCGGATCACGGACAATCAGCTCCACGTAGTTCGCGTATTGCACAGCGGCCGTGCCAGTGACGGTGATGCTGACGGTGAACAGACCGGTGAGCTTCGTGCAGCTGGCTGACACCGGGAAGGACGCAATACCCGGGACCGGTATCGTCGCGGTGGAGTAGCTCGTGGAGGCCTGGCGGGTGCCCGTGAACGCGGCGTTGGCGGCGGGCGCGAGCGTCAGTGCCAGCAGGAGGCTCAGCGCCACGCCGGCGGGGCGGGCCCCGGAGCCCGAACCCGGCCTACTCACCGGCAGCGGGTTCGGGGTTCTTGCGCCAGATGGCGGCAAGCAAACCGATCACCAGGACAGCGGGTGCCCCGTACATGAGCGTGTTCTGGACCACCGGCCCGCGCAGGGCGCGGATGGCCCGCCCCAGATAGGGGACGGTGAAGACGTGCCGGTCGATGGTGCTGCCCTGGAGGGTTGCAGTCCAGGGGTCGACGCCGCTATTGGCGTCGCCCTTGGTGCGGACCGACGTCGTACCGTCGGCGTTGGCGAGGATCTCGGTGACGCGGTGGGTCTCCACCCGCTGGTCTTCCACCGGGATGTGGTACGTGATGATGTCACCCACCCGGATGTCACTGACCGGTGTGGGTGCCGTCACCACGACGTCGCCCGGATTGATCAGCGGCGCCATGGAGCCGGTGAGCATGGTGGACGTCTGGTAACCCAGGAGCCGGGGGCCGACAGCCAGGAGCAGGAACGCTGCCACCGCGGCGACGAACAGCACAGTGGTGAAGGCGCTGAGCGTCCACCGCGCGGCGGCATTGAACCGGCCGCTCCGGACAGCGGCGATGGTTGGAACTGTGCTGACAGGAACACTGCTGCTGTCTGAAGCACCGGAAGGTACGGGAGTGGAAGTCCCGGCGCCGCCGCCAGGGGTCAGGCGGCGCCGGGACGGCTCGGTTTCCGCGGCGACAGCAGGTGCCGGGGCAACATCAGTTACTGCGCTCATCGCTGTTCAGCCCTCAAATGAATCCGGATAATGCGGCAGGGAAGGTAGCGCGCGAGCCTGTTACTTGACGGTCTCGGTGCGCTGGGTTCCCGTGAAGGCGAAGTCGATGGTGCTGGTCAGGCCCTGGAACGTGTTGTCCGCGGTGGTGGGCAGCGTGGTGGTGACCTTCAGGTTGTCAGCGCCGCTGGATGCGAGGGAAGCAAGTCCGGCCAGCGCCTTGTTTGCCCCGATCACAGGACTCTTGGCCAGGACGGTGGTGACGGTGCCGGAGCAGGTGTCCGCTCCGCCGGCGACAACGGTCCAGGCCGTGGGGCACGATTCGATGGTCAGCTGCAGGCCCTTTGAGGTGTCCGAGGTGAGCAGGGTCGGAGAGCTGGTGCTGGCCGTGAGTGTGATGTTGTTCAGGGCGGAGTTGCCGGTGTTGGTCAGCGTGGCGAACTTCTCCACGGAGTCACCGGGCAGCAGTCCGGTGACGGCGACGGCCAAGGTGTTGGATGCGCCGGTGCCAAGGTCGATGGTGACCGTTCCGGTGGTGACTGACTGGCTGGCGGAGGTGGTGGAGGTGAAGGCACCGTAGGTACCCATGCCTGCGACGGCGGCGGCGGTGCCGACCAGTGCGACGGAGGCGAGGATCTTGCCGGAAGTGGTTTTCATGCTGATACCCATGAGAAAAGTCCTTTGCGTGTATTTGCCCGCTCCCCAGATGGGCCGGCCGCGCCCCCAGCGGGCCGGCCGTTTGTGCCAGGCTCACGTGGGCTGGCAAGAACCACTATGTAGCGGCTCGATCAAATTACACTGTGGTATTTCCTCAAGATTCCGTCAGGATTTCAAGGCATCAGCGCTGGTCAGAACGGCGTTGCGGGCCGTGAGTTGTTCGATGACGTGCGCCGCGTCCCGGCCCACCCCGCCCACAATCCCGGAGGTCAGGGCGTACTGGAACGGCATGCCCACGAAATACAGCCCGGGAATCTCCGGAACGACTCCCCGGGTGGTGGCGGGCCAGCCGTGGCCGTCCGTCGGCAGGCCTTCGATCCAGCCGAACTCGGGACGGAAGCCGGTGGCCCAGATGATGGTGCGGACGTTGGCCGGTGCCTGTCCTCCGCCGGCGGGCGTCCCGACGTCGAACGCCGGCCTGCCGTCGACGGTGCCGGTGACACGGGGAAGCCGGACAACGCCCGCCCGCTCGACGTCCCGGATGGAGACCCGGATAAGCGGCGCGCCGTGGCTGTGGAAACTGGCGGCCACCTTCCGCCCGGGCTTGGTGTCCAGGGTGAGCAGGTGGTTCACCAGGCGCCAGTACAGTGGCCCGGCGAACCGGAACACGGCGTCCGGAATGTGTGCTGTGGGCTTTCCGGCGAGGTATACCGTTCCTGCCGGGCGGCTCAGGGCGAGCTCCAGCGCGATCTCGGCGCCGGACGTGCCGGCCCCCACCACCACGACGTCGCCCGCCGGGAGGCCGGCAGGGCTGCGGTACTGCGAACTGTGCAGCTGCGTGATGCCCGGATCCAGGTCCTGCGCCAGGCCCGGAATCCGCGGGGCCGAATTCGCGCCCGGGGTGGCCACAACGTTCCGCGCCAGCAGCCGTCCGGCACTCGTGTCCACCTCGAACACGTCTGCGGCCTCGCGAACGGCGAGGACGCGCAGGCCCGTCCGGACCGGGAGCTGGAAGTGCTGCGCGTAACTCTCCAGATAGTCGGCAAAGGCGTCCTTGCCCGGGAAGCTGCCGCCACTGTCCGGAAACTTCAGGCCCGGCAGCGCGCTGTACCGGGCAGGGGTGAACAGGCGCAAGGAGTCCCACCGCTGGCGCCACACGTCACCCACGCGGTCGGCACCGTCCAGGATGGCGAAGTCCAGCCCGGTTTTTGCCAGATAATGTCCTGCGGCGAGGCCGGACTGACCCGCACCTATCACCAGGGCGTCAAGAATGTTCGAGTCCATTGCGGCTCCTTTGACTGACCCGGGGCGCTTCCTCGGCGGATGCCCTGCAGATTTCACTAGAATAGCATTCTAGTGAGTGGAGGAATAGTCTAGTTTCATGACTTCTTCAGCCGCTGCTGCTGCGACCCCGAAGGTCAGAACCCCGAAGGTCACAGCCCCGAAGGTCACAACCCCGAAGGTCACAGCACCGAAGCCCAGCCGCCGCGCCGTGCAGGCCGCCGACACCCGGGCACTCATCGTGTCCGTGGCAGGCCGGCTCTTCGCCGGACAGGGTTACGTGCCCACCACTGTTGAGGCCATCGCCGCGGAAAGCGGTGTGGCGGTCCAGACCGTCTACAACTCCGTGGGGAACAAGGCGGCGTTGCTGTCGGCTGTCCTGGACGCGGCGGCGTCGGGCCCCAACTCGCCCGCCGGCGTCCTGGAAACGATGCGCCAGCGGACCGCCGGGGCGCAGGACCTCGAAGCGCTGATTGCCGTCCTGGCCGACTGGTTCGTGGAAGTCCACCAGCGGACCGGGCCGGTGGTGGGCGTCATCGGCCAGGCAGCCGCCGTCGACCCCTCCGCCGAGAAACTGCAGACTGCCAGGGCCCTGCAGCGGCTGGAACGCTACCGTGAGGCCGCCGCCGCGGTGCGGTCCCGCGGCGGGCTGGCCTCCGGGATGTCCGACGCCGAAGCGGCCGCCACCATCTGGTCCCTGGGCCACCCGCAGGCCTACCGCACCTTGGTGGAGGACGCGGGCTGGTCCGTCCCGGCGTATCGCGCGTGGCTGCTGCGCTCCCTGGGCGCCGCGCTGGCGTAGGTCAGCGCGAAGCCGGGACCCGCCGTCGGGCCGCATACGCGAACAGGGACTGGGTGGCAACGGTGGCCAGGTACCCGGCAATCACGATGAGCGAGATGCCCGCCCAGAAATAGTAGGTGCCGCTCTCCTCCTGGCCCGTACTCTGTGCGATCCTGGCCAGCGAATACACGGCCACCGCCGCCGAGGCCAGCCCGATCAGCACAGGCAGCATGAGCCAGATCCTGGCCGACCCCCAATGCTTGCCGAAGCCCTCCCACACGTTCCACCAGCCGTCGTAGCGAAGGATCAGCCAGCCCGCGGGGATCATGAAGGCGCCCACCAGCAGGAAGGCTGCGACGACGTCGGCGGGACGGTGCCACTGGTTGATCAGGGTGGACACGCCGGACGCGATGGCGAAAGTGCCTCCCACGAACCCCGCCATCGGGCGCCAGCGCGGGGACGACATCAGGAACACCGCCGCTGCCGCGGATGCCGCCAGCGTGGTGTGCCCGGACGGCAGCGAGTTCAGCTCCAGCGTGATCACACCCCTGTCCGGGCGGGCGGGGAGCACGTCCTTGAGGATCTGGGTGGCAATGTTCGCCCCGATGCACGCCGTCACAGCGATCCCGGCAGCGGCCCAGCGGCGCCGGATCACCGTGACGAACAGAACCACGACGGCGGCCATCACCAGTGAGATGGTGGGCAGCCAGTCCAGGAACTGGGTGGCCGCCTTGCCCGCGGGCCCATGGATGTCCACGGCTTCAGCCAGCGCGGACTCGTCGATGAACTGGCCCGTGGTGGTCTGGACGAAGTAGTAGTACGTGGCGACAAGCCCCACGATGCAGGCCAGCGTGGCGAACGCGAACATGAAACCGGAGCCCGCGGCGGGCCGCAGCGAAGTCCGGGCCGGGGCCTGTCGTGGAAAAGTCATCAGTTAAGGGTGTCACAGAAAACTGGGAGGCGCCTTCAGGGTGATGGAGGTATTGTCGGCTGCATGCCAGGTGCGGGCCCAACCCGGGGCCCCGGCACGGGTGCGGCCGGCCAAGGAGTCCTCCGATGACGCAGTTAGTTGAAGGCATCCTGAATGTTCCGCCCATCCTCGCCTACGTGATGGTGGCCTCCCTGGTATTCGCCGAGGACGCACTGTTCGTGGGGTTCGTCCTGCCGGGTGAGACGGCTGCCGTGCTCGGTGGGGTGGTGGCCAGCCGCGGAAACGTCCAGCTGTGGCTCATGATGGCGCTGGTCGTTGTGGCTGCGATCGTCGGGGATTCGGTGGGTTACGAAGTGGGCAAACTCCTCGGCCCGCGGTTTCTTGAGCTGCGGGTCTTCAGGAAGAGACGGAAGAAACTCGAGGAGGCGCAGGGTTTTCTCCGCAGCAGAGGAGGGGCTGCCGTTTTCCTGGGGCGGTTCGTGGCGTTCTTCCGGGCCGTGATGCCCGCGCTGGCAGGGACGGCACGCATGCCCTATCTGCGTTTCCTCGCGTTCAACGTCGCCGGGGGCATTGTCTGGGGGACAGGTTTCGTGCTGCTCGGCTTCCTGGCCGGGAATTCGTATGCGGCGGTGGCGAAGGCCGCGGGGGAGGACATCGCCGTCGTCGTTGGCGCATTGGCAGTGATCGTCCTGGTCATCTGGCGGGTCCGGAAGTACCGAAGGGAGCGGGACCGCCCGAAGGCGCCGGAAGCCAGCTGAAACCCGGCCCGGCGCCTTGGCGTCTGGAGGCAGAGGGTCTAACGTCACAGCCAGAGGGGATCGGTCCGGTTCCTGCCAGGTCCGGTTCCGTCCGGTTCTGTCCGGTTCTGTCCGAAGGAGGACTTTCGGTGGTCATCATCAATAACGCGGTGTACGTCGACGGCAGGCGGACAGCGGATCCCGACGACCTGGACGAGACCTATTTTCTGCTGCGACAACGGGAGGGAATGGCATGGATTGGCCTGTACCGGCCGGACGTGGACGAACTCCAGTCCGTGGCCGAGGAATTCGACCTTAACCACCTTGCCGTGGAGGATGCGCTGGCCGGCCACCAGCGGGCCAAGCTGGAGCACTACGGTGAATCCGTTTTCCTGGTGCTCCGCCCCGCACGCTACCTCGACGACGTGGAGAAAGTGGACTTCGGCGAAATCCATGTGTTCGTTGGCCAGGACTACGTGGTGACCGTCCGCCATGCCGAGTCCCCGGACCTGGCCAAGGTGCGGGCCCGGATGGAATCCCAGCCCGAGTTCCTCGCGCTGGGCCCGGACGCCGTGCTCTACGGAATCCTCGACCAGGTGGTGGACGAGTACGAACCCGTGGTGGCCGGCCTGGAAAACGACGTCGACGAGATCGAGGACGACCTGTTCGGCGCCGACCCTGACGTATCGCGCCGTATCTACGAACTGTCCCGCCAAGTCATCACCTTCCAGCGCGCCACCGGCCCGCTGGTGGGCATACTCCAGGAACTGATGGCCGGCACCCCGGAGCGGGAGCCCGGGAAGGAGCTGCCGGACCATTTCCGTGACGTGCTGGACCACGTGATCAGGCTGAACGACCGGGTCGCGTCCTTCCGCACCCTGCTGCAGAACGCGCTCGCCGTCAACGCAGCCCTCGTGGCGCAGCGCCAGAACGACGAGATGCGCCGGCTCACGGAATCAAGCTACGAACAGAACGAGCAAGTCAAGCGCATTTCATCCTGGGCCGCCATCCTCTTCGCGCCCACGCTGGTGGCATCGATCTACGGCATGAACTTCCATGACATGCCCGAACTGAACTGGCTGTTTGGCTACCCGTTCGCCTTGGGCCTCATGGTGGCCATGGGATTCGCCCTCTACCTGACGTTCAAGCACAACAAATGGATCTAGGGGTGGCCGCTTGTACAGTGAAACCATGCCCGCCGACGCCCCTTCGCCGCTCACCATCCCCTCGCTGGACGAGCTGCTTGCCGGCGCGCACGTGGTCAGCATCCCCATGCGGGTCAGGTTCCGCGGCATCGTGGAGCGTGAGTCCCTGCTGCTGCACGGCCCGCTCGGCTGGGGTGAGTTCTGTCCCTTCCCGGAGTATGCCGACGCCGAGGCCTCCCGCTGGCTCGCCTCCGCCGTCGAGGCCGCCTGGCACGGGTTCCCTGCCGCGCTCCGCACCAGCATTCCCGTCAACGCCACCGTTCCCGCCGTTTCCGCGGACCGTGTCCCAGACGTTCTTGCCCGCTTCGGCCGGGTGGACGCCGTCAAAGTCAAGGTTGCCGAACACGGCCAGACCCTCGACGACGACGCCGCCCGCCTCGACGCCGTCCGGGCTGCCCTGCCGGACGCTGCCGTCCGCGTGGACGCCAACGGCGGCTGGGACGTTGCCCAGGCAGTTCAGGCACTGACCCGGCTCGCCGCCGTCGGGCTTGAGTATGCCGAACAGCCCGTGCCCACCATTGAGGGCCTGGCTGAAGTGCGCCGCCGGCTGAGTGCTGCCGGCACGCCGGTACTTATCGCCGCCGACGAGAGTGTGCGCAAGGAGGAGGACCCGCTTAAGGTGGCACGGGCGGGCGCCGCCGACCTCATCGTGGTCAAGGTGGCGCCGCTCGGGGGAGTGCGGCGTGCCTTGGACATCGTTGCGCAGGCCGGGCTGCCTGCCGTCGTGAGCTCTGCTTTGGACACCTCGGTGGGCATCCGCGCGGGGCTGGCGCTCGCCGCCGCACTCCCGGAACTGCCCTACGCGTGCGGCCTGGGGACGGTGTCCCTGTTTGCCTCCGATATCACTGCGGATCCGCTGGTGGCCGACGACGGCGCCATCCGCCTCCGCGACGTGCACGCCGACGCCGGGCTGCTGGAGCAATACGCGGCCTCCGCCGCGCGCCGGGACTGGTGGCTGGACCGCCTCCGCCGCGTCCATACCCTCCTCACCTAACCCTTCCCCGCATCCCGCACGGTTCATGTTGCTCTATCACTTAGAGTCCCTCCCAGGCCTCGGAAGGGACTCTAAGTGATAGAGCAACATGTGACGGGGCAACGCTGGGAAGGTGGGAAGCGATGAGGGGTGGCAGACTGGTTTGGTGACTTCCCTGAACGACCCTGTCCCTGGCGCCGCCTCCACAGACGCCCCCACAGCAGACGCCGGGACAGACGCCGACGTTCCGCTGGGCTCGTTGGCGGCGGCGCGGATCGCCGTCGGCGCCCTGGTCGACGGCGGTGTGCAGCACGTGGTGGTTTCGCCGGGCTCACGCTCCGCGCCGATGGCCTACGCCCTGGCCGAAGCCGAGGCGGCCGGACGGGTGGAGCTGCTGGTCCGGATCGACGAAAGGTCAGCGGGATTCACTGCCCTCGGACTCGCACTGTCCACCGGCTCGCCGGCGGCCGTGCTGACGACGTCCGGGACCGCCGTCGGAAATCTGATGCCCGCGGTCATGGAGGCCAACCACGCCGCCGTACCGCTCATCGTCCTCTCCGCCGACCGGCCCGAGGAGCTGCGCGGCACCGGCGCCAACCAGACCACCATCCAGCTGGACCTGTTCGGCGAACACGTGCGCTTCGCCGCCGATGTCCCGGCCGGCAGCAGCCCGCTCCGCGCCGTGGAGACCGCCCTTTCCGCCGCCACGGGGGCGTTCTCGGACCTCGCCCCCGGCCCGGTCCAGCTGAACCTGGCCTTCCGTGACCCGCTGATTCCCGCGCCGGAGGAGCAGCTCCCGCGAGCATCGCACCGCCAGCGGTTCAGGATCGGAACGGAGCCGCTCACCATGAGCCTGCCGGCAGCCTCCGGGGACCTCCCGGAGCGGCGCACCCTGGTGCTTGCAGGGCACGACGCCGGCCCCGTCGCCGAGGCATTCGCCCGCGCGTACGGCCTGCCGCTGCTGGCCGAGCCGTCCTCCAACGCGCGTTTCGGCCCCAACGCCGTCGGGCCGTACCGGCTGCTGATCGAACACTTCGGGCCACACTCGGCGATGCCCATCGAGCGGGTGGTCCTGTTCGGCAGGCCCACCCTGTCCAGGCCTGTCTCGTCGCTGCTGGCCCGCGCCGATGTGCCGTCTGCGGTGTACCAGCCGGTCCCGGTTGCCTGGTATGAGCCGGGCCGGCGGACCGAACTCCCGCTGGAAAGCCTCGCCGACCTCGCCGAGTTCGCCGGCCGCGGCCCCTCGTCCTGGCTGGACGCCTGGTTGCTCGCCGGGTCCGCCGCCCAGCACGCCCTCGACGGGGTCCTGGCCGCGGAAGCCGCCGCAACTGGCCCTGCCGTCGGCGCCCTCGTGTGGAGGCGCGCCCGCGGCCAGTTGCTGCTGGGATCCTCCAACGGCATCCGCGACGTCGACCTCGCCGGCCAACCCGGCACCGGACCGTCCGCCACGGTCTTCGCCAACCGCGGCGTTGCCGGGATCGACGGCACCATCTCCACGGCCACCGGCATTGCCTTGGGCGGCCACCTGGAGACCACCGTGCTGCTCGGCGATGTCACCTTCCTGCACGACGCCGGGGGCCTCCTTCTCGGCACCGGCGAGGAACAGCCGCAACTGCGCATCGTGGTCCTGAACGATTCCGGCGGCGCCATTTTCAGCCTCCTCGAGCACGGCGCCGTGGCCGAGGCAGGCGGCTACGGAGACGCCGTCGAACGCCTCTTCGGAACCCCCCACTCAGTGGACATCGCGGCACTCGCCGCAGCATACGGCGTCGGGCATTGCGCGGTAAGTACGACGGCGGGACTCGCCGAAGCGCTCAGCGCGCCGCTCGCCGGGCGGAGCATCATCGAGGTGCGCACGGACCGGCACGGCCTCCGGGCCCTGCACGGACGGCTCAAAACCGCGGTGGCGGCAGCCGTCGCCGGAGTGCTCGCCGGCTGACGAAACGTGCTTGCGGGCCAACGAAAAAGGACGGCCGCCGCGTTAGGAAAACGCGGCGGCCGTCCTGGTCCGGGACGTGACAGGTGAGAGACCGGTCAGAGCACCCGGCTCAGGAACTCCTTGGTGCGGGCATGCTGGGGGTTGGCCAGCACTTCGCGCGGATCACCGGATTCGACGACGACGCCGCCGTCCATGAACGTCAGCCGGTCGCCCACCTCCCGGGCAAAGCCGATCTCATGGGTCACCACGATCATGGTCATGCCGGACTTGGCGAGGTCTTTCATGACACCCAGGACATCGCCCACCAGCTCAGGGTCCAGGGCGGACGTCGGCTCATCGAAGAGCATGAGCTCCGGCTCCATGGCCAGGGCACGGGCGATGGCCACCCGTTGCTGCTGGCCGCCGGAAAGCTGCGACGGATAGTGTCCTGCCCGGTCCGCCAGTCCCACGCGGTCCAGCAGTTCCATCGCCCGCTTCCTGGCCGCATCACGGGACAGGCCCTTGACCTGCACCGGCGCCTCCATGATGTTGTAGAGGGCTGTCTTGTGCGGGAACAGGTTGAACCGCTGGAACACCATGCCGATCTCGCGGCGCTGGGCGGCAATTTCCTTCGTCTTGAGGTCATGGAGCCTGCCGTTGACCTCGCGGTAGCCGATCAGGTGGCCGCCGACGGAGATGCGGCCGGCGCTGATGGTCTCCAGCAGGTTCACGCAGCGCAGCATGGTTGACTTGCCCGAACCGGACGGGCCAATGACCACCGACACCTCGCCCTGGTTGACGGTCAGGTCGATGCCGCGCAGCACGTGGTGGTGGCCGTAGAACTTGTGAAGGCCCTCGATCCGCACCAGCGGTTTCTCAGCGGTGATCGTCATTTCGCCTCCTCCTCGGGAAAGTCCATCTTCAGGGCCGGTTCCGCCTCGGCGCTCGGCGCCACAGCGGCGGCTGCCTTGGCAGCGGCCGGGTTGATCGCGGCAGGAGCCAGGTTGTCCACACCCTTGCCGTAGTAGGCCTCGATGAAGTGCTGGCCCACCATCAGCAGGCTGGTGATGACCAGATACCAGATGGCTGCCACGATCAGCAGCGGCACCGGAAGGTAGGTCCTGTTGGCCAGGGTGTTCGTGGCGAACGTCAGGTCCAGAGTGAACGGCACAGCCAGTACCAGCGAGGTGGTCTTCAGCATGCCGATCGTCTCGTTGCCCGTGGGGGGAACAATGACCCGCATCGCCTGCGGCAGGATGATCCGCCACATGATCTTGGTCTTGCCCATGCCCAGTGCCTCGGCAGCTTCCATCTGGCCGCGGTCAACGGACTTCAGGCCTGCCCGGAAGATTTCGGCAAGGTACGCGGACTCATTCAGGCCGAGGCCCAGGATCGCAGCGGCGAGGGCTGTGATGACAGCGCTGGTGTCTACGCTGAACAGCTCGGGTCCGAAAGGCACCCCGGCGCTGATCTTCGGGTACAGGACGGAGACGAGGCCCCAGAAGATCAGCTGGGTGTAAACCGGGGTTCCGCGGAAGAACCACACCCAGGCCCAGCTCGACCAGCGGAACACCGGGTTGTCCGACTGCCGCATGAACGCCAGCAGGACTGCCAGGACAATGGCCAGCACCATCGAGGCAACGGTCAGCAGCAGCGTCCAGCCGACGCCCTGCACCACCTTGGTGTCCAGGATGTAGGTCCCCACGATGTCCCAGCGGAAGTTGGGGTTCGTGACCAGGCTCTGCATGAAGAGCGCCAGCACACCGAGGATGATGATCGCGCTGATCCAGCGGCCCGGATGCCGCACGGGGACCGCGTTATTCAGTACCGGTGCTGCGGGGTTTGCCTGGTGGTCCATGGGTGCACCTGATTTGTGCTCGGTGGCGGGAAGACTCAAGATCCGGCCGCCGGGTTGACTTCAGACTTGGTGATGGCGCCGTCGGCGTTGCCCCAGCCCTCGAGGATCTTCTTGTAGGAACCGTTCTCAATGAGCTTGGTGACGGTCTTCTGGATGACGTCCGCCCAGGCGGTGTCAGACTTGGCCACGGCGATGCCCTCGGGAGCGGCGTCATAGACGTCGCCGAGCTTTTCAATCTGGCCGTTGGTCTGGGTGACTGCGTAGCCAATGATGGGCGAATCTGCTGCCATGGCGTCGATGCTGCCGTTGACCAGGCGGGTGGTGACGTCTGTCTGGTTCTTCAGCGTGACCACGTTGATGGGCTGCTTGCCGTCGGCGGCGCACTTCTTGTTGCGACCGGCCACGTCGGGGTCCTCCTGCGTGGTGCCGGTCTGGACACCGATGGACTTGCCGCAGATGTCATCCAGGGAGAACTTCTTCGGGTTGCCCTTCTGCACGGCCCAGGCGGTGCCGGCGTTGAAGTAGCTGACCATGTTCACGGCGCTGAGGCGCTCCGCGTTGATGGTGAACGAGGAGATGCCCAGATCGTATTTCGGGCCGAGGGCGGGAAGGATGCCCGTGAACTCAGCGGTCTGCACCTGGACCTTCAGGCCCAGGGTGGCGCCGATTGCCTTCGCGATGTCGACGTCATAGCCCACGGGCGTCTGGCCGTCAGGGCCGAGGAATTCAGCCGGGGCGTAGGTGGTATCCGATCCCACCGTCAGCGTTCCCTTGGATTTGATGGCTGCGGGAACTGTGGCAGCCAGCGAGTCGTCCTTCTGGATGGTTGACGGGTCGAAGCTGGCCTTCGCGCTGCCGGAAGCGGACGCGGACGCGCCGGTACCTCCCGGGGCGGCGTTCTGCGAGGCGTTGGTGCAGGCGGAGAGAGCCAATGCGCCAATGGCAAGTACCGTGGCTGCCTTGAGCTTGTTGTTGCCCAGAAGCGAACGGGAAATCTGCATGTTTTTTACCTTTTGTTGCGGGAGGGATGCATACCTAAAGCGGGTAATAGTGTATCGCTCAACACGAGATGTGCGTCACAGGTAACTAAGTTTTCCTATTGGATAACTATTTTGATGGGAAGTGCAAGGCCTATTCTCGCCGAACTGTCTCGGATCCCGGACAGTGGACGCCAAATCAGCCACCGGAGGGCCTTCAATCCGGGTGCCCTGCAGCCGGACTAGCTGCTGATGCCCAGCGACTCCAGCATCGGGCGGAACTTCGCCCAGGTCTCCGCAAGTTCCGCCTCGGGCTGCGATCCGTCCACGATTCCGCAGCCGGCATATAACCGCACCGTATGCGCGTCCTCGATGACGGCGCCGCGGAGTGCAATGCCCCACTCGCCGTTTCCCGCCGCGTCCAGCCAGCCGACCGGCCCGGCGTACGGCCCCCGGTCCAGGTGCTCAAGCTTGCGGATCAGGGCCCCGGCCACCAGGGTGGGCGTGCCGCAGACGGCCGCCGTGGGGTGCAGGGCGTTAATCAGGGCGAGGCACGTGGGCACATGGCCCTCGACCTCCGTCAGCTCAGCCTTCACGTCCGACGCCAGATGCCAGACATTGGGCAGTTCCAGGATGAAAGGTTCGTCGTGGGCGTTCATGGCCTCGGAGAAAGGTGCCAGCTGCGACGTCAGCGACTGGATGGCGATCTCGTGCTCGTGCCGCTGCTTCTCGGAACCGGCCAGGACCCGCTCGGCATAGTCCATCGGAATCCCGGCCTGCCCGTGCGCATCGCGGCGGTCCAGGGTTCCGGCGAGCACCCGCGCCTGGGCGGTCCGGCCCTCCACCTGGATCAGCATCTCCGGCGTCGCGCCCACCAGGCCGTCCACGCCGTATGTCCAGCATTCGCGGTAGCGCGCGGACAGTTCCCGCAGTACCTGCGCCGCGTTGACGCCCGACGGCACCGTGGCCACGATGTCCCGCGCCAGCACCAGTTTCTCCAGCGCCCCGGTCCGGATTTCCGCCACACCGGCAGATACGGCGGCCATCCAGTCTTCCTCGCTCAGCGAACCGGTGTGCAGCGTCGCGCCGGCGGCCAACGGAAGAGGACGGACGACGGCGGCACTTCGCCGCGCTGCCGGCTCACCGGAGGCGGAGGCGGCGGCCGGGGCCGGGCCTGCGGCGGCGTCCGGGGCAGCGTTCCCGGCAGCAACAGGACCGGCGGCGCCAACAGTGCCGCCACCGTTCAGCCAGCGGTCGAGTGCGGCGAGGGCGCCTGCCCCGGTGAGTTCGCCGTCGTCGAACGTCAGCTGGGTGAGCCAGGCGCGGCCGTCACGGAAGCCCACCACGATCTCCGGGACGATCAGCCGCGACTCGTGGGCGGATTTCTTGGAAAAGGCGAACGAGCCGAAGGCGACGGGGCCGGTGCCGGGGAGCTCCACGGAGTCGGTGATGTCGGCCTCGAGGACCAGGTGGCGCCACCAGATATCGGCCTCCAGGAAGCGCTCCGAACCTGAGGCGGTGAAGCGTGCGATCTCCCCGAAACCCACCAGTCCGGCTTCGCGGCGGGTCCAGCAGAGCACGTCGTCCCGGACCAGAAACTGCGGCAGCCCCCCTGGAGATGCTTTGCCATCGAGGGGGACTGTCAGGGTCTTGATAAGGCCGGTGCGGAACGTGCTCGTCATGATGAGACAACACTACTCCCGCCCGCGGTATGGCCCGGCGACGCGGCGGAACGGGCCGTGGTTCGTGCGGCTGCTGAACATTTGAGACAATGGCTGGGTGAACCGAGCATCCTTGGATAAGCGTCCGGACGAAGTAGCCACGATGTTTGACGACGTCGCCCCTAAATATGATGTCGTCAACGATGTCCTCTCCATGGGACAGACCCGCCGCTGGCGCAAGGTTGTGGTGGAAGCCATGGACGTCAGCCGCGGCCAGCGGGTGCTGGACCTGGCCGCCGGAACAGGCACCTCAAGCGAGCCATATGCCGACGAAGGCATAGACGTGATCGCCTGTGATTTCTCGCTCGGAATGCTCAAAGTGGGCAAGCGCCGCCGCCCCGACATCAACTTCATCGCCGGTGACGCGACCAACCTGCCCTTCGCGGACAACGTTTTCGATGCCACCACCATCTCCTTCGGCCTGCGCAACGTCAGCGAGCCGAAGAAGGCGCTGGCCGAGATGCTCCGCGTGACCAAGCCGGGCGGCAAGCTGGTCATCGCCGAATTTTCCCAGCCCGTGGTCCCGCTCTGGCGCACCATGTACACCGAATACCTCATGCGGGCCCTGCCTGCCATCGCCGTGAAGGTGTCCTCCAACCCGGACGCCTACGTCTACCTTGCCGAGTCCATCCGCGCCTGGCCGGACCAGGACCATCTGGCCGCCTGGCTGCAGGAATCCGGCTGGGAAAAGGTCACCTACCGCAACCTGAGCGGCGGAATCGTGGCCGTCCACCGCGCCTTCAAGCCTGCGGATTCAAGCCCTGAAAATGCCGCCGCCGCCATCGCCGCGAACAAGGGCCCCGTGGCCAGGCTCCGCCGCAACATCATGCGCTGACCCGGTGAATGTACTGATCGTCGGCGCGGGTCCTGCCGGCTCCACCGCCGCGCATTACCTGGCCAAGGCCGGGATAGACGTGACCGTGCTGGAAAAGACCGCCTTTCCCCGCGAGAAGGTCTGCGGCGACGGCCTCACGCCGCGGGCCGTCCGCGAGATCCAAAAGCTTGGCCTGCCCCACTCCGAAGAGGACGGCTGGCGGCGCAACAAGGGCCTCCGGCTCATTGCGGGCGGCCGCACCATCGAACTGCCCTGGCCCGAGGTCTCCGACTTCCCCCAATACGGTCTCATCCGCACGCGCCTGGGATTCGACGAGGCACTGGCCCGGCACGCCCAGGCCGCCGGCGCCACGGTGCTGGAACGCCACAGCGTCACGGAAGCCCTCCGGGACGGGAGCGGCCGCGTGACGGGAGTCCGCGCAGCCCTGCTGGACGAGAGCGGCCGGAAGACGGGGCAGACACGCGACTTTGCCGCCGACGTCGTACTCGCCGCGGACGGCAACTCGACCCGGACCGCCGTCTCGCTGGGAATCCGTAAGCGCGACGACCGTCCGCTCGGCGTCGCGGTCCGAACCTACTTCACCTCGCCGCGGACCGATGACGACTGGATGGAAGGCTGGCTGGAACTCCCAGGCCGGGACGGCCGGTTGCTGCCCGGCTACGGCTGGGTGTTCGGCGTGGGCGACGGAACGTCCAACGTTGGCCTGGGCATCCTGAACTCCTCCAGGGAATTCGGCAGGCTGGACTACAAGCAGGTCCTTCGCGAATGGACCGCCGGCATGCCCGCCGAATGGGGATTCACCCCGGAGAACCAGGTGGGGGAGGTCCGCGGCGCAGCGCTGCCCATGGGCTTCAACCGCACGCCGCACTACTCACCCGGGCTGCTGCTTCTGGGCGACGCCGGCGGCATGGTTTCCCCGTTCAACGGCGAGGGCATCTCCTACGCCATGGAATCGGCGCGGTTTGCGGCCGAGTTCATCATTGATGCCTCTTCCGGCCCGGCTTCGGGAACGTACGACGCCGACGCCCGCCTTGCGGGGTACGCACAGTATGTGCGGGACCAGTGGGGATCGCACTTTACGCTGGGCCGGGCATTTGCCGCGCTGATCGGGAAGCCCGCGGTCATGAAGCTCGCGCTGCGGACCGGGATGCCCGTTCCTGTCGTGATGCGTTTTGTGGTGCGGCTGCTCGCGAACCTTACGGACCCGTCCGCAAAGGGCTTCGAGGACCGTGCCATCCGCGTCCTGGAGTCGCTGGTCCCGGCCACGTCCAACACGTCGTCGGCGTCGAATCTGCGGGATCCGCAACAAAAAGTTAGGGTTAACCAGTGACCAACTCCGCAGACCACAGCTGGACGCATGCCGGGCACGGCCTGCCGGACTCCGAACCCAGCCTCAATACCACCGCCATTGCCACGGGCCTTCAGCTGCCCGCAGGTTTTGCGGCGATTGCGGAGGACGCCGAGCTGGGCCCCGCCATCACCAACAACCTGGCGCGGGTGGAAAAGCAGCTGCGTGAGGCCATTGCCAACTCCGATCCGCTGGCTGACGCAACGTCGCGACACCTGGTGGAAGCCGGCGGCAAGCGGATCCGGCCGCTGCTGACACTCCTGTGCGCACACCTCGGCGACGCCTCCCTGCCCGCCGTGGTCCAGGCTGCCGTCGTGGTGGAACTGACCCACCTGGCCACCCTGTACCACGACGACGTGATGGACTCGGCTCCCTTCCGCCGCGGCGCCCCCACGGCCCACGAGGTGTGGGGAAACTCCGTCGCCGTCCTCACCGGCGACCTCATCTTCGCCCGCGCCTCCATCCTGGTGTCCGAACTGGGCTCGCGGGCGCTGGGGATCCAGGCCCGCACGTTCGAGCGGCTCTGCCTGGGCCAGCTGCACGAAACCGTCGGACCCCGCCCGGACGAGGACCCCGTGGAGCACTACCTGTCCGTCATCGCGGACAAGACAGGTTCCCTGGTGGCTGCTTCCGGCCAGCTGGGTGCCATCTTCTCGGGGGCCGACCCCGCGTATGAGGACCTCCTGGTGGAGTACGGCGAAAAGGTGGGCGTGGCCTTCCAGCTCGCCGACGACGTCATTGATGTCACGGGCGTCAAGGTCAAGTCCGGTAAATCGCCTGGGACGGACCTGCGCGAAGGGGTGCCCACCCTGCCGGTGCTGTTCCTGCGCCGGGACGCCGCCTCCGGTGACCAGTCCGCCGTCGAACTCTTGAAGCTCATCGACGGGGACCTGACCTCGGACGCAGCCTTGGCCGAGGCCGTCGCCGGGCTGCGGGAACATCCGGTTACCGCAGAATCCTGGGTGGTGGCGCGCGGCTGGGCCGATCAAGCCATCGCTGCACTGGCGCCGTTGCCGGAGGGTGTGGTGAAGACGTCACTGTCCAACTTCGCCCTGGCCGTGGTGGACCGCGCCAGCTAGTTCTTCGGCGCTCTTCGCCGGGTTGACCCGGATACAACGCAATAGCCCCGGTCCGCTGCAACGATACGACTCATACGTTGCTTCGAACCGGGGCTATTTCTCCGTTCGCATCAGACCCGCCGGAGGCGTTTAGCGGATCCGTGAAACAGTCTATGACAGCTTTGTCATAAAGCGCAAGCCTGTTGTTACGACCGTGTCACAGGAGTTTCAGCTGAGCTCCCCCACCTTTGCCCGGAGACGTCCCTGGTCAGGCGGCGAGTCCTGCCCACACGCAGTGCTGCCCGCCCAAAGCCGGGGAATCCCCGCAGCCACTTTGTCCACATAGCCGCTCGTCTCCCTGTCTGCTGCGCGGACGTTCGGCTCTGCTGGGATCATGGACCTCTCCGCCTACCTGAAACATGCCGGTTCCGTGGCCCGGACATCAACGCTGCTCCAAGCCGGCTTCACCGACCGGAGCATAAGAAATGCAGTATGCAGCGGCGACATCCGGCGGCTCCGGCACGGGGTGGTTGCCATGTCCGGTGCGGCCCCGGACATGGTCGGGGCTGTCCTGGCCAACGGCCTGCTGAGCTGCGGTTCCGCCACCACGCATCACCGGCTGTGGCGGCTGAACGAGCCCCGAGTCCTGCATCTGCTGTGCCGGCACGGTGCTGCCAAGGGAGCGGTGGTGCATCGCGGGTCCGTGGTGCCTCCCGATGCGCCATGGCCCGTGGCGGGACTGACCGACGTGCTGTTGCACGGGTTACATTGCCTGCCCGAGGTGGAGGCGGCCATCCTGGTGGAGAGTGCCTTGCTGCAGGGACGCACCACACTGGACTATCTCCGCGGCCATCTTCCGGGCAACCGTAACGGGGCAGCCCGCAGGGTCCTTGCCCTCGTGGACGGTACGGCCGGATCGCCCATCGAGGTGGTGGCCAGGCTCTTGTTCCGCAGCGAAGGGATCTTCACCCAGACACAGGTAGACCTGCCTGGCATAGGTATCGTCGACTTCCTGTTGGAAGGCTTCCTGATCGTCGAACTCGACGGCGCCACCCACCTGGAGCCCAAACAGGTCAAGAAGGACCGGCTGCGGAACAACGCCAGCACGTTGGATGGCTACGCCGTGCTCAGGTATGGCTATGCGGACGTGGTCTGCAGCCCCCAGAGGGTCGTGGCTGAAGTGTGGCAGGTCCTAAGGGGCAGGGTGGTGCGCTGAGTTTCCCCTGCTTTCGTCTTGATTCGGGCCGACACGCCTGCAGACCGGGAAGACCCGCCGGGTGGCGCCTCCAAAGCCGGGGAATCCCAGCGCCAGTCAGGACCTAGTCTTCGTCGTTGAATGCCCACTCGAAAATGTCGAAGACGAATTCAGAGAAGGTGCCTTCTTCGCTCTTCCACTGGGCGCGGGCGTTGTTGCGCCGGTACACGATGGGATCCGGGACGCTGAGATCGCCCACCCGGAACCCCCAGGTGAATTGTTCTTCCTCGTCCTCGAGGAACATCAGGAAGCCTTCGTCGTCAACTTCGAGCTCTTCGGGGTCCCAGAAGTAGTGGTACGCCTCCATGAGGTCCTCGCAGCCGCCAAGGGCCAGGTAAAACTCGCGCAGGACCAGCGGAACCTGGAACTGGTGCTCGGCCAGGGCCGCGTCAAGCTCATCGGCGGGCAGCCCGTCCTCTTCCTGCCATTCGTCTTCGAGATACTTCGGAACGAGCGCGCGGAATTTCTCGAGGAACATGTCAGTCATGGTCATATCCTAGCTAATTGCGGGGCCCCCAATTCCCCGCGTCCACCCCCAGGCGGTGCCAGCCACGCACTGCCAGCGGAACGTACCAGGACCGGCGCCATGCAAGGACACGGAACGTGAACACGACGGCGGCCACCCCGCATGCCGTCACGGCGTTAAAGGAGCCGGTCACCCACAGAACGGTGGTCAATGCGGCACCGCTGAAAGCCGGAAGCGCGTACAGGTCCCCGGGGTCGAACAGCTGGGGTACCTCATTGGCGGTGATGTCCCGCAGCAGGCCCCCGCCCACGGCCGTCGTGACTCCGAGCAGCACGGCGGCGACAGGGTTTACCCCGACGGCCAAGGCCTTCAGGGTGCCTGTGATGGAGAAAAGGGCGAGCCCGCCGGCGTCGAACAGGATCAGCAGCGACGTGAAGCGCTGGACGCTGGAGAACAGAAAGTACACCAGGACCGTGGCCAGCAGCGGCGGAACCAGGTAGGCGGGGTTGGTGAACGCCGCGGGCGCACCGGTGTTCAGGATGATGTCCCTGATGACCCCGCCGCCCAGTGAAACCAGGGAGGCCAGGAGCAGGGAGCCCACGATGTCGAACTGCTTCCGGGCTGCCAGGAGGGAGCCGGACACGGCGAAGAAGAAGACGCCGGCCAGGTCGAGCCACACGAGGGCGATGTCGAAAGGGAAGGTCATGGAACGTCCCGGCTAACAGGAGAGGGGCGGACAGGGCGGCTCCAACGTTACGCTAGCCCGTATGAACAGCCCCATCATGATTGCCTGCGCCCACGGGACGTCCAGCGTGCCGGGCGCGGCGGAGGTCAATGCCCTGCGCGACGCCATCGCAGCCCTGCGCCCCGGCCTTAAGGTGCGGGAAGCCTACGTTGACGTCCAGCAGCCCGACCTGGTGGACGTGGTGGCGTCCCTTCCGGAAGGGGAAACCGCCGTGGTGGTGCCGCTGCTGCTCAGCGTCGGCTACCACGTCAAGGTGGACATCGCCCGGGCTGTGAAGAGCCGCCCCGGGAGCCTGGCCGCCGCACCGCTTGGCCCGGACCCCAGGCTGGCTGCCCTGCTCGACCAGCGCCTGCTCGAGGCTGGTGTCACCCATCGCGACGCCATCGTCCTGGCCGCCGCCGGATCATCCAACCCGAACGCCGCCGCCAGCGTGGAGGAGCTGGCTGCGCAACTCGGGGAACTGCGTCCCAACCGGATCATGGCCGCCTATGGTGCCTCCGCCAAGCCGTCCGTGCCCGACGCCGTCGCCATGCTCCGCGAAGAAGCCGAAGGCGGGGCCGGGGCGGGGGAGTCCGCCGGCGCCGTTGACCTGGGCGGCCGGGTGGTCATCGCGTCCTACCTGCTGGCGCACGGCTACTTCCATGACCAGCTCGCCAAGGCAGGCGCAGACCTGGTGACGGAGCCGCTGCTGCCGTCGCCCGTCCTGGCCGAGATCGCGCTGGAACGCTATGACTCTGCCGTCGCGGCGAATCTGGATTCCGCAAGGCCGCCCGGCGATTCATGACGAAATATTTCCCTAGGTGACTCAGCGTTTCCGGGGCCTTTGTGACGCAATTCGGGTGGGCCCTACAGTCGATCTATGACTGATACAGCTCTAGCCGGAGCGTCTGCGGACCCCGCTGCCACCAAGCGACCCGCACGCACCAACCGCCCCGCCGCGAAGCCGCACGGCCAGTGGAAAGTGGACGGCACCGCCCCGCTGAACGCCAACGAGACCTGGAAACAGGAAGACGACGGCCTGAACGTGCGCGAGCGTATCGAGTCCATCTACTCCAAAGAGGGCTTCGACTCCATCCCCGGCCAGGACCTGCACGGCCGGTTCCGCTGGTGGGGCCTGTACACCCAGCGCAAGCCCGGGATCGACGGCGGCAAGACCGCCACGCTGGAGCCGCACGAGCTTGAGGACAAGTACTTCATGCTCCGGGTAAGGATCGACGGCGGCGCGCTCAGCACCGAGCAGCTGCGTGTCATCGGGCAGATTTCCGTTGATTTCGCCCGGGATTCCGCGGACCTCACCGACCGCCAGAACATCCAGCTGCACTGGATCCGGGTGGAGGACATTCCGGAGATCTGGACCCGCCTGGAAGGTGTTGGCCTGTCCACCACCGAGGCCTGCGGCGACGTTCCCCGCGTCATCCTGGGCTCCCCGGTGGCCGGCATCGCCAAGGACGAGATCATCGACCCCACGCCGCTGATCGAAGAACTGGGCGAACGCTTCATCGGCAACCCGCTGCTGTCCAACCTGCCGCGCAAATACAAGACCGCCATCACCGGGCACCCCAGCCAGGACGTGGTACACGAGATCAACGACTTCGCCCTGGTCGGCGTGCGCCATCCCGAGCTGGGCGCCGGCTACGACCTCTGGGCCGGCGGCGCCCTCTCCACGAACCCGATGCTCGGCAAGCGCCTCGGCGCGTTCGTCCGCCCCGAGGAAGCCGCCGAAGTGTGGCTCGGCGTCACCAGCATCTTCCGCGACTACGGTTACCGGCGGATGCGCACCAAGGCGCGCTTGAAGTTCCTGATGGCCGACTGGGGCCCCGAGAAGTTCCGCCAGATCCTCGAGGACGAATACCTCGGCTACAAGCTGGCCGACGGCCCCGCCGCGCCCAAGCCAACCACTCCGGGGGACCACGTCGGCGTGCACGAGCAGAAGGACGGGAAGTTCTTCATCGGCGCCACCCCGCTGGCCGGCCGCCTCTCCGGCGGGCAGCTGGTGAAGCTCGCGGACACCCTTGAGGCGCGCGGTTCATACCGCCTGCGCACCACCCCGCACCAGAAGCTCGTAGTCCTGGACGTCCCCAAGGAACAGGTGGAGCCGCTGGTGGCCGAGCTGGACACCCTGGGCCTCTCCGCCCGGCCCTCCGTGTTCCGGCGCGGCACCATCGCCTGCACGGGCATCGAATACTGCAAGCTCGCGATCGTGGAAACCAAGGTCACCGCGGCCACCGCCGTCGCCGAGCTGGAACGCCGCCTGGCCGACCTCGCGGCTTCCGGTGAACTGCCGCACGCCCTGTCCCTGCACATCAACGGCTGCCCCAACTCCTGCGCCCGCATCCAGACCGCGGATATCGGACTCAAGGGCATGATGCTGCCAACGCCCGACGGCGACCCCACTCCCGGCTTCCAGGTCCACCTGGGCGGCGGCCTGGCTTCCGACAGCCGGGAAGAAGCCGGCCTGGGACGTACCGTCCGCGGCCTCAAGGTCTACGTCGAGGACCTGCCCGATTACGTGGAACGCGTGGTCCGGAAGTTTGTGGCCGAGCACGCCGAAGGCCAGACCTTCGCCGAGTGGGCCCACGCAGCAGATGAGGAGGCACTTCAGTGAGCAAGCACGCAGCAGGCATCGACCCGGTGGTTGAGGCTGTCGAAACTCCGGCAGCCCCGGCACTCCGCTCCCACGATGAACTCAAGGCCGTTGCCGAGGCCGGCGCCGCCGAACTCGGCTGGGACGCCCCGGCCCGGGACGTCATCGCCTGGGTGGCCCGGAACTTCGAGCTGCCCGCCGTGGCTGTGGCCTGCTCCATGGCCGACGCCGTCCTGCCGGCACTGGTCGCGGACCAGCTTCCCGGCGTCGACGTCCTGTTCCTGGAGACCGGCTACCACTTCCCGGAGACCTACGCCACGCGCGACGAAGTGGCCGCAAACCTCCGCGTCAACGTGGTGGACGTCCTCCCGGAGAACACCGTGGAGCAGCAGGACCGCCTGCTCGGCAAGGACCTCTTTGCCCGCGACGCCGCCCAGTGCTGCGCCCTCCGCAAAGTGGCCCCGCTGCGCCGCACCCTTGCC
>DATCNU010000009.1:0-40805 GCA_036565085.1 Arthrobacter sp.
AACGGCTGCACAAAATTTGAAACCAGCTGTAAAAACCAAACCAACCACGGGGTGGCGGCCTGGCCAATTCAACCAATTCATATAAAATAAACCGGTATCAACAAACTTGGCACACTATTGAGTTCTCAAACAACAGACACATTCGAATATTCCCGAAACAATTCACATTCAAATGAATTCCTATTTCGTATTTCTTCGCTGCGATGTTTCTAGCTTATTTCATTCATATTCACTTTGCAAATCCGGGTTATTTCCCGGATATTCACTCTGTGGCATGAATCCGCCCATCAAAAAATGAAGCTTTCATCATTCAGTGCTGTGCACATGAAGAATTGCTTCTCTTGTGAAGGGGGTTTGTCACCACTCAGCGGCGGCGACTCAGAAAACATTACACGCTCCCCCGCGGCCGTGCAAATCGGCTGCGGAGGAGCGTGCGGGGGGTGTTGGAAGTGGGCTACGGAACCAGGACTTCGACGGTCGCCAGGTTCTTCTTACCCCGGCGCAGCAGCAGGTATTGACCGTGAAGCAGTTCCGATTCGGAGATCACAGCCTCCGGATCGGAGACCTTCTCGTTATTGACGTAGGCACCGCCCTCGCCAACGGTTCGCCGGGCAGCAGACTTGCTCTCCGACAGGCCTGAGGCAACGAGCAGATCAACGATTCCGAGTCCATCCACCTGGATCCTCGCGGAAGGAAGCTCCGAGGTGGCAGCCTCAAGTGTCTGCTTGTCCAACGCCGACAGGTCCCCGTTTCCGAAGAGAGCAGCCGACGCTGCGATGACTTTCTCCGTTGCCTCCACGCCATGAACGAGCGATGTCACTTCATACGCCAGCTTTCGCTGGCCTTCCCGCGCAAACGGACGCTCTGCCACGGCTGAGCCCAGCGCTTCGATCTCCGCTCTGCCCAGGAACGTGAAGACCTTAAGCCGGTCCACGACGTCGGCATCGGGGGTGTTGAGCCAGTACTGGTAGAAGGCGTAAGGGCTGCACATGCCGGCGTCGAGCCAGATCGCGTTGCCTTCACTCTTTCCAAACTTGGTGCCGTCCGAGTTGGTGATCAACGATGTGCCCAGGGCATGCACGCTCTTGCCCTCGACCTTGCGGATCAGTTCAGTGCCGCTGGTGAGGTTGCCCCACTGGTCCGAACCGCCGGTCTGCAGGACGCAGCCGTAATCGCGGAACAGCTGAAGGTAGTCCAGTCCCTGCAGGATCTGGTAGCTGAACTCCGTGTAGCTGATGCCTTCCTCGGAGTTGAGCCTGGAGGCAACGGCGTCCTTTCGCAGCATGGTTCCTACCCGGTAGTGCTTTCCGATCTCCCGCAGGAAATCGATGGCACTCAGAGGTGCTGTCCAGTCAAGGTTGTTGACCATTCGGGCGGAATTGGCGCCCTCGAAGCTCAGGAACCGGCGGACCTGCGCCTGCAGGTACCCCACCCACTCGGTCACCGTGTCCTTGGTGTTCAGTGTGCGCTCGGCCGTGGGGCGCGGGTCCCCGATCAGGCCGGTGGAGCCGCCCACCAGACCCAGCGGTTTGTGACCGGCCAGCTGCAGGCGCCGCATGAGCAGCAACTGGACGAGGTTCCCCAAGTGCAGGCTGGGCGCTGTGGGGTCGAATCCGCAGTAATAGGTGACCGGGTCCCCCGCGAGGAGCTTTTCCAGTTCCGCTTCGTCTGTGGAGACGTGGACCAGACCGCGCCACTTCAGCTCCTGCCATACATTGGCGAAGGAGGGGTCGTTCTGTTGGGATTCGAGATCGTTGAGTTCTGACACGACTTCTAAGTTAGCAGTATTGCCGGCCCCCGGCGCCGGATGGGCGCCGGAGGCGGCACAAGCCGGGTCAGGCCACTGCCCAGTTCAACACGGGTCAGCTCAACGCTCGATCCCCGCTGGAATATCCTCCGCCGCGATCAGCCGGAGCCGCTGGGTGGGCCGGGTCATGGCCACGTAGAGGTCGCCCACCCGGCCGTGCTCGTGGTTGAGCATCATCGAAGGCTCAAGAACCACGACGCCGTCGAACTCCAGGCCTTTGGCCTCGCGGGGGCTGATGACGACGATGTCCTGTTCGTAGCTTCCGGCACCGGCACCGATGCGCCGGCCGTAAGCGGCGCGCAGGGCCGCAGTGGCTTCGGGCAGCAGGTGACCGTCGGCGATGACCGCCAGTAGGCCGCCGTCGAGCGCTTCCAGTTCCTCCGGCAGCACCTCAACCAGGCGGCCGACAACAGCACCTTGGTCCACGCGGTCGATGAGGGGAGACCAGCGCCCTTCACGGACGGCCTTTGGCGCGGAAACCACCAGGCCGGCGGCGTTGGCCATCCGGGCGGCGGCTTCGGCGATCTGGGAAGGCGTGCGGTAGTTGACCGTCAGTTCTTCCAGTTGCCAGCGGTCGCCGAACATCGGTCCCAGCGCGCCCTGCCACGAGTTGGCGCCGGCTACGGAGCTGGTCTGGGCGATGTCGCCCACGATGGTGAACGACTTCAGTGGACACCGGCGGACCAAAAGACGCCACTGCATCGGTGAGAGCTCCTGGGCCTCGTCCACCACGATGTGGCCGAAGGCCCAGGTCCGGTCGCTGGTGGCGCGCTCGGCGGCGGTCAGGCGTGCTTCGCGCTCCTGGTTCTGGTCCACGAGCTCCTCGGCGGATATCAGCACGTCCACCCCGGCCGTTTCCATGTTCACCAGCGTCTGCTTGGCGTTGGCGATGTCCCGGGCGCGGTCGTGTTCCTGCTGTGCGAGACCCCGCCCGGCGGCCGGATCCAGCTCGCCCAGCAACTCGGCGGCTTCGTCCAGCAACGGAACGTCGGACTCCGTCCATGGCGCATCCGCAGGGCGTAGCAGCAGGGCACGTTCCCTGGCTGTCAGGTGTGGCGTGCAGGCCTCCAGCACGGCAGGCTTGCTCAGGAGTTCCGTGATCAGCTTCTCCGGTGTCATGGGCATCCAGCACAGGTTCAGGGCGATCCGCACGTCCCGGGCCGTACGCACATCTTCGGCCAGGTAGGAGCGGTCGGCATTGTTTCCGATGCTGCCGGCCTCCACCAGCTCCGTCATCTGCTCAGTCAGTTCGCGGAGCAGGATCTTAACGAACGTCAGGCGCGCCTCGTTGTGCGGCTTGCCCGTGGAACGGGCACGTTCGCGGGCGCGGCGGACCTGGCGCGGTGTCAGCACGAGCCTGCGTCCGTCGACTTCCAGGACGCGGTCCTCGGCCGGGATCCGCTGCCGGTTGGCCACGGCGTTGGCCACCACTCCGGCCATGTCCAGCCGCCCCTTGATGGCAGCAACCTCCGCCTCGGGCTCGCCCACAGCGTTGATGCCGGGCATGAGCCGCCCCACGCTGGCCATCACCACTCCGGTTTCGCCGAGGGAGGGCAGGACGCGCTCGATGTATTTCATGAACGACGACGACGGGCCCACCAGCAGGACGCCTGCGGTCTTGAGCCGGTCCCGGTGGGTGTAGAGCAGGTAGGCGGCCCGGTGCAGGGCAACGGCCGTCTTGCCGGTGCCGGGTCCGCCCTGCACGACCAAGGCGCCGGACATGGGAGACCGGATGATGCGGTCCTGTTCGGACTGGATGGTGCCGACGATGTCGGACATGCGGCCGGTCCGTTTGGAATCCAGTGCCGCGAGCAGCGCTCCCTCGCCCTGCAGCGATGCATTATCGGCCAGCATCCCCGCGTCAAGGACATCGTCCTCGATGGCCTTGACCTCGCGGCCCTGGAGAATCAGGTGCCGGCGGCGGCGGACACCCTGCCGGTCAAATGCAGTCGCCTGATAGAAATGGCCGGCTTCGGGCGCGCGCCAATCCACCATGAGCCGCTGCAGATCCTCGGTGGTCAGTCCTATGCGGCCAATGTACTGGGCCTCACCCGAGTCAAGATCCAGCCGGCCGAAGACCAGCCGGTCATCCACGGCGTCGAGCTGCGCCAGGCGGTCCTCATACAGCGCGGCGAAGGCATCGCGCTCGGAGACATTCTGCATGGTGCCCACGGCACCGGCCCGGCGGACCTGCGCCAACTGCTTGCGCTTTTCCTCGCGGAGCTCATCAAGCCGCGCATACAGGCTGGCAACATAGTCCCGTTCGTGGGCCAAATCGGCGTCGAGCATTTAAACGTTCCCCTATCGCAAAAGACAGACCGTCCATTCTACAACCATTTCGGCTGGCGCACGTGTCTCCTCCCCACCAGTTACCCCGGCTGCCTCGGCCCACGGGGTTTTGCCGCTTTATAGGGAGACACCGTGGGATCTCCCGTGATCCAGAAACGCCATGCGTACTGGTCCGACCCCCCGGCACCGGCGACACCGACCCGGGGTCCCGAGCTGATCGGCCCGACGGGCTCCGGCGGCAGCACCAGGCGAAACGGCTCGGCCAGGGCATCCCTGCCGCTATCAGCCGTGGTCAGGCCCAGCACTTTCGCCAGCCTCGCCGGGCCCCTGGCCAGGTCCGCGGCTGACTTCGACGTGGGCCGCCGGGAACGGGCCAAAGGCTGCCCCGCGGTCACTTCCCCGGCCCGCAGCAGCACCGCCGATGCCACTCCAGCAGGGCCGCAGACGATATTGGCACAATGATGCATCCCGTAGGTGAAGTACACGTAAAGGTGCCCGGCGGGTCCGAACATGGGCGCATTCCGTGCCGTGGGTCCGCGGAAAGTGTGCGAGCCCGGATCAGGGTGCAACGAGTCCTCCGGGCCCAGGTAGGCCTCGACCTCGGTGAGCCGGACAGAGACTGCGCCCTCCCGGGAATCATGGGTCAGGACCGCCCCCAGGACCAGCGAGGCCACCTCGCGGGCGTCGGCGGACAGGATCTGCCGAAGCTGAGCTTCCCCCGGCGGGGCTTTGGAGCGCATACCTGACTCTATCCAAACGGCCCATTGCCGTAGGAAAAGGCGGCTACGGCAATGTCCGATTTCCGCTAGCAGGTACCGTCCAGGGCTGGCAGGATAAGGGGATGGACTTCTGGCAGCGCTACCGTGCGATCGACGCGCGCGACACCCGCTTCGACGGCCAGTTCTACACTGCCGTGAGGACCACCGGCATCTACTGCCGCCCCTCCTGCCCGGCCAGGACCCCCAAACCTTCCAACGTCACCTTCTACGAGACTTCCGCCGCGGCGCACGACGCCGGCTACCGGGCCTGCAAGCGCTGCCTCCCCGAAGCGGTCCCCGGCACACCCGCCTGGAACCTCCGCCAGGACCTTGCAGGCCGGGCCATGCGCCTCATCAACGACGGCGTGGTCAACCGGGACGGCGTGGAGGGCCTTGCCGCCCGGCTGGGGTATTCGGCCCGCCAGCTCAACCGGATCCTGAGCCACGAACTCGGCGCCGGACCCCTGTCGCTCGCACGTGCCAGCCGCGCCCAGACGGGCCGCACGCTGCTGGTTTCCACTTCCATGAAGCTGGCCGATATCGCCTTCGCCGCCGGATTCAGCAGCGTCCGGCAGTTCAACGAGACCATGGTGGAAGTTTTCGCCATGACCCCCACAGCGTTGCGCGCCACGGCGAAGACCCGCAAGCCCGCCATCCCCGCCACAGCTTTGACGCTCAGCCTGCCGTACCGCGAACCGTTCGACCCGGGCATCTTTTCCTTCCTGGCAGTGAGGGCAATTCCCGGAATAGAGGCCGGGACGCCGACGTCGTACGCCCGCACCCTCACGCTCCCCCACGGCGATGCCCGCTTCAGCGTTGATTACGACGCCGGTACCCACAGGCGGCCACCGACTGCCAGGCCCCTGACCCTCACCGTCAGTGCGGTGGACCTGCGCGATCTGCCTTCCCTGCTGAGCCGGGTACGGCGGCTTTTTGATCTCGACGCCGATCCTGTGGCGATCGACACCGCGTTGGCTGCGGATGCCCGGCTGGCCCCTGCGGTGGCCGCGGCGCCTGGCATCAGAATGCCCGGCGCCCTGGATCCTCAGGAACTGCTGGTCCGTGCCATGATCGGGCAACAGGTCACCGTAGCGGCCGCCCGGACGGCCCTGACCCAGCTGTCCGCAGCCGGCAGTACGGCCCGGCTGCCGGCTGACGGCCTGGACCGGCTGTTTCCTACTGCCGCCGAAATTGCGGAAACCGGATATTCAATGCTGCGCGGCCCCCGGCGAAGGATTGATGCCCTCCGTTTCATTGCCTCCGCCCTTGCGGCAGGGGAGCTTGATTTTGGCTACGGCGACGACTTGCCCGGGCTGGCGGCCAAGCTGCTCCCGCTCCCGGGCATAGGACCCTGGACTGTGGGCTACGTGGCGATGCGCGTCCTCGGCGCCCCGGATGTTTTCCTGGCCAATGACGCCGCGGTGCGGAACGGGATCAGGGCGTTGGCCCCGGCTCCGGGCGCGGTCAGGGAAGCTGCCAGCCCCGACTTCCGCGAAGTCAGCCCCTGGCGGTCTTACGCCACCATGCACCTTTGGCGCGCTGCCGCCGTACCGAAAGCCCACGTTTCACAGAAAGGGATGCCATGAAAGGCCAACTGTTACTGATGTCCACCCCGGACGGCCCGTTCACTATCCTTGCCCAGGACGGAGTGGTCCTGGCCTCCGGCTGGACCGCGGATCCCGCGGACCTGACCGGCCAGATCCATCCCGGGCTGCGCCCGGATGAAGTTGACGCGGTGGAGGATCTTGGTTCCATTTCGCGGGCAGTGGAAGCCTTCTACGCAGGAGACCCGATGCCTGCCATGAGCGTTCCCGTGAGGCAGAAGTCCGGTCCGTTCCGCGCCCACGCCTGGGACGTGCTGCGGACCGTCCGGCCGGGGTTTCCGGTCACCTACACGGAATACGCGGGGCTGTCGGGCAATCCGAAGGCGGTCCGGGCAGCTGCCAGCGCGTGCGCCTTCAACGCGGCGGCGCTGTTTGTCCCGTGCCACCGGGTCATCCGCACCGATGGCTCGTTGGGTGGCTTCCGCTGGGGCCTGGCCATTAAGGAGAGCCTGCTGGCTCGGGAGGCGCGCTGAATCCGGGCCTGGGAGCCCAATCGGCGAGGAGCTGATCCGCCAGCCCTTACTTGGCGCAGTCCTTACTTGGCGCTGGGCACACCGGAGGGCCAGGGAAGAAGCTCTGGAAGGTCCACGCCATCAGCCGCCGCGGAGGCCCGCAGGCTTCCCAGGGACGGTTCGCGGCCGGCCAGCCAGGCGGCAATGTCAGTGATCATGCCGCTGACGACTATGGATCGGCCGCCCCCTCCAATGCTGACGGGAGGCAGCCCGAGGGGCTGAAGCACCAGCTTGTCCTCCGGGCGCACCCTGGCGGACAGGAAGTCGAACAGGTGCTCACAAAACTGCCGGCTCCAGGTCTCAGGTCCCCGGCCGGCATCCAGGTCCGAGGTGTGGATCAAGAGTTCGCGCCAGAGGGCCAGGCCGCCGTCGAGCACCACTCCTCCCCGGTAGGAGATGGGTGTCTGCCAGGTGGCTCCGTTTTCCCCCGGATCCGTTGCCCCAGCTTCCGTATCGCTGAGCGAATCGAACGCCGTAAGGACACGGTCAACGGCTGCCTGGAGGTCTGCCCGGTGGGTGGCGGCGTCATGGCCCGCGGAACTGTCGATCGCCCGGTTCCGCCCCTCCTGGCCGCCGTCGTACAGTTCAACCGTCTCCCCGCGGGAGGCATACTCCAACTGCCTGGCCATGGCGTTGGATATCCCGGCGAGGTGCGCCAGGACGTGGCCGCGGGTCCATCCGGGCAAGGCAGACGGTGCCGCGATGTCCGCGTCGGTGAGCTTCGCGGCGGTGGAGGCGGCGACGTCGGCTGCTATGTGCAGTTCGGCGAGCAAGGCGTACGGTGGAGGAGCTGTCATGGCGCTCATCCTAACGGACGCCGTCGCTCATGCCACCACCCTTGGTCCGTCTGCCGCCGGGATCCCCCAACTTTGCATCCGCAACGGCCCCGACACGCCGCTGTCGTAGGCAACACGCCGCCAGGGCCAGCCAAAAGTGGGGAGAACCAGCGCCCGGGCGGCACAAAACCCCGCGGACATCCGGAGGGACATCCACGGGGTTCCGGCAGCCGAAAGCTACCCGGCGTAGCCTCGCACGCCGGCAAGCTCGGCTTCCAGCGCAACGAGCTGGCGTTCGACGGCGGCCGGGGCCGTGCCGCCCTGGGAGTTGCGGCTGTTGAGCGAACCTTCGGTGGACAGGACAGTGCGCACCTCCGGAGTCAGGTGCGCGGAGATGTCCAGGTATTCCTCGTCCGTCAGATCCCAGAGCTCGACGCCGCGGCTTTCGGCCAGCTTGACTGCGGCACCCGAGAGCTCGTGTGCCTCGCGGAACGGCACGCCCTGCCGGACCAGCCACTCCGCGATGTCCGTTGCCAGCGCGAAGCCCTGGGGAGCGAGCGACTCCATCCGTTCAGTGTTGAACGTCAGGGTGGCGATCATGCCCGAGACCGCCGGGAGCAGCACCTCGAGGGTGTCCGCGGCGTCAAAGACCGGTTCCTTGTCCTCCTGCAGGTCGCGGTTGTAGGCCAGGGGCAGTCCCTTGAGCGTTGCCAGCAGCCCGGTCAGGTTGCCGATGAGGCGCCCTGCCTTTCCGCGGGCGAGCTCTGCCACGTCCGGGTTTTTCTTCTGCGGCATGATGGACGATCCGGTGGAGTAGGAATCGTGCAGCGTCACGAAGGAGAACTCCTTGGTGGCCCAGAGGATGACTTCCTCCGATACCCGGGACAGGTCCACGCCGATCATGGCCGTGATCCAGGCGAATTCGGCGAAGACATCGCGTGACGCGGTGCCGTCGATCGAGTTGTGGGTCGCCGAGAAGAAGCCGAGGTCCGCCGCGACCGCCTCCGGGTCCAGCCCCAGTGAAGAGCCCGCCAGGGCACCGGAGCCGTAGGGTGACACACCGGCGCGCTTGTCCCAGTCCTGGAGCCGCTGCACATCGCGCAGCAGCGCCCAGGCGTGGGCGAGCAGGTGGTGGGAGAGCAGGACAGGCTGGGCGTGCTGCAGGTGGGTCCGGCCCGGCATTGCCACCCCCCGATGGGTCTTGGCCTGCTGCACGAGGGAATCGATGGTGGCCAGGACGCCGCGCGCAATGATGCGGGCATGGTCCCGCAGGAACATGCGGCCCAGGGTGGCCACCTGGTCGTTGCGGGACCGGCCGGCGCGCAGCTTTCCGCCCAGCTGGGTCCCTGCTCGCTCGATCAGTCCGCGTTCCAGCGAGCCGTGCACGTCCTCGTCGGACTCAGCCGGCAGGTAGGCGCCGGAGGCAACGTCCTGGTCCAGCCGGGCCAGGGCGTCGAGCATGCCCGCCAGTTCGCCGTCGTCGAGCAGTCCCGCCTTGTGCAGCACGCGCGCATGCGCGACGGAACCGGCGATGTCGTACCGGGCCAGTCGCCAGTCAAAGTGCGTGGACTTGCTCAATGCGGCGAGGGCATCCGCGGGACCGCCTGCGAACCGTCCGCCCCACAAGGCGCCTTCGTTTGTATTCCCGGCCTTCGGGGTTTGAAGCTCAGCCATTGGCTACTGGCCTGCGACGCGGATGTCGCGGCCGGCGGCAACCTTGGCGGACATGCCCCACAACTCGATGAAGCCCTTGGCCTGCGACTGGTCGAACGTGTCGCCGGTATCGTAGGTGGCGAGGTCGAAGTCGTACAGCGACGTGTCGGAACGGCGTCCGTTGACGATGGCCTGGCCGCCGTGAAGGGTCATGCGGATATCGCCGGAAACGTAGCGCTGGGTGTCCTCGATGAAGGCGTCCAGGGAGCGCTTGAGCGGGGAGAACCACTGGCCGTCGTAGACCAGCTCGGACCAGCGCTGGCCAACGGTAGCCTTGAAGCGGGCCTGCTCACGCTCGACGGTGATGTCCTCGAGGTGCTTGTGGGCCGTGATCAGCGCCATCGCGCCGGGGGCCTCGTAGATTTCGCGGGACTTGATGCCCACGAGGCGGTCCTCGACGACATCGATCCGGCCGACGCCCTGGGCGCCTGCGCGGCGGTTGAGTTCCTTGATGGCCTGCAGCGGGGTGACCTTGACGCCGTCGATCGCTACCGGGATTCCTGCTTCGAAGGAGATGATGACCTCGTCCGGCGCCGGCGGGAACTCCGGGGTGGCGGTGTAGTCGTAGATGTCCTTGGTGGGCGCGTTCCAGATGTCCTCAAGGTAGCCGGTTTCGACGGCGCGGCCCCAGACGTTCTGGTCGATCGAGTACGGGTTCTTCTTGGTGGTCTCGATCGGCAGTCCCTTTTCCTCGGCAAAGGCAATGGCCTTGTCGCGGGTCAGGGCGAGGTCACGGACGGGTGCGATGCACTTCAGGTCCGGGCCGAGGGTCTGGATGCCCACTTCGAAACGGACCTGGTCGTTGCCCTTGCCGGTGCAGCCGTGGGCAACGGTGGTGGCGCCGAATTCGCGGGCGGCCTTGACCAGGTGCTTGACGATGACCGGGCGCGAAATGGCGGAGACCAGCGGGTAGTGGCCCTGGTAGAGGGCGTTCGCCTTCAGCGTGGGCATGCAGTACTCGTTGGCGAACTCGTCGCTGGCGTCAGCCACGTAGGCTTCGACGGCGCCGCAGCCCAGGGCGCGCTGGCGGATGGTCTCCAGCGACTCGCCGCCCTGTCCGACGTCGACTGCCACGGCAATAACCTCGGCGCCGGTTGCTTCACCGATCCAGCCGATGGCTACGGAAGTATCCAGGCCACCGGAGTAGGCCAGAACAATACGCTCAGTCACGGAAATGCTCCTCTTGTTTTGGTTGGTACTTGCTTGTCTTGGAATCTTTGGTGGATATTTCTTCTGCTGAAAGCCTGCCACACACCGGTCGGGTTGTTACTGGCCGCCGGCTTCCTCAGCCAGCTGCAGGAACCGGGCCGCCAGATCCCGTCCGCCCTGGGGATCGCGGGAGACCAGCAGCACCGTGTCATCCCCGGCGATGGTCCCCAGGATGGACGGCATGACTGAGTGGTCGATGGCCAGGGCCAGGAAATTGGCTGCGCCCGGAGGCGTCCGCAGCACCGCGATGTTGGCTGAGGCCTCAGCCGTGACCAGCAGTTCGCTGCACAGCCGGGCAAGCCTGGCGTCCAGGATCTCCTGGCTCACACCGCTCCTGGCCGCACGCTCGCCGCCTTCACCGGGAACGGCGTAGACCAGGACGCCTTCCTTTCCGCGCACCCGGACGGCGCCGAGTTCCACGAGGTCCCGGGACAGCGTCGCCTGGGTGACCTGCACGCCGTCGTCCGCCAGAAGCGCCGCGAGCTCCGCCTGGGAGCGGACCGATTCACCCGTCAGGATGGCCGTGATCCGCGCCTGGCGGGCAGTCTTGGTGGCCGGGCTGGAGCCCGGAGGTGCAGGCTGGACGGACACTAGTTGCCGACTCCCTCAGCCGATGCGGGCACCGGTGCCAGGCCTTCGACCACCGCGAGGCCCGACTGGTGCATCAGCCACGCCATCAGGGCCTTCTGGGCGTGCAAGCGGTTCTCCGCCTCGTCCCACACGATCGACTGCGGGCCGTCGATGACACCGGCGGAGATTTCGTAGCCGCGGTACGCGGGCAGGCAGTGAAGGACGACGGCGTCATCCGCCGCATGCGCCATGGCCTCCTCATCGACGGAGTACTCCCGGAACAGCCGCAGCCGGGCCTCCTTCTCGGATTCCTGGCCCATCGAGACCCAGGTGTCGGTGGCCACGACGTCGGCGCCCTTGAGTGCCTCGGCCGCATCGGTGGTGATGAGCACCGAGCCGCCGGTCTGGGCAGCCCGCTCCTCGGCCGCCGTCACGATCCCGGCTGCCGGCAGGTAGCCTTCAGGCCCGGCAATGCGGACATGCATTCCGGCGGTAACCCCGGCCAGCAGATAGGAGTTGGCCATGTTGTTCGCGGCATCACCCAGGTAGCTCATGGTGAGGCCCTTGAGTCCGCCCTTGTGCTCCTTCACCGCCAGGAGATCGGCGAGGAGCTGGCAGGGGTGGTAGTCGTCGCAGAGGGCGTTGATGACCGGCACCCTGGAGTTCTCCGCCATCGCCACGAGACCCGAGTGCGCCCCGGTGCGCCACACAATAGTGGAGACCATCCGCTCCAGGACCCTGGCGGTGTCCTCCACGGACTCCTTATGGCCGATCTGGGCTTCGCCGGGGTTGATGATGAGGGCATTGCCGCCCATGTCCGCAATGCCGGTGGCGAATGAAACGCGGGTACGGGTGGAGGTCTTGTCGAAGATGACGGCAACGGTCTGGCGGCCGTTCCCCTCCGCGGCGAACGGCTGGACGCTGTACGGCGCGGCCTTCATGCGGACGGCGAGCTCCAGGACCTCGGCCTGCTCTGCGGGGCTGAGGTCAGTGTCCTTGAGGAAATGACGGGTTGTGCCGGTTGAACGAACTGCAGGAGTCACTGGGCGTCCTTAGCTGTCTGGAGGATGGCCGGGAAGGCCGCGAGGAACGTGTCCGCCTGGTCCGTGCTGAGCACCAGCGGCGGGGCAAGCCTGATAGTGCGCGGCCCGGGGCTGTTGACGATGAATCCGGCGTCAAGGCCCGCTGTCACGACGGCGGGCGCGACGTCGGCGTCCAGGTCGAAGCCGATCAGGAGGCCTTCACCGCGGACTTCTGTCACGCCGTCGACGGCGGCGAGCCCGGTGCGGAGGTATTCCCCCACCGCCGCGACGTTCTCCAGCACACGCTGGCTTTCGATCGCGTGCAGGGTGGCGAGGGCGGCCGCCGTCGCCACGGGGTTGCCGCCGAAGGTGGTGCCATGCTGGCCGGCGCCGAGCAGCGAGGACGTCTCCTCGCCGAAGGTGAGGAGCGCGCCGATGGGGAATCCGCCGCCGAGGCCCTTAGCCAGGGTGATGGCGTCCGGAACGATGCCGGCGTCCTCGCTGGCGAGCCATTTGCCGGTGCGGCCGATTCCGGTCTGGACCTCGTCCAGGATCAGCAGGGCACCGGCCTTCGTGGTTGCGTCGCGCGCTGCCCGCAGGTAACCGGCGGGCAAGGGCCGGACACCGGCTTCACCCTGGATCGGCTCCAGGAACACGGCGGCGACGGACTCATCAACGGCGGCTTCGAGGGCTGCCACGTCACCAAACGGGATGTGGACCACTCCAGCGGGCAGCGGCTCGAAGGGCGCACGGTAAGCCTCCTTGGCTGTGAGGGCCAGGGCTCCCATGGTGCGCCCGTGGAAGGCACCCTCGAGGGCAATGACCTTGGTCCGTGGAGCGCCGGCCGGGCCGCCGCCGTTGCGCCGTGCAAGCTTGAACGCTGCTTCAACGGCCTCGGTGCCGGAGTTCGCAAAAAACACCTTGGAACCCGACGGCGCGTGCGTCAGCGCCAGCAGCTTCTCGGCCAGCGCAATCTGCGTGGGGCTGGTGAAGAAGTTGGAGACGTGCCCCAAAGTGGCCAGCTGGCTGGAGATCACCGAGGTCACGAACGGGTGGGCATGGCCGAGGGCGTTGACGGCGATCCCGCCGAGCAGGTCGAGGTATTCCTTGCCGTCGGCGTCCCAGACCAGGCATCCGGCGCCGCGGACCAGGACGCGCTGCGGCGTGCCGAAGACGCCCAGGAGGGAGGTGGAGTAGCGGGCCAGCCATTCAGCACCGCTGGTGTGGCCCTTGACATCAACCAGGTCTCCGACGGGTGTCTTTTCCAGCGTGGTGGCCGCGTGGCTGCCTGCGTGTGACTGGTTCATGGGGTTACGTCCTCGTGTATTTCCTGGGCTGCGTATTCGGTTGCGTCTTGGTCGGGGACCACTTGGGTTCCAATGCCCGCCGTCGTGAAAGTTTCCAGGAGCATGGAGTGCGGCAGCCGGCCGTCCACGATGTGCGCCTGTTCCACGCCGCCGTCGATGGCTTTGAGGCACGCCTGCATCTTGGGGATCATGCCGGATTCCAGGGACGGCAGCAGCCGGCGCAGCTCCGATGCGTTCATCGAGGAAATGAGGGAGGACCTGTCCGGCCAGTTGGCGTAGAGGCCTTCGACGTCGGTGAGGATCACCAGTTTGGATGCCCCCAGCGCTTCGGCGAGGGCAGCCGCAGCCGTGTCGGCGTTGACGTTGAGGACCTGTCCGGTGGTCTGGACCCCGCCGGCTGCCGTGGCGCCGCCGTCGCTCTCAATTTCCGGGGCCACGGTAGAGATGACCGGTATGCGGCCGGCGGCAAGAATGTCCAGGATTCCTTCCGGATTCACGCCCACCACTTCACCCACCAGGCCAAGGTCCACGTCCTCGCCGTCAATCACGGTGCCGGTCCGGACGGCCCGCAGCAGGCCGCCGTCCTCGCCGGACATTCCGACCGCATAGGGGCCGTGGGAATTGATCAGGCCGACCAGTTCCCGCCCCACCTGGCCGGTGAGGACCATCCGGACCACGTCCATGGCTTCGGGCGTGGTGACGCGGAGGCCGCCCTTGAACTCGGATTCGATGCCGAGCCGCGCGAGCATGGAGTTGATCTGCGGGCCGCCGCCGTGGACCACCACGGGATGGATGCCCACGTGGTGCAGGAATACCACGTCTTCTGCGAAGGCACGCCGCAGGTCATCGTTGACCATGGCGTTGCCGCCGTATTTGATGACCATGGTGGTTCCGGCGAACCGCTGGATCCAGGGCAGCGCCTCGATCAGGGTGCCGGCCTTGCTTTGGGCATCACTCGTGGACGTGGTTTCACGGGTCTGGGTGTTCATGCGTGCAGTATCTCCGACGGTGGCTGGTTGATTAGCTCAAGGTCTAGCTCGAGTAGGCGCTGTTCTCGTGGACGTAGTCGTGCGTAAGGTCGTTGGTCCAGATGGTGGCCTCGGCTTCACCGGACTTCAGATCAATGTCCACCAGGACTTCGCGCGGTTCCAGGTCCACCAGGCCGCGGTCATCCCCGATGCTGCCGTTGCGGCAGACCTGGACGCCGTTAATGGCGACGTTGAGCAGGTCCGGCTCGAACACGGCGTCGGTGGTACCCACTGCGGACAGCACGCGCCCCCAGTTGGGATCCTTGCCGAAGATGGCTGCCTTGAACAGGTTGGACCGAGCCACCGAGCGGCTCACCGTTTCGGCGTCGCTCTCGCTGGCCGCATTGAACGTGCGGATGGCGATGTCGTGGCTCGCGCCCTCGGCGTCCCCGATGAGTTTGCGGGCAAGTTCCGCGCACACCTTGGCGAGGCCCTCGCCGAATGCCTCGGCCGTGGGCACTGCCTTGGAGGCGCCTGACGCCAGCAGCACGACGGTGTCGTTGGTGGACATGCAGCCGTCGGAATCAGCACGGTCGAAGGTGACGCGCGTTGCGTCGCGGAGGACGACGTCGAGCATTTCCGCTTCAACCTCGGCGTCCGTGGTGAGCACCACCAGCATGGTGGCGAGGCCCGGGGCCAGCATGCCGGCACCCTTCGCAATTCCCCCGATGGTGAACTCCTGGCCGTCGGCGTCCGTGCCAATGAACAGCGCCGCCTTGGGCACAGAGTCAGTGGTCATGATCGCGACGGCCGCCTCGGGGCCGCCGTCTGTGCTGAGCGCGGCGGCGGCGGCCTCCACCCCCGGAAGGATCCTGTCCATGGGCAGCTGCTCGCCGATCAGGCCGGTGGAGCACACAAAAACGTCCGTGGCCGAAATGCCCAGCACCTCAGCCACCTTCTCCGCGGTGCTGTGGGTGTTCTGGAACCCCTGGGGCCCGGTGCAGGCATTTGCGCCGCCCGAGTTAAGGATCACGGCGTCAACGCGGCCGTCAGAGACCACCTGGCGGGACCAGTGCACCGGCGCGGCGGCCACGCGGTTGCTGGTGAAGACGGCAGCCGCTGCCTTGGACGGGCCGTCATTGACGACCAGGGAGAGGTCCGGCTTGCCGGAGGCTTTCAGGCCGGCGGTGACGCCGGCGGCGCGAAACCCCAGGGGGGCGGTAACGGTCATGGTGCAACTCCCTGCAGGTTCAGGCCGGCGGTCTCTGCCAGGCCAAGCGCGATGTTCATGGACTGCACGGCTCCGCCGGCAGTCCCCTTGGTGAGGTTATCAATGACGCATGTCACAATGACGCGGCCGGCGTGCGGGTCGAAGGCGAGCTGCATTGCCGCATGGTTGGATCCGACCACCGACTTTGTGGCGGGCCACTGGCCTTCCGGCAGCAGGTGCACAAACGGTTCATCGTCATAGGCCTCGGCCCACGCCTGGCGCAGGTCGGCGGACGTAGTGCCGGGCCTGACCCTGGCGGTGGCTGTGGTGAGGATCCCGCGGCTCATGGGGGCGAGCGTTGGGGTGAAGGACACCGTGACGCTTTCCCCGGCGGCGTTGGACAGGCCCTGCTCTATTTCCGGCGTGTGGCGGTGGCCGCCACCGACCCCGTAGGGGCTCATGGAACCCATCACCTCGGCGCCGATGAGGTTCACTTTGGCCGCCTTGCCGGCACCTGAGGTGCCGGAGGCGGAAACGATCACGACGTCGTCGGGCTGCAGGAGCTTGGCGGCGAAGCCGGGCGCCAGTGCGAGGAGGGCGGACGTCGGGTAGCAGCCGGGAACGGCTATCCGGGTGGCTCCCTTGAGCCTCTCGCGCTGCCCGGGGAGCTCCGGGAGGCCATATGGCCAGGTTCCGGCATGGGCGGAACCGTAGAAACTCTCCCACGCAGCCGCATCTTCAAGCCGGTGGTCGGCGCCTGCGTCGATGACGATGGTTCCTTCGGGAAGCTGCGCCGCAATCTCGGCGGAAGCCCCGTGCGGCAGTGCCAGGAACACCACATCGTGGCCGGAGAGGTTCTCCACCGTGGTGTCTTCCAGGATGCGGCTGGACAACGCATGCAAGTGCGGCTGCAGCTCGCCGAGGCGGGAGCCGGCATTGCTGTGCGCAGTGATGGCACCGATGGTTACGTCCGGGTGCCCTGCGAGCAGGCGGAGGACCTCTCCCCCGGCGTAGCCGCTTGCTCCGGAGACGGCAACAGAAATAGTCATGCAATGAAGCCTACAGCAAAAGTATTCAATGTGCCCGATATTTATGCAGAGGAGGATTGCAAGGACTGCTGGACAGGCAGGCGTATGCTGGACAAAGGGTGATCCTGACCGCGCAGTCCGAATGTCGGCTGCAGCGTTGCCCGTAACAGTTACGAGGCCCCGGCTCCATGACCACCACCCTCCCAACTTCCGAGCGCCCCGTATCGCGTGTCCGGCAGCCCAACGCCGTCGTCCTGAGCTATTCAGAACTCTTGAAGAGCGTGAAGTCCGCGGGCCTGCTTGAGCGCCGCGTCGGTTTCTACATCACTGTTTTTGCCAGCCTGGTGCTCCTGATGGCCGCCACCTGGTTCGGTTTCGCGCTGATCGGCGACAGCTGGTTTCAGCTCCTGATCGCCGCCGCGCTGGGCGTGCTGTGCACGCAGCTGAGCTTCCTGGCCCACGAGGCAGGGCACCGTCAGATCTTCGCGTCCCGCCGTGCCAACGACTGGTCGGCAAGACTGCTCGCCACCTCGGTGGCCGGCATCAGCTACTCCTGGTGGGAGCAGAAGCACGGGGCACACCACAATCATCCGAACGTGATTTCCAAGGACCCGGACATCACCGCAAGCCCTATCGCCTTCCACACCGAAGATGCGGCCGCCCGTCAAGGACGGCTCTCCTCTTTCCTCACCCGCAAGCAGGGCTGGTTCTTCTTCCCGCTCCTCCTGGGCGTTGGCCTGGGACTCCAGATCGATTCGGTCAAGTTCATCTTCCGCCGTGCCAAGGTCACCCACCGCTGGGTTGAAATCCCTATCCTCATGGTCCGCCTGAGCCTGCTCCCGGTTCTGGCCTTCACCTTCCTGCCCCCGGCAATGGCTGTCGCCTTCATCGCGGTCCAGCTCGCCGTCTTCGGCTTCTACATGGGCGCCTCCTTCGCGCCCAACCATAAGGGCATGCCGGTCCTGCCGGCGGACAGCCGGGTGGACTTCTTCAGCCGTCAGGTCCTGACATCCCGGAACATCTCGGGCGGCCGCTTCATGGATTTCCTGCTCGGCGGCCTGAACCGCCAGGCGGAGCACCACCTCTTCCCGGACATGGCCCGGCCGCAGCTGGACAAGGCTGCCACGATCGTTCGTGAATACTGCCGAAAACACCAGGTCCCCTACACGGAAACCACTCTGCTGCAGTCCTACGGCATCATCGTCCGCTACCTCAACGAGGTCGGGCTCGCCGCCGGCCGCCATTTCGAGTGCCCGATGGCCACGGTCACCCGGCGCTACTGAGCAGCCCGGGCCGGGCTCCCGGCAACCGCTTTTGACCCCGAAGTGACGGCTGCGATGCGGCCGTCACTTCGTCGTTCCCGCAGGCTTTCCCTAGGATGGTTCCAGGAACCGGGGCCAGGAAACTCCCACCCCGGGAAGGAGATACATGACGCATGCAGTCCTCGCCCGGCAGCCCGGCGGTCCGGAAGTCCTGGAATATGCGGAGACCGGGCGCCCGGTTCCAGGACCGGGACAGCTCCTGGTCAAAGTCGCTGCCGCCGGTGTGAACTTCATCGACACCTACCAGCGAAGCGGCGTGTATAAGGTCGAATTTCCGTTCACGCCGGGTGCGGAAATGGCCGGAACCGTGGAGGCAGCCGGCGACGGCGTGGAAGGGTTCTCCCCGGGCGACCGGGTAGCCACCGGCGAAGGCTCAAAATGCTACGCCGAGTATGCCTTGATCGATGCGGCCCGCGCCCTCCGCGTCCCGGACGGCGTGGATGACCTGACCGCCGCGGCGCTGCCGCTCCAGGGCATGGCCGCCCACTACCTGATCAATTCCTCTTTCAGGGTGGAACCCGGGCAGACAGTCCTGGTCCACGCGGGCGCCGGTGGCGTGGGATTGCTCCTGATCCAGCTCCTGAAGGCACGTGGCGCACGTGTCATCACGACCGTCTCCACCGATGACAAGGAAACCCTCGCCCGCGAAGCCGGCGCGGACGAAGTGCTGCGCTACGACGGGTTCGCGGAGAAGGTCCGTGAACTGTCCAACGGCGATGGCGTCAACGTGGTGTACGACGGCGTGGGTAAGGACACCTTCGACGGCTCGCTCGCCAGCCTGCGCATCCGGGGCTTTCTCGTCCTGTTCGGAGCGGCGTCCGGTCCGGTTCCGCCGGTCGATCCACAGCGGCTGAATGCCGGCGGATCGCTGAGCCTTACCCGGCCCACCCTGGCGCACTTCCTGGGCAATCCGCAGGAGCGGCTGTGGCGGTCCTCGGAGATCTTCGGGGCTGCGGCTGACGGAAGCCTTAAGGTACGGATCGGGGCCACCTATCCCCTGGCCGAAGCGCGGCATGCCCATGAGGACCTTGAGGGCCGGTGGACCACGGGCAAGGTTCTGCTGGTTCCCTGACTCCCGCGACCGCGGCCCCGGGACCACGGGGTAGCGTCCGGTGTGAACAGGAGGCAGACTGCGACACCTTCCGTTCACCTTGCCCGGCGACACTGTCCAGGTGACCGAGCAACAACTCAGTGGCCTTGCGCCCGAAGGCTATGCCGCGCTCCGGCCCCAGATGCCGGGGACCGCGGCCTCGCCGCCGGCGCGGACCCTGATGGACATCCTCCGCGCCACGGCTGACCTGTATCCCGACGCTTCGGCCCTGGATGACGGACGCCATTCGTTGAGCTACGCACAGCTGATGGCGGCCGTCCGGTCTGTTGCACGGGAGCTGCACCTGGCCGGACTCGGCGCCGGAGACAGAATCGGTATCCGTATCCCGTCCGGCACCAACCGGCTGTACATCTCCATCCTCGCGGCCCTGCTCATCGGCGCGGCCTACGTCCCCGTGGACGCGGACGACCCTGACGAACGCGCCCGGCTGGTCTTTGACGAAGCCAAGGTCTCCGCAGTCATAACCAACGCGGGATTGTCCCTCCTGGATAGACGGGAGGGGCCTTTCCCCGCAGCACGGCCGGCCACACCTGACGATGACGCCTGGATAATCTTCACTTCGGGCTCCACCGGAACGCCGAAGGGTGTCGCGGTGAAGCACCGCTCTGCAGCCGCCTTCGTTGACGCCGAAGCCCGGATATTCCTGCCCGCGGACCCGATCGGCCCGCAGGACCGGGTGCTCGCCGGGCTCTCGGTGGCGTTTGACGCCTCCTGCGAGGAAATGTGGTTGGCGTGGCGGCACGGTGCCTGTCTCGTCCCCGCACCCCGCGCCCTGGTCCGTACGGGAATGGACCTGGGACCCTGGCTCATCAGCCACGGCATCACCGTGGTGTCCACCGTTCCTACGCTTGCAGCGCTCTGGCCCGCGGAAGCACTGGAAAACGTGCGGTTGCTGATCTTCGGCGGCGAGGCGTGCCCGCCCGAGCTTGCCGGGCGGCTCGCAGTGGAAGGCCGTGAGGTCTGGAACACTTATGGTCCCACCGAGGCGACGGTGGTGGCGTGCGCGGCTGAGCTCGGCGGGCCGGGGCCGGTGCGGATCGGCCTGCCGCTGGACGGCTGGGCCCTGGCCGTAGTGGATGGTGACGGCGTCCCTGTGGCCGAAGGTGCAGTGGGCGAACTCATCATTGGCGGAGTTGGGCTGGCCCGCTACCTGGATCCGGCCAAGGACGCGGAAAAGTATGCTCCAATGCCTGCCTTGGGCTGGCACCGTGCCTATCGCTCGGGCGACCTCGTCCGCTACGAGGCCGCAGGCCTGGTCTTCGTGGGACGTGCGGACGAACAGGTGAAACTGGGTGGTCGCCGGATCGAACTCGGAGAAATCGATGCCGCCCTGCAGGCACTGCCGGACGTTGCGGGTGCCGCAGCCGCTGTACAGACCACGGCGGCCGGAAACCAGATCCTGGTGGGGTACCTCGCCCCTGCCGGCAGCGCGGAACCCGACCTGGCCGCGGCCCGTGAACAGCTGGTCTACAGCCTTCCCGCAGCGCTGATCCCCCTGCTGACCGTCGTTGCGTCGCTGCCGACCAAAACCAGCGGAAAGGTGGACCGGCATGCCCTCCCCTGGCCACTCGCAGGGTCAAGCGCCGAAACAGACAGCGCTCCGCTGAACCTTCCCGACGACGCCGCGTGGATCGTCGAACAGTGGGGTGCCGTGCTCGGCAGCCCGGCAGTAAGCCTGGACGCGGACTTCTTCGCCCACGGCGGCGGCTCCCTCGCCGCCGCCCAGCTGGTCTCGGCGCTGCGCCTTCGCTACCCCACCGTCACCGTCGCGGACATCTATGCCACTCCCCGGATCGGCGCATTGATCGACACGGCCCGGCAATCCCTGCCTGAAGGAATCGCGGCCAACCCGGCTAAGGAACGCACTGTTCGGCCTACTGCCCGCAAATCCCAAGTCTTCCAGACGCTGATGGGTGTCCCCCTCCACACCCTGGTGGGCATGCGCTGGCTGACATACCTGATGGCAGCAAACAACGTCCTCGCCGGCCTCTCCGGCTTTGCTGCCGCACCCACCGTGTCGTGGTGGTGGGTCGGGGCATCGTGGCTGGTTTTCGTGAGTCCTGCCGGCCGGATGGGCCTCTCCGTCGCGGCCGCACGGCTCCTGCTCCACAACGTTGGCCCGGGAACTTACCCGCGCGCGGGGAAGGTGCACCTCAGGCTCTGGCTGGCTGAACAGATCCAGGATTTGGCCGGTGCCGTAAGCCTGGCCAGCGCACCGTGGGTGCCCTATTATGCGCGGGCCCTCGGGGCGAGAATCGGCACGAATGTGCACCTGCATTCACTGCCGCCCGTGACCGGACTGCTGTCCTTGGGCAGCGGAGCGAATATCGAGCCCGAGGTGGACCTTTCCGGCTGGTGGATCGATGGCGACCACGTCCGGATTGGAGCCGTCCATGTGGGCGCCGGGGCGACGGTGGGTGCGCGCAGCACGCTGATGCCGGGAGCCAGCATCGGCGCCGGCGGCCAGGTCGAAGCGGGGTCGGCCGTCCTCGGCAAGGTGAAAGCCGGACAGGTGGTGGCCGGTTCACCCGCCCGTCGCCGCGGCAAGGCAAAGCACGATTGGCCGGAAGCGCCTGCCAGCAGCAGATTGATGGGCCGGCTCTGGTTTGCCGCGTTCGCTGCGGCCTCCGCTCTCCTGGCCATGATCCCCTACATTTCGGCCGGAACAGCGTGCGCCGTCGTCTTCCCGTTCATCCAGGGCAGCAGCTCCCTCTCCGCGGCCTGGCTGCAACTGTTGGCCTCCCTCCCGCTGGCCGCACTGGCCTGGTTCATCACCAACCTGCTCCTGGTCCTTGGCACCACCCGCTTGCTGGGAATCGGGCTGAAGGAGGGGTACTACCGGGTGCGGAGCCGGATCGGCTGGCAGGTGTGGGCCACGGAAAGGGTGCTGGACCTGGCCCGGGACCTGCTTTTCCCCATTTACGCGAGCCTTTTCACACCGGTCTGGCTGCGGCTGCTGGGCGCCCGCATCGGCAAGAACGTGGAAGCCTCGACGGTTCTGCTGCTGCCAAAGATGACCACGGTCGGCGAGGGTGCTTTCCTGGCTGATGACACCATGGTGGCGTCCTATGAACTCGGCGGTGGCTGGGTCAGGATCGCACCGGCCAAAATAGGAAAACGGTCCTTCCTGGGAAACTCGGGAATGACTGCCGCGGGCCGGACCGTCCCCAAGAATTCCCTCGTCGCCGTGCTGTCGGCTACGCCATCCAAGGCGAAATCGGGCACGTCCTGGCTGGGCAGCCCTCCCGTGAGGTTGCGCCGCACGGCGATTGCCTCCGACACGACGCTGACGTTTCAGCCGCCGCGGCGGCTGAAAGTCGCCCGGGCTCTGTGGGAAGCCTGCCGCTTCGTTCCCGTAGTGCTGACGGTTGGCCTTGCCGCTGCAGTGCTGCTGGCGTTTGACTCCCTCGCGGCCGCCACCAACTACGCTGCGGCGGCCGTGCTGGGCGGCTTTGTCATGCTGTTGGCGGGCGCCGTCGCCGCCGGCAGTGCCGTGGTTGCCAAGTGGCTGCTCGTCGGCAGGATCAGGGCCGGCGAACACCCGCTCTGGAGTTCCTTCATCTGGCGGAACGAGGTGGTGGACACGTTCATCGAGATGGTGAGTGCCCCGTGGTTTGCCCGCGCGGCCACAGGCACTCCCGTCCTCGTCTGGTGGCTGCGCGGTATGGGCGCCAGAATCGGCTCCGGGACCTGGTGCGAGAGCTACTGGCTGCCCGAAGCGGACCTGGTGACGCTGGGTGCCAACTCCACGGTCAACCGCGGGTGCGTGGTACAGACCCATCTGTTCCACGACCGCATCATGAGCATCGGCCCTGTTACGCTCGAAGATGGGGCCACTATGGGGCCGCACGGCGTTATCCTGCCCCTGGCACGGATCGGACGCAGCGGAACCGTGGGGCCGGCATCCCTGGTGATGCGCGGGGAAACAGTCCCCGCCGGAACGTACTGGATGGGCAATCCGATCAGTCCGTGGACGGGACCCGACGTCCCGGCGCCCCGGCTGAAATAGTCGCCCGCCAGAATAGAACAGACTGTCCCGCCAACCGCTCTGATCGAGGCCCGCACCTAATGACTTCCGCAGAACAAGCAAGCTCCGGAATCGCCGTGGGTGCGGCCGGATCTGCCCCGACGCTGGACCGGTACGTCGTGGACCACGGTTCAGATGCCTACGCCGTTTCGCGGTACGAGCTCGATCTCGACTACCGGCTGGCCAGCAATCGCCTCAGCGGCCGCGCCGCCCTGCACGCCGTTGCTGCCCGCGGGGCGTCCGCCGTCGTTCTTGACCTTGCGGGGCTGCAGGCCCTGAAGGTGCAGCTCAACGGCCGCCGCCTGCGCCGGTTTGTGCAGCGCGGGGACCAACTGATCATCCATCTGGACAGCGACCTGGTTCCCGGCGAGGAATTCAGGCTGGACATCAGGTACGAAGGCAATCCGTCACCGCGCCGCGGCCTCTGGGGTGAAGTGGGCTGGGAGGAGCTGACCGACGGTGTGCTGGTGGCCGGTCAGCCCAACGGTGCGCCGTCCTGGTTCCCCTGCAACGACCACCCCCGGAACAAGGCCAGCTACCGTATTTCCGTGACCGCCGACTCAAACTACCGTGCCGTCTGCAACGGGCGCCTGGTGGGGCACAGCGTGAAGTCCAGCACGGAAACCTGGACCTACGAGCAGGAAGAGCCGATGGCCACCTACCTGGCCACGGTTCAGATCGGACGCTACGACGCCCGGGTCCTCGACGCCGGAGAGGGCCCTGGCGGTGTGCTCCAGACCGCGGCCGTCCCGGCGGACCTGGCCGGCACGGCCATGCAGGGGCTGCGCCGGCAGCCGGAAATGATGCGCACTTTCGTGAGCTGCTTTGGACCCTATCCGTTCGCCGGGTACACCGTTGTGGTGGCCGACGATGAACTGGAGATCCCGCTGGAGGCCCAGACCCTGTCGGTTCTGGGCCGGAACCACCTCAGCGCGGACTGGGAATCCCAAAGACTGATCGCCCATGAACTGTCACACCAGTGGTTCGGAAACTCCCTGACTGTCAGCGCCTGGAGCGATATCTGGCTGCAGGAAGGCTTCGCCTGCTACGCCGAGTGGATCTGGTCGGACGCCGCCGGCGTCATGACCGTCCAGGACCGCGCCGCGGTCGCGTGGCGCTGGCTCTCGACAGCAGACCAGGACCTGGTGATCGGGGATCCGGGACCGGAGCTGATGTTTGATGACCGCGTCTACAAGCGTGGTGCCCTCGCCCTCCACGTCCTGCGCCGCCAGTGCGGCGACCTGGCCTTCTTTGCCCTCCTTCAGGAGTGGACCCGGACCTACCGGCATGGTTCCGTTTCCACCGCGAAATTCATCCTCATGGCGGACCGGGTTGCGGGCCTGGATTCGGAAGCACTGTTGCACCCATGGCTGTATGAGGAAGCCCTGCCGTCGTTGCCGTCCGGCGGGCGCCACGTCTCCGCCTAGCCGCTGAGGGCGGCGGCGGCCACAAAGGCCACAGGCAGCCCGGTGTCACTGGAATCAAGGTCAGCGATCCCGGGCCTGCCGAGTACGTCCACTGTCCGCGGATCCGTCCGAAGCCCATCCCCCGTCATCTTCAGCCACGCCTCTTTCCGGACCCAGAGCCGGGCGCGCTGCTGCTGCAGCGCAGGCCCGGACAATCCGTCGACGGTGAGCTGTTCATCCCTGCTGAGGGCAACGGCGTCGAAGCCGTCGAAACCGAGCCGCCCGGGATCCTCGGCATCCACGCCCAGGCGCGTCCCGCTGGCCGGTGACAGCAGCCCAGCAAGCAGGACCCACTGTTGGCTCCGCGCCATGCTGAGGAGCAGTGGCAGCGGCTGCCCCCGCCTGCTGTAGCCTGGCCTGCCGTGGGTCAAGCCTCGGCCCGAGCCGCAGCGCGGACACGAATAAGACGCCTCAAGCTCCGCGACCGGCAGTTCCAGCAATGCCGCGGCAAAGCGCCGTAACGCTGCCCTGCCCGCGATGAAGCGCCCGCGCACGGACGGCTCCATAGCCGCCGCACGGGACGCCTCCGCCGGTTCAAGCAGGAGGGCGTCCGCCCGGGACCGGCCCCGGACGTCGGTAGCCGCCTCGGCGGAGCCGGAAACGCCCGACTCATGCCCGGGGACAGCCACGGCCTGCAGGACCAGCCCGGACTCCACCGGATCAGCTACCGCTGGACGGCACCGAAGCGCTCGGCGGCCAGGGCCACAGCAGCTTCGCGTGCCGCTGACGCCTCGTCTGCGGTCAGGGTGCGGTCAGTCGCCCGGAACCGCAGCCCAAAGGCCAAGGACTTCTTGCCCTCCTCGATCCCTTTGCCCGCATACACGTCGAACAGCGCAACATCCTCCAGCAGCTCACCGGCGCCTTCGCGGAGCGCCTCGAGGACGCGGTCCGCCGGAACATCCTGCGGCACGACCAGGGCAACGTCCTGGGTGGCTACCGGGAACGCCGAGATGTGGCGCGCCACTATGACGTCCGCGGCAGCCTCGAACAGGGCGTCGGCGTTGAACTCCAGTGCCACCGAGCGGGGAGGCATGTCGTGTGCTGCCAGGAGTTTCGGGTGCAGCTCGCCCGCGTACCCCACCACCCCGCCTGTCCGCAGCGAAAGCTGCGCGGCGCGGCCCGGGTGGAACGCCTGGTGCGAACCCTGGCTGACCACTACCTCCACGCCCAGGACGTCGCCGGCGAACCGGGCGATGTCCAGTGCGTCCGCCCAGTCCCACGCCCGTGGAGTGTGTCCTGCGGCGGCCGGTGAATCATGGCCGGTCAGGACTGCGGCGACGTACAGCGGCTGGTCCGGCACGCCGTCGTACAGTGCATCCAGCACCTCGTCGGAGGGCTTGACGCCCAGCGGCGGGATGGAGGGCGTACCCACGGCGCCGGCGGGAAGGAAGACGAGGCCTGATTCAAAGAGCGCCAGGTCGCGGAAGCCGCGGGAGTGGTTGCGCTTGGCCACCTCGATGAGTCCGGGGAGGATGGACGTCCTGAGGTAGCCGTGTTCCTCGCTGATCGGGTTGGCCAGCTTGACCGCCGGCCGTTCTGCCCCCGCCGCTGCCACGCCGAACGTATCGTTGGACGCCTTGGACACGAACGGGTAGGCAAGGACCTCAGTCAGGCCGGCATCCGCCAGTCCCTGGATCAGCCGGCGCCGCTGCTGCTGCACGCGGGTCAGCCCCCGCCCCGGAGGGGCCACGGGCAGCGTGGCCGGGATGTTGTCATAACCGACCAGCCGCGCGATCTCCTCGGAGAGGTCCTCTTTGGTCTCGAGGTCGTTCCGCCAGCTCGGAGCGGTGACCGTCCAGCCGCCGTCGTTCTCCTCTACCAGCGCGCCGAGGTCCCTCAGGGACGTGACGATCTGTTCCCCGGTGAAGTCGATGCCGATCCGTTCGGCGGCAAAGGCCGTCGGCAGGTGGATGGTGACGGCGTCAGGGGCAGACCCGACGTCGGTCCCGGTCTCGTCGGCGACGCCCCCGGTGAGTTCCACCAGGAGGTCGACGACGCGCTGGGCCGCAACGTTGGCCACTTGCCAGTCGACGCCGCGTTCAAAGCGCTTGGAGGCTTCGGACGGGAGCTTGTGGCGGCGGCGGGAGCGGGAGATGGACACCTCGTCGAAGTGTGCCGCCTCCACTAGGACGTTCGACGTCGAATCGCTCACCTCGGTGGCGGCGCCGCCCATGACGCCGGCGATGCCGATGGCCCCGGAACCGTCGGTGATCAGCAGATCCTCGACGTCGAGGATGCGCTCCTTGCCGTCCAGCGTGGTGATCTTTTCCCCCGCCACGGCGCGCCGGACCACGATCCCGCCGGACACCCTGTCCAGGTCGTAGCAGTGCGTGGGCTGGCCGAGCTCCAGCATGACGTAGTTGGAGATGTCCACGGGCAGCGAGATGGAACGGATGCCGGCTAGGCGCAGCCGGGAGGCCATCCATGGAGGAGTCGGCCTGGTGGCGTCGACGCCCCGGATGGTGCGTGCAACGAAACGGTCGCAGCCGGGCTTGCCGTAGATGGGGCCGTCGTCGTTGAGCTTGACGCTATATCCGTTGAGCAGCTCCGCCGGGGCCTGGACCTTGGAGGCCGGGTCCGTGAACGAGGTTCCGGTGGCGTGGGCATACTCGCGGGCGACGCCGCGAATCGAGAACGCGTAGCCGCGGTCCGGAGTCACGTTGATTTCGGCGGCCTCGTCGTAGAGGCCCAGCAGCTCCATGGCATCCGTACCGATTTCCGGGTCCAGCCCGATCCGGGACAGCACCAGGATGCCGTCATGGTCTTCGCCAATGCCGAGCTCACGCACGGAGGCGATCATGCCCGCGGAGAGGTGGCCATAGGTCTTCCGCGCGGAGATCCGGAAGTCACCCGGCAGGACCGCCCCGGGAAGGGTGACCACCACCTTGTCGCCCTCCACGAAGTTGTGCGCGCCGCAGATGATCCCCTGCACGCCGGACGGGTCGATCCCGTCACCGGTGAGGGTCTGTTCCTGGCCCTCAGGGACAACCCGGACCTGGCACCAGTTGATGGTCTTGCCGTTGGACTGGGGTTCCTTCGCCAGGCTCAGGACCTGGCCCACCACGACGGGGCCCTTCAGCATGTCAGTTGGGCGGTGGACCGCCTCTTCTTCAAAGCCGACCTTAACCAGTTCGGCCATGACGTCTTCGGCCGTTGCTCCGGCCGGTACCTGTGCGAATTCACGCAGCCAGGAAAGTGGGATACGCACGGTTAGATCTCCATCCCGAAGTGCTCGCTGAAACGTACATCGCCTTCGATCATGTCGCGCATGTCCCCCACCTCATTGCGGAACATGAGCGTGCGCTCGATGCCCATGCCGAAGGCAAAGCCTGAATAGATGTCCGGGTCGATGCCCGCGGCGCGGAGTACGTTGGGGTTGACCATGCCGCAGCCGCCCCATTCAATCCATTGCGGGCCGCCCTTGGCGCCGGGGTGCCAGATGTCCAGCTCGGCGGACGGCTCGGTGAAGGGGAAGTAGTTGGGGCGCAGCCGGATCTGCGCCTCATCGCCGAACATTTGCCGGGCGAAGTGCTCCAACGTGCCGCGCAGGTCGGCCATGCTCAGGCTCCTGTCGATGGCCAGGCCCTCGAACTGGTGAAAAACCGGGGTGTGCGTGGCATCCAGTTCATCGGTACGGAAAACCTTGCCGGGGCACAGCACATAGATGGGCAGTTCTCGTTCCAGCATGGAGCGGACCTGCACCGGTGATGTGTGGGTCCGCATCAGCAGGTGTGCCTCCGGCGGTTCCACAAAGAACGTGTCCTGCATTTCGCGGGCGGGGTGGTCCGGTTTGAAGTTCAGGGCATCGAAGTTGAACCATTCGGATTCGACTTCGGGTCCCTCGGCGATTTCCCAGCCCATGCCCACGAAGATGTCCGCCACGCGGTCCTGCAGCGTTGACAGGGGGTGGCGGGCACCGGCACGCCGACGCCGGGGAGCTGCGGTGACGTCGACGGTCTCTTCCAGCAGGATCCGGGCGTCGTTCTCGGCCTCAAGCTCGGCTGTGCGGTCCGCGAGCGCCTTGTTGACCCGGCCGCGGGACGAACCCATGAGCTTTCCGGCGATGGCCTTCTGGTCTTTCGGCAGGCGGCCGATTTCGCGGTTGGCCAGGCTCAGCGGCGACTTCTCGCCGGTGTGAACAAGCCTCACCGCCTTCAGTTCGTCAAGGGAGGCGGCGCCGGCGATGGCGGCAATGGCCTGTTCTACAGCTGCAGTAACGGCGTCTTCATCCAGAGGATTCGGGGTGAAGCCGGCCGGCAAAGTTTCAGTCATCTACTGTTCTTAGCTACGAGTCGGGGCTGCCGGTGGGCGGTGCAGCCGTGCAGGGTCTCCCGGCAGCTCATCCGTCACTGGCAGGTCACGTTGTGGATCCACGCGGGATGAACGCACTCAATGACCAGGTCAGGGCGCGCCGGATCAATACCGGCGGCCACTATCCTCCAGTCTAATTGAACGCCCCGGCTACCATGGCCTCATGACACAACGGCAGCGCCGGCCGGCAGCACAACCGCTGACTCCCGCACAGCAGATCAGGCGGCTCGCCAACCTGGTCAACGGCACCACCCTGCTTGGCCTGGCTGTTGCCCGGGCTGCGGGAACGGTCGTCAGCAGGGGCCCGCGCGGGCTGGTCATTGCCTCCGGATACCGGTGGCCCATCCCCATCGCCAGCGCGTTCACGATGGGCAACGTGATCATCTGCAGGATCCGGGCTGAAGAACTCACATCCAACGCTGCGCTCCTCGGGCATGAGGAAGAGCACTGCAGACAGTACGCATGCTGCCTGGGACTGCCCTTCCTGCCGCTCTATTTCCTCGCCGGCGGCTGGTCACAGCTGCGCACGGGCAACCCGGCGACGGGGAACTTCTTTGAGCGCCGGGCGGGTCTGGAAGCCGGCGGATACCGCCCTACGGGCAGCAAACGACAGCCGGCTCCTGGCCGTGCCGGCGGAAAAGAGGCTTGAGCATGACTTCCGAAACCCCGATCAGGAGCATCACCGTAAGCGGCACCGGGACAGCGGAAGCAGCGCCGGACCTGTTGACCATTTCCGTAGGGGTGGAGTGCCGCCGGGACAGCGTGGGCGATGCCTACGCCGGCGCGGGGGAAGCCTCCGCCGCCGTTTCCGCTTCACTCCGGCAGCGGGGCGTGGCCGGTGCGGATATCAGGACCTCCGGGCTGAACGTGCGGGCCGACCTCGTCTGGCACGAGGGCGAGGGCCAGAGAGTGGCCGGATATATCGCCTCCAGCGTGCTCACGGTGCGGTTACGGGAGATGACGTCGGCGTCGGCTGCCATCTCGGCAGTCGTTGATGCGGGCGGCAACGACGTCAGGCTCCAGGGCCTCGAACTCGGCTTTTCCGATGCGGCCGAAGTCAAGGCCCGCGCGCGTGCAGCGGCCTGGAAGGATGCGCTGAAGTCGGCGGAACAGTTTGCGTCGCTCGCCTCGGCCCGGCTTGGCGCCGTCGTATCGGTCACCGAAGGTTCAGGCGTACCCGCGCCGGTTCCGCTGGCGAGGATCCAGCGGACAGCTTCGGCCGAAGCCCTGAATGTGGAAGCCGGCGAAACGAGCGTGTCTGCCGGCGTCACCGTAGTCTGGGAACTGCTGGACTGACGCCGTGTCAGCGGACGCCGTCTCAGCTGGGCTGTCTCAAGGGACGCTGTTCAAAAGGGGTGTTGCCTTGACTTAAGTTCGAACATAGTTTCGAATGAACTGTATGAGATGGGATGCACAAGCGCTGATGCCCACGCCTGCCGGGGAAGCCGGACGCGGTCCATCACCCGCGCTGCTCCCCCTGGCCGGTCTGGTCCGTTCCGTCACTACTCCCGAATTCGCTGGCATCACTTTTCATGAGGTCACCGCCAAATCGGTGCTCAACAAGGTGGTTGCCGGTTCGCGGATGCCATTCGAGTGGACCGTGAATCCGTACCGCGGCTGCAGCCACGCCTGCGTGTACTGCTTCGCCCGCAAGAGCCACACCTACCTTGACTTCGATGCCGGGCTGGACTTCGACAGCCAGGTGGTGGTCAAAGTCAATGCTGCGGAAGTACTCCGCAAGGAACTGGCCAAGCCGTCCTGGGGCCGCCATCAGGTGGCACTGGGCACCAACACAGACCCGTATCAACGGGCGGAGGGCCGCTACCAGCTGATGCCCGGCATCATCTCGGCCCTGGCGGACTCGGGCACCCCGCTGTCCATCCTTACCAAGGGAACACTGCTCGCGCGCGACATCCCGCTCCTGAAGAGGGCTGCCACCCAGGTGCCGATAGGCGTGGGCATATCCCTCGCCATGACGGACGAGGCCTTGTCCGAAGCCGTGGAACCGGGAACCCCGGGGCCGCGGGCCAGGCTGAAACTGATCTCGCGTCTTCGGGACGCCGGACTGCCCTGCGGCGTGATGGCCATGCCCATCCTGCCGTGGCTGTCCGACAGTGACGAAGCGCTGGACTCCCTGTTCGGTTCCCTGGCCGCCGCGGGGGCCACCGGAGTCACGGCCGGAGCCCTGTATCTGAAACCCGGCACCCGCGAATGGTTCATGCAGTGGATCGCCAAGCACCATCCCCAGCTCGCTGGACGCTATGGACAGCTCTACGGCACGGGGTCCTACGCCTCCAAGGACTACCGGAGCTGGCTCGCCGGCAGGATCCGTTATTTCAAGCAGCGCCACGGCTTCTCGGATTCCGGCGGCTTCAGCCACCGCAGTCTGGAGGACGACGCACGCGGCGAAGAAGCGCAGTATCCGGCCGGCAGCCTCCCGCCCGCCGCAGGGCTGGGCACCATTGCAGGGCTGGGCACCATTGCAGGCGCCCGGACCATTGCGGGGCTGGGCGGGGACACGCAACGTGCCGGCGACGGCCTGCGCGAGCAGCCCACACTTTTCTAGGTTCTTGAGTTTCCGGGGCCCCACGGGGCTCAGCGGAACGGGCTGGCCTCGGCGGCGCTTTGCCGGGGTGCAGACGGTTCGCCGGCAGCCGGGCCCGCATTCCTGCCAACGGACTGCAGCAGGGCGCGGACGATGGGGAAGTCTGCAGGAATCCAGGCAAGGGTGAGCGCCTCACCGTCGAGGCCGATCCATCGCAACTCATCGTGATCCTGAAGCGGCAGCGGATCCCCATCGCAGATCTCGGCCAGCCACACCCGCATCGAGGCGCGGTCATTAAGGGGCCAGCCGGATACCGTGGCAGCCGGGAGCTCACTTCCAAGGCGCACCCCGATTCCCAGTTCCTCGCGCAGTTCCCGGTGCAGTGCAGCCTCCGGCACTTCACCGGGTTCGACTTTCCCGCCCGGGAATTCCCAGAGCCCGGCAAACTGCTCGGGAGCGGTCCGGCGGGCCACCAGCATCTGCCTGGGCTCAGCCAAGGAATCCAGTACCGCTCCGCCAACCACGAGGATCTGTCCAGTCACTGGCCTATTCTATGGGGGACAATGGACTGGACCGCACCTCACCCCTTACCTCTTCGAAAAGCAGGCACATGAGCAGCACCGTCCGGATTCCCACCGCACGTACACCCCGAACCGCAAGAGTAGCTCCGGCCATCATTGCCCTGGCTATGGGCGGATTCGGAATCGGCGTCACGGAATTCACCATGATGGGTCTGTTGAAGGAAGTGGAGCAGGGACTGAACGTCACGACCCCCGAAGCGGGCCACTTGATTTCGGCCTATGCCCTCGGCGTAGTGGTGGGCGCCCCGCTGCTGGCCGCGGTCGGGGCCAAACTGCCACGGAAGCAGCTGGCGCTGGGCCTGATGCTGTTTTTCAGCGTGGCCAATCTGGCGTCATTCATCGCCCCGGACTACGGGAGCATGCTGGTATCCCGCTTCGCAGCCGGGCTTCCGCATGGGGCATTCTTTGGCGTGGCCGCGGTTATCGCCGCTTCGCTGGTGCCGCCTACCCGGCGGGGCTGGGCCATCTCCATGGTTATGGCCGGCCTGACGGTTTCAAACGTGATCGGGGTGCCGCTCGCCACATGGGTGGGCCAGGTCTTTGGCTGGCGCCTGCTGTTCGTGCTGGTGGGAGCGATAGGCCTGCTGACCCTGGGCCTGCTGTGGAGGTTTGTCCCGTTCCAGGAAGCCCATCCCGATGCGAGCATCCGCCGGGAACTCGGCGCCCTGAAGCGTCCGCAGGTATGGTTGGCGATCCTGATCGGCATCGTGGGCTTTGGCGGCTTTTTCGCCACCTATACCTACATTGCCCACACCATGACTGATGTGGCCGGCATACCTTCGTCGCTGCTTCCCGTGGTGGTCGCGTTGTATGGCCTTGGCATGGTGGCCGGCAACATCGTGGGTGGCCGGATCGCCGACAGGTCCGTGATGGGGACCATCTATCGTGTCCTGCCCGGTATCGCCGTCGCCCTGGTGGTTTACGCCGTGGCGGTCCACTGGCCATGGTCGGCGTTCGTCATGGTATTCGTGGTTGGAGCGGCGGGTTCCATGCTGGTGCCTGCCTTGCAGGCCCGCCTGCTCGACGCCTCACCGGACGCGCCGTCGCTTGCATCCTCGCTTAACCACGCCGCCCTGAACGTGGCCAATGCATTGGGTGCCTTCCTCGGCGGGGTAGTGATCGCATGGGGCTGGGGTTACGTTGCACCTGCCCTCGTCGGTGCCGTCCTGGCGATCCTGGGCCTGGGGGTGGCCGCCGCCAGCGGCCTGCTGGAACGCAAAGAGCCGCTGGCTGCCTAAGCTTCCGGATCAGGCCGGGAGCATCCGGGGCAGCTGCCGTACGGCAGCCCCCGCTGCCCCGCGTTGGACAAGCCGACGCCGGGCCTTCAGGCCTGCGCATCCTGGGGCTTGGGGTCTGCGGCTGCCTGGTCGCGCTTGAAGGCTTCGTCCCGCGGGAGGTCGGGTTCCAGGTAAATGACGCGGGCGATCGGAACGGCCGCCCGGATGCGCGCCTCGGCACTGTCGATGGCTGCCGCGATCTCACGGCCCGTGTCGGAGGCGCCAACGGAGATCTTTGCCGCCACGAGAAGCTCCTCCGGCCCCAGGTGGAGTGTCTTCAGATGGATGATTTGGGTCCCGTCGGCTTCGATCGCCTGGCTGATCTTGGTGACATCGTCCCTGGTAGCCGATTCCCCCAGAAGCAGGGATTTGGTTTCCACGGCCAGCACCACGGCGATGGCCACCAGCAGCAGGCCGATCGCAGCGGTGCCAAGGGCATCCCAGATTCCATTGCCGGTAATGAGCGTCAGCCCCACGCCCACAAGGGCAAATGCCAGTCCCAGGAGCGCACCAAGGTCCTCCAGGAGGATGACCGGGAGTTCCGGTTGCTTGGCGGTCCGGACGAAACTCACCCAGCCCTGCTTTCCGCGCACATGGTTGGATTCCATGATGGCCGTCCGGAAGGAATATGACTCGGCAACGATGGCCCCGATGAGCACTGCGACCGGCACCCACCAGAAGCCACCTTCGATGGCGTGCGGATGCTGCAGTTTCCCCCACGCTTCGTAGAGCGCAAAGAGGCCGCCGACGCTGAAGAGCACGATCGAGACAATGAACGCGTAGATGTACCGTTCCCGGCCGTAGCCGAAGGGGTGCTGCGGGCTTGCCTCCTTCTGGGCCTGCTTGCCACCTATCAGCAGGAGCAGCTGGTTTCCGGAGTCCGCAACGGAGTGGATGGCCTCCGCCAGCATGGACGATGACAGCGTCAGGATGAACGCTATGAACTTGAGCACGGCGATGGTCAGGTTTGCAGCGAGAGCCGCGACGATCGCCTTGGTACCGCCATTTGCAGCCACGGGGGCTTCACCTCTTCAGGATTACGGAACAGGACCGGGAAAAATGCAGAGCCGTCCGCAGCTTTGCCCATGAATACCGTACCCGGCGAGGAGCCCGGCACGCATTTTTCACCGCAGGTAAGGCTGCTGACAATAAGGATGCTGTGTGTTAGCTTGAGGACTAATCGGGACGATTAAATCCCGACGAATATGAAGGAGGAGACATGGGTTTTCTTGCTTGGATTATTCTCGGCCTCATCGTAGGGGCCATCGTCAAGGCCGTTATGCCCGGCAGAGTGGGCGGCGGCTGGGTCACCAGCCTCATACTCGGGGTGGTTGGTGCAATCGTAGGTGGCTGGATCGGAAACCTCCTGTTCGGCAAGGGCGATCTTGCCTTCTTTGATCTCGGCACCTGGATCCTTGCGATCATCGGCGGCCTGGTAGTTGCCGGCGTCTACGGCGCCATCACAGGGCGCAACAGGACGACCAGAGCACCCTGATTTACCGATTTCTCACCTGAACGATTCACATGGCAAGGGCCCCGGATATGACTCCGGGGCCCTGTCTTTTTCCACCTGTCTTTTCCCACCTGCTTTTCACACCTGCTGGGAACGTGCGCTGGCATACAGGCAGACTGTCGCGGCGGTACCCAGGTTGAGGCTTTCCGCCGACCCGTAGACGGGCACGGCCACCCGATGGTCAGCAAGCGCCAGTTCAGCCTCTGAAAGTCCTTGGGCCTCATTTCCGAACAGCCAGGCGGTGGGCCGCTCCAGCGGGTAGGCCGATTCCGCATCGGACCCTGAGATGCGCCGGACAGCGTTTTCGTCCTGCAGGACATCGAGGTTCAGGTCGCCGTATCCATCGGCCGCCAGGAGGCCGATCCCCCGCGCCTTGCAGGCGGCGGCTATTTCGTGGATATCCGCGCCCAGAACCACAGGCAGATGGAACAGTGAGCCTGCTGTCGAACGGACAGCCTTGGGGTTGTAGATGTCCACGCTGGATGCGGTGAGAACCACGGCATCAGCGCCGGCTGCGTCAGCGGCGCGCAGTACAGTGCCGGCATTGCCCGGATCCCTCACCTGGCACAGGACGGCGATAAGGCGCGGTCCGCCGTCGAGCACTTCTTTAAGTGTGACGTCCACGAACCCGCAGACGGCGATGATGCCTTGGGGACTCACCGTGTCCGACATGGCAGCCAGCACCTCATCCGAGGCCAGCCGGGAGTTGGTTCCTTCTGCAAGTTCATCGAATTCCGGATACCGGTCGAGGCAGGCTTCGCTGGCGAACACCTCGTGCACAATTCCCGGCGCCCCTTCGGCGATCCGCTGCTGGTGCAGCTTAAGGGCTTCCCGCACAGCCTGCGGGCCTTCTGCCAGGAACTGTCCACGCTTTAAGCGGGCCGGGCGCCCGGCAAGCTTTGCCACCTCCCTCACCCGATCGGCTCGGGGATTGGACAGTGGAAAATCTTGCGGGCGCCCGGATTCGTTCATATAAGAACTTTAGTGGCTGTTGCCACGGCTCCTTGAACTGCTACCTGTGCAGGTAGCGGCCGGCTGCTATTCAGCAGCGGCGGCCTTCGCTGCAGCCTTTGCCTTCGGGGCCTTGGCCGCTTTGGGCGCTGCCTCCGCCTGGACGGCCGGAGCGGACGTGTCTGCAGGCAAGGAGTCCTTGGCGATGTTCACCAGGGCGGCAAAAGCGTTGGCGTCGGAAACAGCCAGCTCTGCCAGCATACGGCGGTCAACCTCGACCTCAGCGGCCTTGAGGCCCTGGATCAGGCGGTTGTAAGTGAGGCCGTTGGCGCGGGACGCAGCGTTGATGCGCTGGATCCACAGGCGGCGGAAGTCGCCCTTCTTCTTTTTACGGTCACCGTAGCTGTACACAAACGAGTGCAGCAGCTGCTCTTTGGCCTTGCGGTACAGGCGTGAACGCTGTCCCCGGTAGCCCTTTGCGCGTTCGAGGATAACCCTGCGCTTTTTGTGGGCGTTTACCGCCCGCTTCACACGTGCCACTGTGCGTACTCCTTAAGAATTCTGATCCCAAGCGTCTACTGCCGGAAAACCGGCCGGCCTGAGAAGGCTTTTTGGTAGTTGACTGCTGCCAGGTGGCAATCAGTCAGAAAACTTGGAAATTAGATGCCGAGCATCTTCCGGATGACCTTGGCGTCGCCCTTGAAGACGATCTTGTCGCCGGCAAGGCGACGGGTCAGCCTGGAGGACTTGTGCTCGAGGTAGTGGCGGCGGTTGGCCTGCTGGCGGCGCAGTTTACCGCTGCCCGTCAGCTTGAAGCGCTTCTTAGCACCACTGTGGGTCTTCATCTTCGGCATGGGGACCGATCTCCTTACGTATCCACAGACATTGTCTGCAGTTCTTTCGTGCAGCCACCCCTGCGGGCGGCATGCTGGTTGCGTACTGCTGGAGGACTAGCCTCCTGCAGCTTTGAATTAGGTGGTCTTCTTGCTGGCCGGCTTCGGGGCCGGCCTCGCAGCAGGCTTGGGGGCTGCAGGCCTGGCCACCGGCTTCGGCGGCGAAGGCACTGCGGCCGGCCTCGGAACTGCGGGAACAGCAGGAGCCGAAGCTGCCGGCCTGGCAGGTTCCGGCGCCTTGGCGGCGGCGGGTGCCTTGGCCGGTGCGGCAGCCGTGGGAGCCTCACGTTTGGGAGCGGCAGCCTTCGGAGCGGCCTGCTTGGGGGCTTCCTTCGCTGCAGTTACCTTCGCAAGAACCTCTTCCCGGGAAGGAACCCCGACGGCGGAGGCCGCGTCAGGAGACGCAACCCCACTGGCCTTTTCGGTCGAAGCAGTGTCTGTCACCCTGGCTTCGGACTGCGCGGCATCGGTTCCGGCCGGCGCCGCAGTTTCGGGCGCCTCGGTTTGCGGTTCCGTGGTGATAGCGAAACCCTCCGGCAGAAGATCAGCCAGGGACTGGGTCAGCGGCACATTGTCATCACCGGAAACGTCCACGCGCCCCGAAGCCTTGACCTCGTTCTGCGCCTTTGCCTCCGCACGCTGCGTTGCGCGGCGCGCCTCCGCCTTGGCCTCGGCCTTGTTCTTGAGCGGCCCGACGACCATCACCATGTTCCGGCCATCAATGCGGGGGCTGGATTCAACAACGCCAACCTCGGCGACGTCATCAGCAAAGCGCTGGAGAAGGCGGATGCCCATCTCCGGACGCTGCTGCTCGCGGCCACGGAACTGGATCATCGCCTTGACCTTGTCACCGGCGCCGAGGAAGCGCAGTGCATGGCCGCGCTTGGTCTCGTAGTCGTGGGTGTCGATCTTCAGGCGGAAGCGGATCTCCTTCAGAACAGTGTTCGTCTGGTTCTTCCGGGCTTCACGTGCCTTGACCGCGGCCTCGTACTTGTACTTGCCGAAGTCCATCAGCTTGCACACCGGAGGCTTCGCCTGCGGTGCAACTTCAACGAGATCAAGATCGGATTCGGCAGCCAAACGAAGGGCATCATCAATACGGACGATTCCTACCTGTTCACCTGCAGGGCCGACCAGCCGCACCTCGGGGACGCGGATACGCTCATTGATTCTTGGCTCGCTAATGTTAAAGCTCCTGTGTTTGTTGTGGGTATTCCACCGGCAAAATAGAGAAGGCCCCCAATTGCCGGAGCAATCGAAGGCCTCGAAGATCGGATGTACTGGCCTCCGAAGAGACTGCACGCATCCACCCCGGCATATGCCTGGGATGGTGCCCGACCGGTACCCGGCAACCTTGCTTCCCAGGAATTGCTTCCGGCGGGAAATCGGCTGACGCGGGTGGGAGAGAACTCCGCTTGCAAACTGCATGCCATTCTACAGAGAAAATCCCGCACAGGACGCCTTGGCGCCGGTGGGACTTACACAGCAAAATAACGACATTCAGTCGGTCTGTGACAAGCTTACCAGTATGAGCACCCCAGACAGTAATTCACACGTTTTCGCGCCCGCCGGCTCCCCAGCCGACGTGACCCAGCAGATCCGGGACATCTCCGAGGTACCGGCCATCGAGGTCATCACCACGGCAGCCGTCCATCTCATGAGCGCTGCAGCAGTGAAGCTGGGCCTGGCCGCCGAGGACAACGCCGAGGAGCTCAAGGACCTTGACGAGGCCCGCAAACTCATTACTGCCCTCGCCGGACTGGTGACGGCGGCGGCTCCCGAGATCGGTTCCCAGCACGCCGGACCTTTGCGCGATGGCCTGCGGTCGCTGCAGCTTGCCTTCCGCGAAGAATCCATCATTCCTGATGCTCCGGGCAAGGGCCCGGGCGAGAAGTACACCGGCGCCGTCAACTGAGTTTTTGTCCAGATGTCGGGACTTCCACCGGCAAGGCACGATATCCGGACAAAAACTGTGGATGGTCAGGCCCGATCAGACGGTCGTGGCCTGACGCCTCCTGCGCTGCTGCAGCACCAGCCCCACCAGGCACAGCGCAACCCCCGCCGACCCCACTGACACGAAACCTCCCGACGGCCCCATGCCGTCGATGAAGACTCCTGCCAGGGGCGCCCCGAAAGCCACACCCGCGGTCAGCGCGGAGCCGTACCAGCCCATCGCCTCGCCGCGCCGGTCCTCATCCACAAGCTCGGCCACTTTTTCCGACGCCGCCGAGAGCACCGGCGCGCAGAGCAAACCGGGAAGTATGGACACGAGGGCAAGCGCCCACGTGTCGTGGGCGAATCCCATCGGCATGGTCAGGGCGGCCATTCCCAGCAACAGAAGGACCGGTGACAGGGCGCGGTGCATCGCCCCGTAGAGGAGGCCGCCCACCACGGACGCCGCACACCAGAACAGGAAGACGACGCCGATCTCCCCCTGGTGCCCGCCGATTTCCAGGGCCGCGACGATGCCGACGTCTGTGCCGCTCAGGACCATTCCCGCACCAGCCGCGACTGCGAAGACGGCGGCCACAGTGGCTGTGAACCACGCGAAGTTGTGTACTGCCCTGCCGCCGAGTCCGGCGGCACGGTTCCCCTGAGTCCCGGGAGTCCCCTGGGACCGCAGGACATTCGCCTGTGCCAGGTCAGCCGCTGCTTCCTGAACGTGGGCCGGTGCGCTGGAGACCACTGCCGCCTCGGCCGCGTGCTGCTGCTGGTCGGCATCACATTCTTCCGTCCGGACCGGGCTGCGGGTGGCCGGATTGAACCACATCAGGAACAGTCCAGCCAACGATGTGGACAGTCCCACGACGGTGAGTCCCAGCACGGAGTAGCCGCTGGTGGCCACAATTGCCCCCGCAGCGGGACCGATCATGAACACCATCTCGGTGGTGATGGCGTCCAGGGCGAAGGCCGTCCGCCGCTGGCCGCCGCCGGCCAGGACGCCGAGCGACTGGCGCACCACGCTGAAGATTGGCAGGGTCAGGAGGCCGCCGACGAACACCAGCGGCAGCAGCCATCCGTAGGACACATGGGGAACGACCGACCAGATGACCGTTTCTGATATGACTGACGGGATCAGGGCCGTGCGCAGGCCCACGGTGTCCACACGGCGGCCCCGCCATGGTGCTCCCACTGCGATCCCTATGGTCATCACCGCTGCCGCAGCTCCCGCCGCGGCATACCCTTGCTTCAAGGTGAGGACAATGTGCAGTGTCAGCAGCACACCGGCCGCAGAATGAGGTATGCGGGCGATCATGCCGACCAGCAGCAGCCGCCGGATCGGCCGGACGGCCAGCAGCTCCCGGTAAAGAGCGAAATTCACGGAAAATCCTTTGGTCTGCCGGCGGCAGCCCGGGGGATCTCCCCTTTGACCGTCGGCTACTGTGCTGCGCGCCTTAACTTGATTTCGATCGAGTCAACCCGCTCACCAAACAATACATTCCGGGACCATGCCTTCTGGAGCCCGGAGACCAGTTCCTGGACCGCGGCGGCGTCGAGCCCGTCCTCAAGGTAAAGCACCACCTGAAGCTCGGGTCCTGCACCTCCGCCCGGCAGCGGGGACCCGCTTCCCGTGACCGCTGGGACGCCCGAACCGGCGCCAAGGTCGATTCTCCGGACAGCAGGGAAGCCTGCCGCGGTGGATGTTATTTCCGCCGCCAGCGCCGGATCGGCATAGGAAGGAATCCAGTGCCGCTGCTGCGCCAACGCCCACATGGCAGGCCTCCGGATGACCCAGGTCAGGTCTGAGCCGGGATCAAGCACCATAAGCTCCGCCCCTTCGGAGACCGCGGACAGGGCGGCCCTTGCCGCGTACACGGCCACAGGCCGAGCCCCGGGGTGCCAGTCCGCGAGAGCCTTTGCCGAGGTGAAAGCCGGCATGGCCGTCCGGCCGTCGGCCGCCTTGAGGGTGACCATGGCCATGTCCGCCTGCTTGTCCGCCGCCAAACCGTCCACGCCCTCCGCCTCCGCGGCGAGCTGCGCAATGATGGGGACGAACACCCTGGCGGCAGCCAGCGAAGACACCACGGCAGCTTC
>DATCNU010000010.1:0-15070 GCA_036565085.1 Arthrobacter sp.
ATATCGAAGGACGGGTCATGACACAGGCGGGACGCCAGGGTTCACCACGTAACAGTTCAGGACGTAACAGTTCAGAACGCGATTCAACAGAAAGCGCCGCCGGCCGCAATCCAGCCGCTGGCCGGAGTTCAGCTGCAAGCCGCAATCCAGCCGCCGGCCGGAATCCGGCACAAGGCGGCGGTAGCCGGGGAGGTTCCTCCGCCGGCGGATTCCGCGGCGGCGCAGGCAAGCGCAACGCCGGTTTCGGCGGTGGCGACCGCCCCTACAAGGCGCCCAGGCCGCGCGAGGAACGCTTTGTCGATCCTGACGAGGCTCCGGCAGCCCAGGAAGGACGCGGCGCGTCCGATTGGAAGCCCAATGCGACGCCTTCCTCACGGAAGCCGGCTGCCCGCAAGCCTGGCGCCAAGAAGGCTCCGGGGACTCCGGGTGCCCTCAAGCCCAAGCCGCGCACCGGCGCCCCGGGCGCTGCAGCTTCACGCGCCTTCGGCAGCGAGCGCTTCGGCCAGAACCTGGGCCCGGTCCGCAAGCCGTCGCGCAAGCGCGGTCCCCGAGGCGACGTTCCGCAGTCTGAACTGCACGACGCCGATGGCATCCGCCTTCAGAAGGTCATGGCCTCCGCAGGTGTGGCCTCGCGCCGCGTCTGCGAAGAGATGATCGCCGAGGGCCGCGTGGAAGTTGACGGCCAGGTGGTCACTGAGCTTGGCGTCCGGGTGGACCCCAAGACTGCGGTCATCCACGTGGACGGTTTGCGGATCCAGCTGGATGAGAACCTCGTCTACCTGGTCTTCAACAAGCCCAAGGGCGTTGTCTCCACCATGGAGGACCCCGACGGCCGCCCCTGCATCAGCGACTTCGTCCGCAGCCACCATGGCGAACGCCTTTTCCATGTGGGCCGGCTCGACGTCGCCACCGAAGGCCTGCTGCTGCTGACCAACGACGGCGAACTGGCCAACAGGCTGACGCACCCCTCGTATGAGGTGCCCAAGACGTACCTGGTCCAGGTCCGGGGGCCCTTCCCGCAGGGAATCGGTGCCCAGCTGAAGGCCGGTGTGGAGCTGGAAGACGGCATGGCCTCCGTTGACTCGTTCAAGCTGGTCGACTCCACCCCGGGCCACGTGCTGATCGAAGTAGTGCTGCACTCGGGCAAGAACCGGATTGTCCGGCGCCTGTTCGATGCCGTGGGTTTCCCGGTCCTCCGCCTGGTCCGGGTGAAGGTGGGACCCATCGGACTCGGCGACCAGCGCCAGGGCAGCATCCGCAACCTCGGCAAGCAGGAAGTCGGCCACCTGCTGGCATCCGTAGGGCTCTGAGGCATGTCCGCATTTCGTACCCAGGGCCGCGGACACCTCCGCGGACCGGTGGTGGTAATCGGCACCGGCCTGCTGGGCGCCAGCATAGGGCTGGGCCTGCGGGGCCGCGGTGTGCCCGTTTTCCTGTCTGACCCGTCCCCCACCAACCAGGCTGTCGCTGTAGATATTGGCGCCGGACTGCCGTTGGGCGAGCTCGGCAACGAGACGCCTGAGCTGGTGGTGGTGGCTGTGCCGCCGGATGTGACGGCTGACGTGGTGGCGAAGGCGCTGGCCGACTACCCGGACTCTGTGGTGGTCGATATTTCCAGTGTCAAGGCCGCGGTCCTGGAAGAATTGCGCAGCCGCGGGGTGGACCTGTCCCGCTACGTGGGCAGCCACCCGATGGCGGGACGCGAGAAGTCCGGGCCGGTTGCTGCCCGCGGTGAGCTTTTCACATCCATGCCGTGGGTTGTCTGCCCGTCGGAGGAATCGTCAGGTGCTGCCGTCCAGGTGGCGCACTCCCTGGCCACGGACCTGGGGGCTGTCGTCTCACAGTTCACGGCCGAGGAGCACGACGAAGCCGTGGCCCTGGTCTCGCACCTGCCGCAGGTGATGTCCTCACTGCTGGCCGGCCGGCTGCAGGGGACACCGCTTCATGCCTTGTCGCTGGCCGGAAACGGGCTGCGGGACGTCACCAGGATCGCTGCGAGCGACCCCACCTTGTGGGTCCAGATCCTGGGCGGCAACGCCCGGAAGGTGGTGGAGATCCTTCACGGCGTCAGGGAGGACCTCAACCGGCTCATCGGCACGCTGGAGGACCCCACGGCGCCTGGTGCCAGGCTTGAGCTTGCCCAGCTGATCAGTGAGGGCAACGCCGGGCAGGCCCGAATTCCGGGCAAGCACGGCGGCCCCGCCCAGGCGTACTCCTGGCTCACAGTCCTGGTGGATGACAAGCCAGGCCAGATCGCACTGCTCCTCACCGAAATCGGCGAGATCGGCGTGAACGTGGAAGACCTTCGGCTCGATCATTCCTCGGGCCAGAACGTTGGCATGGTGGAGCTCTCTGTCATGCCGAACAAGCATGACCATCTGATCGAAGCACTCACCGACCGCGGATGGCGGGTACTCCAGTGATGACCCAGGAACTCATTGACACCCTGCCTGCGCTGCGCGTCGGGCGGCCCCTCGTGGTGGCCATCGACGGTCCGTCCGGCTCCGGAAAGTCCAGTGTCAGCAGGGAAGTGGCCCGCAGGCTGCGGCTTGCCTATCTGGATACCGGCGCGATGTACCGGGCGCTGACATGGTTCTGCGTCACCAGCGGGATCGATCTTAACGACGCGGCAGCCGTGGAACAGGCGGCCAGGGACCTTGTCCTGGACCTGAGCACCACCCCCCAGGCCGAATATGTCCGGGTGGACGGTACGGACGTTACGGAAGCCATCCGCGAGCCGCAGATTTCCTCGGCGGTGAGCACCGTGGCCACCACGCTGGGTGCCCGGACCGAGCTCATCCGCCGCCAGCGCGAACTGATCGAAAAACACCACCGCCGCATGGTGGTGGAGGGGCGCGACATCACCACCGTCGTCGCGCCCGGGGCTGAAGTCCGGATGCTGCTGACAGCCAGCGAGGAAGCACGCCTCAGGCGGCGGGGCATCCAGCTGGGCGGAACCCAGAATGCGGAGCAGCTCGCGGCCCAGGTAACCCAGCGCGATGCCAAGGACTCCACCGTGGTGAACTTCACCCAGGCCGCCGACGGGGTGGTGACGCTGGACTCCTCGGAGCTGGACTTCGACGAAACGGTGGATGCCGCCCTGGTCATCGTGACAAAGGTCCTCAACCGTGACTGACCGCGGCGGAAAGCTTCCCTCCGGGTGGACTATGACGTGGAGCAGGCCCGTGGGGTGGATCCTGGACCATGTGATGTACCGGACGTCCGTTGCAGGCAGGGATAACGTTCCTACCGGTGGTCCGGTGATCTTCGCGGGGAACCACATCAGCTTCCTGGACGGCCCGGTCATGTTTGGTGCGTCACCACGCCCCATGCACATCCTGGTCAAGAAGGAGATGTTCCGGGGGTTCCTCGGCCGGGTGCTCCGGGCCTCCGGCCAGCTGCCTGTGGACCGCTCCGGGGACCGTGCAGCGTTGCTGCTCGGCAAGGAAGTGCTCGACGCCGGCCGTTGCATCGGGATCCTCCCGGAAGGTACGCGGGGGAGCGGCCAGGCGACGGACATCAACAACGGGGTGGCGTGGCTCGCGCTGAACTCGGGCGCCCCCGTGGTTCCGGTCGCCATCCTCGGCACCCGGACCGGCCGGGAACACCTCGATACAGTACCCAGGCCTGGGCGGCGGTTACACGTCAGTTTCGGCAACGCCCTGACGATCAGCCGCAACCACGGCGAAACCGGCCGTGCTTCAATGGACAGGGCGGGAATGGAAATCCGCGCTGCGCTGGCCGGGCATATCCAGGAAGCAATCAGACACAGTGGGCAGCCTTTGCCCCACGCGGATTTCCGCACGAACATTACTGCAGTAGCCGGGACGCCGGCAGATGACCACTAAGGAAAGTGCAATGAGCGATACGACTCAAACCTCCGGCCACTCCGGCGCCGGCGAAGACGAATACACGCCCACCGGCACGGACCAGGTGGCCGAACGGCTGGCTGCCCTTGACGACGACGAAGCGGAGATGCGCGCGGCCTCACTCCGTGCGGGACTGGAAGACTACGAACTTGATGAGGACGACGCTGCGCTGCTGAGCGGGGAATACAGCGACGAGGACTTCGACGGTCCGGTCAAGCTGGATCCCGTGCTGGCGATCATCGGCCGCCCCAACGTGGGCAAGTCCACCCTGGTGAACCGGATCCTGGGCCGCCGCGAAGCCGTGGTGGAAGATACTCCCGGCGTTACCCGCGACCGCGTGATGTATTCAGCGAACTGGAACGGGCGGAACTTCACCCTGGTGGACACCGGCGGCTGGGAGCATGACGCCCGCGGAATCCACGCCCGCGTCGCGGAGCAGGCCGAAATGGCCGTGGAACTCGCAGACGCCGTGCTGTTCGTTGTTGACTCGGCCGTCGGCGCAACCGCCACGGACGAAGGCGTCGTGAAGATGCTCCGGAAGAGCAAGAAGCCGGTCATCATGGTGGCCAACAAGGTGGATGACTTCGCGCAGGAAGCAGACTCCGCCACCTTGTGGGGCCTGGGCTTCGGCGAGCCATATCCGGTCAGTGCGCTGCACGGCCGCGGTGTGGCGGACCTCCTGGACCACGTCATGGACACACTCCCTGAGTTCTCCACCATCGAGGGTCTGGAGCGTTCTGGCGGGCCGCGGCGCATCGCGCTGATCGGCCGTCCCAACGTGGGTAAGTCCTCGCTGCTGAACAAGCTCGCCGGCACCGAGCGTGTTGTCGTGGACAACACTGCCGGCACCACCCGCGACCCGGTTGACGAGTTCATCGAACTCGGCGGCCGGACCTGGCGCTTCGTTGACACCGCCGGCATCCGGCGTCGCCAGCACATGGCGCAGGGCGCGGACTACTACGCCTCCCTCCGGACCCAGGCGGCGCTGGAGAAGGCGGAAGTCGCCGTCGTTCTCCTGGCAGTTGATGAGGTCCTCAGTGAACAGGACGTCCGGATCCTGCAGTTGGCCATCGAGTCCGGCCGGGCCATGGTCCTGGCCTTCAACAAGTGGGACCTGCTGGACGATGAACGCCGCACATACCTGGAGCGTGAAATTGAGCAGGACCTGGCCCACGTGGCCTGGGCGCCCCGGGTCAACATCTCGGCCCTGACCGGCTGGCACAAGGACCGCCTGGTCCCCGCGCTGGACCTCGCCCTGGAGAACTGGGACAAGCGCATCCCGACCGGCCGGCTCAATGCCTTCCTCGGCGAACTCGTGGCTGCCCACCCGCACCCGGTCCGTGGCGGAAAGCAGCCGCGCATCCTGTTCGGCACGCAGGCATCCAGCCGCCCGCCGAAGTTCGTGCTGTTCACCACGGGCTTCCTGGACCCGGGTTACCGCCGCTTCATCACGCGCCGTCTTCGTGAGACCTTCGGATTCGAAGGCACGCCCATCGAGGTCAACATGCGCGTGCGCGAAAAGCGCGGCAAGAAGCGTTAATTAGGACACACCAGGCCTGCGACGGTTCGTAAATGTCACAGGCACCCTCCCGAATCGTGTAAGCTTTTGGAGGTGGTTCAGCCGGACTGCTGAGGGGAAATCACTGGCCTGTCCAGGGATGACCCGCAGCGGAGAACGGCGGAACTGACGGGCTGTAGCGCAGCTTGGTAGCGCACTTGACTGGGGGTCAAGGGGTCGCAGGTTCAAATCCTGTCAGCCCGACCAAAGATCACGAAGCAGAGGCCGCTTCCGGAGCAATCCGGAAGCGGCCTCTGTCGTTTCGTGTTCACGTTGACTATTTGAGGAACTTGGACGTTCTCCGGTCGGCCAGGATCTTGCCCTTGGTCTGGCACGTAGGGCAATACTGGAGGGCAGTATCGGCGAAGGAGACTTCACGGACCGTGTCGCCACAGACGGGGCACGCCTGCCCCGTCCGGGCATGGACCCTCATGTGGCTTCGCTTGGAATCTTTGAGCTCGTTGGGAGGCTTGCCCTGTGCTTCAGACATGGCCGCCCCCAGGATGCTGTGGATGGCATCGTAGAGAACCTGCACCGTCTCCCGGTTAAGGGACTTGGCGATCGCAAAAGGGGAGATCCTGGCCGCATGAAGGATCTCGTCGCTGTACGCATTTCCTATCCCGGCGATCACGCCCTGGTTCCGAAGGAGGCCCTTGATCTGCTGTGGACTGGACGCCAGGATCCCGGCGAGCGTGTCAACGGTAAACCCCGGGCTGAACGGGTCCGGACCCAAGGCTGCGATCCCGGGTACTTCCTGCGGGTCCCGGACTACGTAGACAGCCAGGCTCTTCTTCGTTCCTGCCTCGGTCAGGTCCATGCCCAGAGGGCCGCCCCTGCCGGCGAAGGTCAGCCGGGCGGCGATGTGGCCCTTCCCCATCCGCAGCTGGGTATCAGTGGGGGAGTCCGTGAAGCGGACCCATCCTGCCTTGGCGAGATGGAAAACAAACGACGGGCCGTCGGTATCGAGGCTCACGAACTTTCCGAATCGCCGCACTCGGGTGACTGTCTTGTCCTGCACGGCGGTGTACGGCGGATCCGCAGTCTTCAGCACCGCGAAGGATACGATCTGGACTTTGCGCACCACCGCCTCGTGCAGCTGCTCATCCAGGAATCCGGCCAGCCCCGCGACTTCAGGAAGCTCCGGCATGGCTTACCTGCCGTTGTCCCGGCCGTCGATGGTGGCCGGGGTCGGAGCCTCCAGCTCCGTGATACTGGCCTCCTGCTCCGCCGCCTTCGCCGCCAGCGACCTCACGGCGGCGGCCTTCCTGAAGGCCCGCACCTGCTTGCCGCGCTGCCGCCAGTTAGTCCAGAGCAAGGCTCCGACAACGAAGACGACGACGGTGGCAGCGGCCGAGATTTGCGTCCACAGCGGGAACCAGGTGGCGTCAGTGCCCAGAATGCGCTGGCTGTTATGAGCCGCCGCTGAGTTGCTGATCATAATGGCGGCCGTGAGGAGGTTCGGCACGGCAAGCGCCACGGCCACGAGCAGCAGGGCAAACTTCAACGGCCACCTGACGGCCCCATACGTGGCCTGCCAGGCAACCACGAGGGGAATGAAAGTGAAGACGAACCCGCAGAACATGCCCAGCAGGATCCCCGTCCCCGGATTTCCCTGTGCCTGATTGCCGATGACGTTGGCCCACCAGACAGGCAGGATGGCCGCCAACGCAAAGTCGGCGATGACCAGCACCAGCAGGGCCACTACGGCGAGAATGATCCTGGCAGGCCAAATGCCCTTTTTTCCGGCGGTCGCCCGGGCATGATCTGTCATGCCCCCATCATGTCAGAATCCTCCTCGAACGCCCGGGGACTTGTGCCTATACTTTCAGCGGCGGCTTGTTTCCCAGGCCCCGTTGACATTGGTGTTTGACCCGATGAAAGGCCCCTGATGAGCAACATTCCCGAAGACCTGTCCTACACGGCCGAACACGAGTGGGTTTCAGCCCCGAATTCCGAAGGCGTGGTCCGGGTGGGCATCACCGACTTTGCCCAGGATGCACTTGGGGATGTTGTCTACGCTCAGATGCCGGAGATCGGCACGAAGATCACGGCGAATGAAGTGGTGGGCGAAGTGGAATCGACGAAGAGCGTGAGCGATATCTACGCGCCGGTCAGTGGCGAAGTGGTGGCGCGGAACGATTCGCTGGACACCGACTCCGCCCTGATTAACACCGATCCCTATGGCGATGGCTGGCTGATCGAGGTCAAACTGGCCGAAGCCGACGCCGTGGAGTCCCTGCTCAGTGCATCCGAGTACGAACAGCAGGTAGGCTAAAGCTAACCGGTTCATCCGGTCCGGCCGCAGAACGTCTTCGCACGTCAGCGGCTGGATCGCTGGCCCGGCACCGGATCGGCCAGGTTGATCCGGCGGGGACATGTTGAATGCGGGCGCGAGCTGCAGCGGAAGAGGAGGAATCCATGGTTGGCCACAAACATCACCCTGCCGACGGTGATTACGGTAAAGGTGCGGCCACGGCCTCGGAGACCACGTCCATCAATCTCACCCCTGTCTCGGACGAGCCCACCATTGCTCCCAGACTGTCCCGGGACGAATACGCTTCCGTTGAGGCCCTTCCCGCGGGATCCGCCCTCCTGGTTGCCCACAGCGGCCCGAATGCGGGTGCACGCTTCCTGCTGGACTCGGACGTCACCACGGCCGGCCGACACCCCGACGCCGATATTTTCCTCGACGATGTGACAGTCTCCCGCCGTCACGTTGAGTTCCGCCGCACCGCGCGTAGCTTTGAAGTGGTGGACACCGGCAGCCTCAACGGCACCTACGTCAACCATGACCGTGTGGACAGCGTGGAATTGAAGTCCGGAAGCGAAGTCCAGATCGGCAAGTTCCGTCTCACCTTCTACCTGAGCCCTGCCCGCGCTGCAGGCCGCGTCTGATCCCGGGGCAATTGCCTGTGGCAATGGCACAACCGGAAAGCCGGGGGCCCCAGGTCTTGAACATCGGGGAAGTCCTCGCTCAGTTGAGCGGCGATTTTCCGGGAATGACGGCGTCGAAAATCAGGTTCCTGGAGGAAAAGGGGCTGATCAACCCCCGCCGCACACCTGCAGGCTACCGGCAATACTCCGACAGCGACGTTGAGCGCCTCCGCTTTGTGCTGGCTCTCCAGCGGGATCAGTACCTTCCGCTGAAGGTCATCAAGGACTACCTTGACGCCATCGACAGGGGAGAGCGCCCCGAAAACCTTCCTCCCGGCGTCGTGGTTTCTCCCCGCATCGTCTCCGACGAGCTGGCGGCCGAACTCCAGAACCGCGGGCGGAAGCTTAGTGAAGAACAGCTGCGGACCGAGTCGGGGGCAAGTGTGCCGCTGCTTCAGTCACTGCTGAGCTTCGGGCTGATCAGCCACAGCAACGGCAAGTTCGACGAACATGCCCTTCAGGTGGCCCGGGCCTGCGTGCAGTTGGAAAGCCATGGGCTGGAGCCACGGCACCTCCGTCCGTTCCAGGCCGCGGCTGAACGCGAGTTCGGACTTGTGGAGCGGGCGGTTGCCCCCCTCGCTTCGCGCAAGGATTCGGCCTCCCAGGCCCGCGCGGCGGAAGCGGCCCGGGAAATCAGCGACCTTTGCCTCACACTGCACCGGGCCCTGGTGCAGGACCATATCTCACGCATGGACATCTGATGATCGAAGTAGAGATCGTCGGCGTTCGGATCGAACTGCCGTCGAACCAGCCCCTGGTCCTCCTGCGCGAGATCCACGGGGAACGTCATGTGCCTATCTGGATCGGCACCCCGGAGGCCAGCGCCATCGCCCTGGCTCAACAGGGGGTGGTGCCTCCCCGCCCCATGACCCATGACCTCCTCGTGGACGTGGTGGAGTCGCTGGGCCACTCGGTTGTCAGCGTTAACATCGTGGCGGTGGAGGACAACATCTTTTACGGCCAGCTTCAGTTCGAGAATGGGACCACCGTCAGCTCCAGGGCGTCGGATGCCCTGGCCATCGCGCTTCGGGCAAAGTGCCGCATCTGGTGTGCCGACTCGGTTATGGACGAAGCCGGTGTCCGGATCACCGAGCATGACGAAGGCGAGGACACCGAGCCGGGACCCACCGTGGATGAAGAGCGTGAACTGCGCCGCTTCCGCGAGTTCCTTGACGACGTGGAGCCTGAGGATTTCGACGGCTAAGGTCACGTTAAGGTTAAAGTTGAGGCTGAAAGTTTCGACACGCGCCTCCAAAGGATGCGAGATCTTTGACCTTGGGACCCGTCAGGCCTAACGTCGAAGGTATCAAGCTCCCATTGCTTACGGCAGCCGCGCAAGTCACACTGTAAGGTGCGACCCGCGAAATTACATGCATGGACTTCATGCCTGCATCGGCTGTTGCAGTTTTTCCCGGGCAGCTTAAGACGAGGAGGATCCAGGTGAGTCGCAAAGGCGAAGCAGGCGAGCTGAAACAGCCCACGACGGCTGGTGTTGCTGTGCCCGCGAGCGGTGCCCAGGGCCTGCTGTTCACCGAAGATCTTCCCGTCCTGGATGAGGACGCGGGCTACCGCGGACCCACCGCCTGCAAAGCGGCCGGTATCACGTACCGCCAGCTGGACTATTGGGCCCGCACCGGCCTCGTTGAACCTGCCGTCCGCGGAGCCGCCGGATCCGGCTCACAGCGGCTCTATGGCTTCCGGGACATCCTGGTGCTCAAAGTGGTGAAGAGGCTCCTGGATACAGGCGTCTCGCTCCAGCAGATCCGCACCGCAGTGGAGCATCTGCGCGAGCGCGGCGTCGAGGACCTGGCGCAGATTACCCTGATGAGCGATGGCGCCAGCGTATACGAATGCACCTCCGCCGACGAAGTCATCGATCTTGTCCAGGGCGGGCAAGGCGTGTTCGGCATCGCAGTGGGCCGTGTCTGGCGTGAAGTGGAAGGCAGCCTTGCCTCGCTTCCGAGCGAGCACGCAGTCGAGTCCTTTCCCGACGACGAACTGAGCAAGCGGCGCGCCGCACGCAAGATCGGCTGATTCCGGCCGCGGTGCGTCCCGACGTACCGGAGCCTGAGAGTGAAGCAAAAAGCTGAGGCCACCTTCCCAGGAGGGCGGCCTCAGCTTTTTGCCGGTCCGGCAGGGGCCGTTAGCGGAGGTTGCGGCTCCGGAGGCCACTGCCGGCGGCCAGGAGGTTAACCAGCAGGCTGTCGAAGAGCGCGGCGGAGGACTTCGCGGATTCTCCGGGCCAGTGGTGGACGGGGTGGGCTGCGCCCTGGATCTGCTGCCAGTTGGCCTGCTCCGGGATCCTGGGGCTCAAGAGGAGTTCACCGAACATTGATTCCATCTCGGCCAGCCGGTACGTGTGCTCGGAGGAGCCGCTGCGCACACGGTTCGCCACGATGCCCGCAGGGGAAAGATTAGGTGCGAATTCCTGCCGGAAGAGCTGGATGGCCCGCATGGTCCGCTCGGTCCCGGCCACCGAGAACAGCCCAGGTTCCGCCACGAGAGCTACTTTGTCGCTGGCAGACCAGGCCATCCGGGTCAGGCCGTTCAGGGACGGCGGGCAGTCAACCAGGACCAGTTGGTATTTCGCGGCGCCCGCAAGAACAGACGACAGCCGCCGGAGGTCCCGGCGGCCCAGGTCGGGGCGGTCATAGATTCCCGTGTAGGCGGATCCGACGGCGACGTCCAGGACTGGGGGACCGGATCCGTTTGAAGGTGCGCGGGCTGTCCAGCCGCTGCCCACCACATTGTCCGCCAGCTTCGCCCTGCGCGGGCTCTTAAGCATCCGGCCGATATCGAGCTGGTCTCCGGGCTGGACGCCCAGGGCCGTGGTCGCGTCTGCGTGCGGATCCAGGTCCACCACCAGTGTGGGGATGCCGGCGGCAAGTGCCGCCGACGCCAATCCGGTGGTGACGGAAGTCTTGCCGACTCCGCCCTTGAGGCTGCTGATGCTGACTACTTGCACTTGAGGGACCAAAACCTAACGCCGGCTGCCGTGATCGGGGTAGTGTTTGCTCCGGCAGTGCCGAAGCCGGGCGGCTCCTGCCGCCCCACTCATCATATGTTGATGTGCCGGCGAATCCCGCTTTATCGGGGACCCCGGCATGGCATGACAGACGATGCGTGTGGCTCTTTCCGTTGGCCCCGTTTTTACATGCGGGACATGACGGAAGATTCTGTGATGGTGGCCACAATGATTTGTGTTTATAAGCGCAGGTCTTAGACACTGTGACCACTTACCGATACACCCGCAATGATGCAGGAGAAGTATGTTTTCAAAGATTCTGGTGGCCAACCGCGGCGAAATCGCGATCAGGGCCTTCCGCGCCAGCTACGAGCTGGGCGCCAAGACCGTTGCCGTGTTCCCCAATGAAGACCGCAACTCGATCCACCGCCAGAAGGCCGATGAGGCATATCTGATCGGTGAGGAGGGGCACCCCGTCCGGGCCTACCTGGACGTGGCAGAGGTGGTGCGCGTAGCCAAGGAGTCAGGCGCCGACGCGATCTACCCCGGCTATGGGTTCCTTTCGGAGAACCCGGACCTGGCACGGGCTGCAAAGGACGCGGGCATTACCTTCGTCGGACCGCCGGCAGAGGTCCTGGAACTTGCCGGCAACAAGGTGGCGGCTTTGAAGGCCGCGCGTGAGGCCGGCGTTCCGGTCCTGAAGTCCAGCCAGCCCTCCAAAGACCTTGACGAACTGATCGCGGCGGCCGACGAGATCGGGTTCCCCATTTTCGCCAAGGCTGTCGCCGGCGGTGGCGGGCGCGGCATGCGCCGCGTGGACACCCGCGAGGGCCTTCCGGAAGCACTGCAGGCCGCCATGCGCGAAGCAGACGCGGCCTTTGGCGACCCCACCATGTTCCTGGAGCAGGCGGTGCTCCGCCCCCGCCACATTGAGGTGCAGGTCCTGGCCGACGCCGAGGGCAACGTGATCCACCTCTTCGAGCGTGACTGCTCCATCCAGCGCCGCCACCAGAAGGTCATTGAAATCGCGCCTGCGCCCAACCTGGACGAAGGGATCCGGCAGGCCCTTTACCGGGACGCGGTGAAGTTCGCCAAGGCCCTGAATTATGTCAACGCAGGAACCGTGGAGTTCCTGGTGGACACCGTCGGCGAACGCGCAGGGCAGCACGTGTTCATCGAAATGAACCCCCGCATCCAGGTGGAGCACACCGTCACCGAGGAAGTGACTGATGTCGACCTGGTCCAGGCGCAGCTGCGGATCGCTTCCGGCGAAACCCTGGCGGACCTTGGCCTCTCCCAGGAAACGGTGCAGCTCAAGGGCGCGGCGCTGCAGTGCCGCATCACCACGGAGGACCCAGCCAACGGGTTCCGGCCGGACGTCGGAAAGATCACCGGCTACCGCTCCGCCGGCGGCGCCGGTGTAAGGCTCGACGGCGGAACCGTTTACTCAGGTGCCGAAATCAGCCCGCACTTTGACTCCCTGCTGGTGAAGCTGACCTGCCGCGGGCGCGACTACCCGGCCGCCGTTGCGCGTGCCCGCCGGGCCCTCGCCGAATTCCGCATCCGCGGTGTGTCAACCAACATCTCGTTCCTGCAGGCCGTGCTTGATGACGCGGACTTCATTGCCGGCGACGTCGCCACCAACTTCATCGATGAACGTCCCCAACTGCTCAAGGCGCGGGTCTCCGCGGACCGTGGCACCAAGCTCCTGACCTGGCTGGCCGAGGTGACGGTCAACAAACCCAACGGCGAGTTGAAAGTCCACTCGGACCCGGCCGCAAAGCTGCCTTCCGTAGGTGACCGTCAGCCGTCAGCCGGATCCCGTCAGCGGCTGCTGGAGCTTGGCCCCGAAGGCTTCGCCCAGGCGCTGCGCCAGCAGACCGCGGTGGCTGTCACCGATACCACCTTCCGCGATGCGCACCAGTCGCTGTTGGCCACCCGGGTCCGGACCCGTGACCTGGTGGCTGCCGGGCCCGCGGTCTCCGTACTGCTTCCCGAATTGCTCTCCGTCGAGGCCTGGGGCGGCGCCACGTACGACGTCGCGCTGCGGTTCCTGGGCGAGGACCCCTGGGACCGCCTTGCCGCGCTGCGGAAGGCCCTGCCGAATGTCTGCCTGCAGATGCTGCTTAGGGGCCGGAACACCGTGGGCTACACGCCGTACCCCGAGGAAGTCACCGAGGCCTTCGTCAACGAGGCCGCGGCGACCGGGATCGATATCTTCCGGATCTTCGATGCCCTCAACGACGTCAACCAGATGGCCCCGGCGATCCGGGCTGTTCGTGCGACCGGAACTGCCGTGGCCGAGGTGGCGTTGTGCTACACCGGCGACTTGCTGGACCCGGACGAGAAGCTCTACACGCTGGACTACTACCTCGGGCTCGCGCAGAAGATCGTGGATGCCGGCGCCCATATCCTGGCCATCAAGGACATGGCGGGCCTGCTCCGTCCTGCGGCAGCCGCCAGGCTTGTCGCCGCACTGCGGGAACGGTTCGACCTTCCGGTCCACCTTCACACCCACGACACCGCGGGCGGCCAGCTGGCCACGCTGCTGGCAGCCGTGGACGCAGGGGTTGACGCCGTCGACGTCGCGTCTGCCTCGCTTGCCGGAACCACCAGCCAGCCGTCGGCCTCCGCCCTGGTGGCGGCATTGGCGCACACCCCGCGGGACACCGGCCTCAGCCTGGCCGCCGTCAGTTCCCTGGAGCCGTACTGGGAAGCCGTGCGGCGGGTCTATGCCCCGTTCGAGTCAGGGCTCCCCGGCCCCACGGGCCGCGTCTACCAGCACGAGATCCCGGGCGGCCAGCTGTCCAACCTGCGCCAGCAGGCGATGGCGCTGGGCCTGGGCGAGCGCTTCGAGGCGATCGAAGACATGTACACCGCAGCGGACCGCATCCTGGGCCGGCTGGTGAAAGTAACCCCGTCCTCAAAGGTTGTGGGCGACCTCGCCCTGCACCTGGTGGGACTCAACGCCGATCCCGCTGATTTCAACGAGAATCCGCAGAACTACGACATCCCCGATTCCGTCATCGGCTTCCTGTCCGGCGAACTTGGCGATCCTCCGGGCGGCTGGCCGGAACCGTTCCGCACGAAGGCGCTCCAGGGCCGCAGCATCAAGGTCAGGGACGTTGAACTCAGCGCCGAGGACAGCGCGGCGCTCAAGGGTGACTCCAGGAACCGTCAGCGGACACTGAACCGCCTGCTCTTCGAGGGCCCCACCAAGGACTACCTCAAGAGCGTGGAAACGTACGGCAACATCTCCGTGCTGGATACCCGGGATTACCTGTACGGCCTGCAGCGCGGGGCAGAGCACGAGATCCAGCTGGAAAAGGGCGTCCGGCTGATCGCTTCCCTGGAGGCCGTTTCGGAGCCTGACGAAAAGGGCATGCGCACCGTGATGTGCACCCTGAACGGGCAGTCCAGGCCCGTAGTCGTCAGGGACCGTTCAGTAGTCAGCAACGTCAAGGCGGCGGAGAAGGCGGATCCTGCCCAGCCGGGGCACGTGGCCGCACCGTTCGCCGGGGCCGTCACCGTCACTGTCAAAGCCGGCGACACCGTCAACGCGGGCGACACCGTGGCCACCATCGAGGCGATGAAAATGGAAGCCTCCATCACGACGCCGGTAGGCGGCAAGGTGTCCAGGCTCGCCATTTCCACCGTGGAACAGGTCCAGGGCGGGGATCTGCTGCTCGTCGTCGGGTAACGGACAGCCTGACCTGACAGGAAAGGGGTCCTCCCGGCAGCAGT
>DATCNU010000011.1:0-22386 GCA_036565085.1 Arthrobacter sp.
ACCTTCACGAAGGACAAAAATAATGGCTACTGGTACCGTCAAATGGTTTAACGCTGAAAAGGGCTTCGGCTTCATTTCCCCCGATGACTCCTCACAGGACGTTTTCGCTCACTACTCCGCGATCGCCTCTTCCGGCTTCCGTTCACTCGAAGAGAACCAGAAGGTCTCCTTCGAAACCGAGCAGGGCCCCAAGGGTCCCCAGGCCGTAAACATCCAGGCACTCTAATTCCTTAGAGATTCCGGGGCCGCAAGGTTTCATTTTGAAAGCAGGGCCGGTCAACGACCGGCCCTGCTTTTGTTAACACGGCCGGGTTTTTGTTAACCCAGGTGTGCTTCTCTGCAGTGAACGTGCCCGGCCTGACATAATGTCGGGACTGGTAAGTATTGAGAAGCCAGCAAGCTGGACCGGGGGTAAGTAGGGTGTGCACGAAACGCACATCCACCGCACAGAAAGGCCCCACAGTTCCGTGCCGAGACCAAAACGCCAACTCAATCCGCTGATCCGCAAGTACCTCAACGCCAGCCAGGGCGACACCAGACGCCCAGGCGAGCTCAAGCCGGTTGAGCCAGCCGCGCGGCGGGACGGGGCGCCGCTCCTGGGCGATGACCAGGTCTACGTGATGAAGTACGGGACGGACTACCATACGGCGTGGTGCCAGGTTGTGGCCGACAAATGGGACCACGCACCCAGGGGGCTGCTTGTGACCCTGGTGGCAGACGTCGGGGAGCGGACCCGGTGTACGGAATGTGACCGGCCCCTGATGGTTGCCACCGCGTCTTCCTCACAGGACCACCACCTGCAGCCGATGCCCGGCCAGGAGATGCTGGCCGCGGCACCGCCCGTCCCGGAACGGCAGCCCGGCATGGTGATCCCGCTGAAAGTCGTCGGGGTTGCGCATGGAATCCTCTTCCTGGCGGCAGGCCCGGAACATCAGGAACGGCTCAGGGAGACCGCGGTGGAACCGGCGACCCCGCTCCTGGTCGACGGGCTTCGTGACGGCATGGTGGTGCGGCTTGACGCCAGCCGCGAGGAACCGCTGCTGCTTGTGCAGTTGGACTCCCGCGCCACGTTCCGGGACGGACCCTACCAGGTGCGCCTGCGCCGTCCGCTGCGGCGATCCGCGACCAAGCCCTATGCTGTGGAGTACGTTGAACCGGCGCCATAAGAACCATAAGGACACCCCGTGACCCCTCGCACGATCGTGATCACCGGCGCCAGCGACGGCATCGGAGCAGCAGCCGCGCGGGCGCTGGCGAAGGCAGGGGAGCGGGTGGTCGTCGTCGGGCGTTCCGCCGGGAAGACGCGCGCCGTCGCCAGGGAACTCGACACCGATTACTTTGTCAGCGACTTCGCTGACCTGTCCCAGGTCCGCACCCTCGCCGCGCAGCTGATCGAAAACTACCCGCAGATCGATGTCCTGGCGAACAACGCCGGCGCCATCATGGGCAAGCGCAAGCTCACCGTGGACGGGAATGAGGCCACCTTCCAGGTCAACCACCTGGCACCGTTCCTGCTCACCACCGGGCTCCTGGACGTCCTCACCGCCAGCAAAGCCAAGGTCATCAACACTTCAAGCGGCGCCAACCGCTTCGGCAAGCTGGACCTCTTCGACCTCAACGCCGGGCATAACTACTCCGCGGGCCGCGCCTACGGCGCCGCCAAGCTCGCCAACATCCTCTTCACCAGCGAACTGGACCGCCGATACGGCGGTGCGGGAATCACGACGGCGGCCTTCCACCCGGGCGTCGTGGCCACCAACTTCGCGGCGGACTCCACCAGCCCCATGCGGCACGCCTACAAGACCTTGCTGAATAAGTTCATGCTCTCGCCGGACCAGGGTGCGGACACGCTCCTCTGGCTCATCAACGGCACGCCCGGCACCGACTGGATCTCCGGCGCCTACTACTGCAGGCGGGCCCTGGCCAAGGCCAACCCGCAGGCCTACGACGCCGGGCTGGCGCGTGGCCTCTGGGAGGCCAGCGAAGCGCTGGTATCGCGCTGAGTTTCCAGCCGGTGGCGGGTCACCTGAGGTAACAAGCGTGCAATATGAACAAGTTCGTATGATTTTAGCGAGCCAAGTTCGGTTATTGTGCTAATTTCTCTCTGTTGACGTGCATATCTTCGATTCCCGGGACAGGGCAGGGGAGTGCGCCCATTCGACGCCGCCGCTGACAGCCCTCCCAGGAGACACCCGTGAAATCGCCATCACCCCTGACGCTGGACCCACAGCCCGCCGCGCCCGCCCCTGCCGAGCCGGGGCTCCGGCGCTCCATGGGTCCCAGGCACCTGGTGATGATCGCGATGGGCGGAGTCATAGGGTCGGGCCTGTTCCTCAGCTCGGGGTACACCATCTCCCAGGCCGGACCGCTGGGGGCTGTGCTCGCCTACCTCGTGGGCGCGTTCGTGGTGTACCTGGTCATGGCGTGCCTGGGCGAGCTGGCCATCGCCTACCCGGTGTCCGGCGCATTCCACATCTACGCCGCGCGCTCCATCGGCCCGGCCACTGGCTTCGCCACGGCCTGGCTGTACTGGCTCTGCTGGGCCGTGGCCATCGGCTCCGAATTCACGGCGTCCGGGCTGCTCATGCAGCGCTGGTTCCCGGACGTTGACGTGTGGATCTGGTGCCTGATTTTCGCCGCCGTGCTGTTCGGCCTTAACGCAGTGTCCGCCAGGTTCTTCGGCGAGTCCGAATTCTGGTTCGCCATCATCAAGGTTGGTGCCATCATCGGCCTCATTGCCTTGGGCGGAGCCGCCCTGTTCGGTTTCCGCCCGCTCAGCGACGGCGGCAGCCACCCCTTCCTCTTCGAAAACTTCAACACCGCGGGAGGGCTGTTCCCCAACGGCTTCACCGGAGTCCTGGTCACGGTGCTTGCCGTGTTCTACGCCTTCTCCGGCTCCGAACTTATCGGCGTGGCAGCCGGCGAAACCAAAGACCCCGCAACCAGCATCCCCAAAGCCATGCGCAGCACGGTGATCAGGTTGCTCGTTTTCTTCGTGGGCGCCATCGCCGTCATCGCCGCCACCATCCCGTACACCGAGGTGGGACTGGACGAGAGCCCGTTCGTCACCGTCTTCTCCGCCATCGGGATCCCGTTCGCTGCCGACATCATGAACTTCGTGATCATCACCGCGCTTCTCTCCGCCGGAAACAGCGGCCTCTTCTCCTGCGCCAGGATGCTCTACTCCCTGGCCGAGGAGGGCCACGCACCCGGGGCCCTCAGGAAACTGACCCGCCGCGGCATCCCGCTGATTGCGCTCTCGGTGAGCATGGTGGGCGGCGTCGCCTCGTTGATCAGCAGCGTGGTGGCCGCGGAAACGGTGTACCTGGTGCTGGTGTCCGTATCCGGATTCGCCGTGGTGGGTGTGTGGATGTCCATCACCGCCTCGCACTTCTTCCACCGCCGCGCCTTCGTGCGGAACGGCGGAGACGTTGCCGCCCTGGCCTACAAGGCCCCGCTTTTCCCCTTCGTGCCCATCCTGGCGTTCTCGCTGTGCGTCATCTCGCTGGTGGGCATTGCGCTGGATCCCAACCAGGTAGCGGCACTCTACTTCGGCATCCCCTTTGTCGCCGCCTGCTACGCCTACTTCTACTTCCGGCACGGCCGCAAACTCCCGACGGCGTCAGTCCAGTAACCATCCCGGGCCACCTCCGCCGCCACCGGTTCCCCGTGGAAGAATGGGGCGGGCATCGGCGGTGAGGGGTAATAAGCGTGGAATCGTCCTCTGAGGCGTCATCATTGGCGCAAGGGCTCCGGATTCTCCGGCTGGTGGTTGACCGGGAGAAACGCGGGCGGCAGCTGTTGGGCGTCTCCCAGCTGGCGGCGGGGCTGGACATGGAGCAGAGCCGCGTGTCGCGGCTGACGCAGGAACTGTGCGATCTGGGGTTGCTGGAGCGGGTGGACCGGGGACCGTTCCGGGCCGGGCCGCGGTTCTTCAGCCTTGCCGCCTCGCTCAATACCGGCTGGGTGCGTGAAGCCAGGCCCGAACTCGAGTCAGTGGTCTCGGCCCTGGGGCTGCGGGCACGGCTCTCGGTCCGGGACGGCTTCCGTGCAATCCTGCTGCGCGCCTCCAGTAATGACGCCGCCCTGGGCAGCTTCGTTGCGCCCGGCATGGTGGCGCCTGTGTGGTGCACGGGCGCCGGCAGGGCTTTGCTCTGGGACCATGACCTCCCTGCCTTGGACCGGTTGCTGCGCGAAGTGAACTTCGTCGGCGTGGGTGGCCCCGGGGCGGCGCACTCCGTTGATGAAGTCTGGAAGCTGATGGCCCGCGACCTGCAACGCGGCTACGTCACCGCCGACGAGGAATTTGAGCACGACATCGTGGAACTGGCTGTCCCGGTCAGGGACGCCGGCGGCGCGATCCTGGCCTCACTCAGTGTGCTGGGACACCGCGCCGAAGTGGGCACCAAGGCTGCCGGCATCGCCTCTGTTCTGCGGGGCGCTGCGGACCGCATCCGCTCCGACGCCGCACGCTAAGCCTGCCGTGGCCGGGGGCTTTCCCCTGGCAGGTAGCCAAGCTTGGCTTCAAGCGAACGTCCCTGCTCCACCAGGGCGGCCGCGCACCCAGTCCTTCGCGGCTCCAGCCGGGCCCTGGTTCCGACGATCTGCAGCGCCGCCGCCACGCCCCCGGTGAAATCCCGGACGGGGACTGCCAGCGAATAGAGGCCCGGCTCCGCTTCCTCATCCACCACGGAGTAACCGCGCACCCGCGCCGCAGCCAGCCGCCCCAGGAAATCGTCGACGTCGGACGGGGTGTTGGGGCCGTGCCGCACAAAGTCGACACCAGCGAACACCGTCCGCACTTCCGTTTCCGGCGACTCCCACAGCACAGCCTGGCCGGCGTCGCTGCAGTACGCGGGGTAGGGCCTGCCCAGCCATGAGCCCACCAGGTTGCTGCTTGCCGGTACGCTTTCGCCTATGGTCAGGGTGCTCGCGCCGTGCAGCACGCCCAGGAAGCACCCCTCATCGGTGTCGCGGGCCAGCTGCTCCAGTGCGACCGCGCCGTCGGTGTGCAGCCTCCGCGCCGTCAGTTGCTGCGCATCGGTCAGGATGGACCAGTTCAAAGCGTAGGTGCGCTCGAGGGTCCGGCCGAGGAATCCCTCCTGCTCACCGGTGCTGAGGTTCCGCGACACCTGGCTGCGGTCCTTGCCAAGGTCGGCAGCGATCCCGGCTGCGGTGCCACCCGTCAGCCCGGCCTCATGCCGTGCACCCAAGGCCAGGATGGCCATCATGCCACGGCCCATGCTGGAGGTTTTCGACATAGGCCAGAGTCTAGTGGAGCTGCCGGGAACAGGCCCGGTCACATATCGCCATGATCGTTACAGGCATGTCCAGTTGTCTATGATGAACACGTTGTCCTTTCGCGCCCCCGACACCCGGAGCCCACGCCATGCCCCGCAACACCATGCTGTCCCAGCTGCTTGATGCCGGAGCGTACCTCACGGCCGACGGCGCCCTTGCCACCGAACTTGAGGCGAGCGGCTGCAGCCTGGCTGACCCGCTGTGGTCGGCCAAGGTCCTGATGGAGCAGCCGCGGCTGATCCGTGATGTGCACCTTGACTACTTCGAAGCCGGTGCCAATGTGGCCACCACGGCCAGCTACCAGGCCACGCCTCTGGGGTTCTCGCAGCGGGGGCTTTCTGAGGACGCGGCACTGGAACTGGTCGGGCTCTCGGTCCGGCTGGCGGATGATGCCCGGCGGGGACACCTCGCCCGGCAGCCCCAGGCCGGTCCCCTTCTGATCGCCGGGTCGGTGGGCCCCTACGGCGCCTATCTCGCGGACGGCTCGGAGTACCGGGGGGACTACGCTTTGGCCCCCGAGGCCTTCAAGGATTTCCACCGGCCGCGCATCGCGGCCCTGGTGGACGCGGGAGCCGACTTCCTCGCCTGCGAGACGCTGCCCTCGTTTGCCGAGGCAGAGGCGCTGGTGGCACTGGCCGGGGAGTTCGACGTCGAATCCTGGTTCTCCTTCTCCCTGCGGGACGGTGCCCACATCAGCGACGGCACGTCGTTGGCTGCGGTGGCGGAGCTCTGCGGGTCTGAGCCGAAAGTGGTGGCCGTGGGCGTGAACTGCGTGCCTCTGCGCCTGGTTCCGGCCGCCCTGGCAGCTCTCGGCAAGGCATCCTCCAAACCGCTGGTCACCTATCCAAACTCCGGCGAAAGCTACGACGCCGCCACCAAAAGTTGGGCGCCCGCGTCCGGCAACGCGGGCGAAGCGGAACTGGCAGGGCCCGCGGGCCTTGCTGCCGGAGCCCGTGCCTGGCGGGAACTCGGTGCCCGCATCGTGGGAGGCTGCTGCCGCACCACGCCCCGGGATATTGCCGCATTGGCCGCCGACCGGCGGAGCTATGCGCCCAGCAGCCCGTAGGTGCTGATGACGTTGCCCTTGCTGGTCCGGTACTGGTCCTGCAGGCTGAGCCGGGTAACCGGGTCATCGGTTTCGAACAGGTGCCGGCCCCTCCCGGCCACCACCGGGTGGGTCATGAGGGTCAAGGAATCCAGCAGCCCGGAAAACAGCAGCTGGCGGACCACGGAGATGCTCCCGCACACGGCAATCTCGCCGCCGTCGCGCTGCTTCAGCCCGTTCACGAATTCCTCCAGCGGGGCATCGATGAGGTGCGAATTCTGCCACTCCAGCGGCTCCCCCAGCGTGCGGGAGGCCACGAACTTCTCCACCGGGTTGATGAAGCCGGCAAAGGCCTCGTCCGTGGAGGCGTTCGGCCAGTAGCCGGCCCACTCCTGATAGTTGACCCGGCCAAGAATCACGCTGTCCACGGTTTTCATCATGCGGTCCATGCCCTGGGCCAGCTCGTCATCAAAGCTGTCGAACTGCCACAGGAACGGGTCTGACACGACGCCGTCGACGGAGTGGAACAGGCCAGCGGTAACTTTGCGCATGAGGGACCTCCAAGGTGGTGCAAGCAGTATGGGCCGACTGGCTGCGGAGCCAGACAGCTCCCACGCTATTCGGTGGAAGGACAAGGGGGAAGACTGTTGGCCCGCCGGGAGGGCGTCACCCGTCGCCTGGGGAGCATCACAATGCAGGCATGAGTTATGTTCGTCACCACCCCCTGCGTGTTGCACGGTTCCTGCGCCCGGCAGCCGCATACTGGTCTTTAGCGGCCGTCACCGCACCCAGCACAGACAGGAGGAAATGCATGGAAACCCTGAAGAAAATTGTGAAGAACCAGTATTTCCCCGCTGCCGCTGTGCTGGTCGCGGTGGTACTTTTCTGGACCGCAGGAGTGCTTGGTGGCCTGTCGATGCTCAACGACAAGAATCCGCCCATCGCCACGCTGACCTGGATGTTGTTCGTTTACGCGGCAGCTGTCCTGACGCCGCTCGCAGGCCTCATGGCCGCCACCGATTTGGTCCGACGCTGGCTGCGCAACCGCAACCAAGCACTGATCGAGCCGGCATTGGCCGAGGCCCAACAGCCCGAACCCGTTCAAGCTGAGGTTACCCAAGTCGAGCCGGCACTGGCCGAGGTCACCCAGGACGCGCGGGCACAGCACCAGCGTCCCCAAGCCAAGCCGTCGCGCAAGAAAGCAGCCTAACGCTCCGGCGACGTCAGAGCGCCAGCTCCACCCGGTTCCGGCCGGCGGCTTTGGCCGCGTAGAGCGCGGCGTCGGCCTCGCCCAGCAGCTGGTCGGCCTCGACTCTGTGGTTTGGGGTGAATGCGGAGATCCCGGCACTCAGCGTGAGCCGGCCCGCGGGGTCGCCGGTGTGGTCGATCTCCAGCTCGCGGACGCTGTCCAGCGCCCGTTCCATGAACACCCTGGCTCGCGCCTGCGTCTGGCCCGGCAGGACGAGCAGGAACTCTTCACCACCGAACCGATACACACCGTCACTCTGCCGTGCCTGGCCCACCAGCGCGGCCGCCACGGCCCGCAGTGCAAGGTCGCCCGCCTGGTGGCCGTAAATGTCGTTGTAGCTTTTGAAGTTGTCCACATCGCACATGGCCAGGCAGTATTCCTCCGCGTACCGCTCACTGCGCGCATGCAGCTGCTCCAGGTCCTCGGAGAGCTTCAGCCTGTTGTGCAGGCCGGTCAGCGGATCCGTGCGCGCCTGCTCCGAGAGCACCTTCCGGTAATGTGCCAGATCGGCGTGCAGGGTGGTCACCCGCAGCGCGACCAACAGCCGGGCGTGCAGGACAAACGGGTCCAGCGGTTTGGTGACGTAGTCGTCCGCACCGGCTTCGAGCCCGGCCAGCACATCGTCCCGGGAGCCCTGCGAGGTCAGCATGACGATGTACGTGTACAGGTCGGCCTCTTGCGCCCGGATGGCCCGGCACAGCGCGAGGCCGTCCATCCCGGGCATCATCCAGTCGGTGACAACCACGTCCGGCTGGTGCTCCAGGTACAGCTTCCACGCCTCGTCGCCGTCCGCGGCTGCCACGCACACATGGCCATAACGCTCGACGGCGGCCTTCGCCACCAGGAGCGAGCCCGGATCGTCGTCCGCCACCAGGACTTTCAACTCGCCACCGCCAGGGCATCATCGAGTTCCGTGTCCACCAGTTCCAGCTCCCTTTCCAGCCGGCTGAGCAGCCGCGGACCGCCATCGTGGTTTCCTTTGCGTCCCATCATCTCCAGCTCGCCGCACAGACCGGCCACGGCTGTTGCCCCGATGTTGGCCGCCGCCCCCTTCAGCGCATGGGCCGCCTGCGACAAAGGCTGCCCGCCGCCGTCGTCGATTGCCCGGCGCAGCGCGGCAAGCCGGGCGGGAACGTCCCGGCGGAACGCCTCTGCTGCCGCGGGCAGCAGGCCCATGCCGTCCTCGGGGCCCAGCTCACGCAGCATGGCCAGCCGTTCCGGGTCCACCGACGGCGGGCGCCGGCCGTTACTCGCAGGCTCGGGAGCCCAGCGGGCCAGTGCCGCCTCGAGTTCCGCTGCATCCACCGGCTTGGAGAGGTAGTCATCCATACCCGCGGCCAGGCACCGTTCACGGTCGCCATCCAGGGCTCCGGCCGTCATGGCGATGATGGGGAGGTGGCTGTGCTTCCCGTCGCGGAGACGGATGACCCGGGTGGCTTCGAAGCCGTCCATCACCGGCATGTGGCAATCCATCAGAACGGCCGAGTAACTGCCGGACGCCGTGGCGGCAACGGCGTCCGCGCCGTTGGCCACCACGTCAACTGCGTAGCCGAACTTCTTCACGGTGGCGCGGGCCACCAGCTGGTTCACCTCGTTGTCCTCCACCACCAGGATGCGGCCGCGGTATGGATCAGCCGCGGCCCCCTCCAAGGCAGCAGGTGCCGACGGATGGGCCGATGCTGACGCCCTGGCGGAGTGGAGCGCCGTCTCCCTCGTGGACATGAGGCGGACCAGGCGGTTGTAGAACTCGGAACTGCGGACAGGCTTCATGAGCCATTCGCGGACGCCTGCCCCGGCGATCTCGGCGGCGTTGACCTGCATGGTGGAGGTCAGCATGATCAGCTCGATGTTGGCCAGTCCGGCGTCGGACTTGATCCCGCGGGCAAGTTCCAGGCCGTCAACGTCCGGCATGCAGAGATCCAGGACAGCGAGGTCGAAGGGCTCCCCGGCAGCGGCGGCTTCCCTGGCCCGTGCCAGTGCGGACCGGGCGTCCGGCACGGCTTCGGGCAGCAGCCGCCAGCCGCGGAGCTGCGATTCCAGGACCAGCCGGTTGGTGGCGTTGTCGTCAACCACCAGCACGCGGAGCCCGTTGAGGAATCCGGCGGCAGGGATGGGCGCGTTGGAGTGCGGAGCCACCGGGAGCGGAATCCGGAACCAGAATGTGCTGCCTTCCAGCGGCACGCTTTCCAGCCCGATCTCGCCGTCCATGGCCTCGGTCAGCCGGCTGCAGATGGCCAGCCCCAGGCCCGTCCCGCCGTAGCGGCGGGTGGTGGACGCGTCGGCCTGGGAGAAGGACTCGAACAGGCGCGAATGGTCGGCCGGGTCAATGCCGATGCCCGTATCGCGGACTTCGAAGTGCACGTCGGCTGTGGCCGGGCCCCTGCTGCCGTTTCCGTGGCCGGCCTCCTCGTGGACGACCGCCCGCACGCGGATGGAAACCTCTCCGGAGGATGTGAACTTGACCGCGTTGGACGCCAGGTTCAGGAGGACCTGGCGGATCCGGCCGGCGTCGCCCTGCAGCCGGGCCGGAACGTCGGGGTCGCAATAGGCGATCAGTTCCAGCTGCTTGGCCTGCGCGCCCTCGGCCAGCAGCCCCGCCACTTCCTCCACCAGGAGCCGCGGGTCGAAGGGCCTGACGTCCAGGTCAACCTTTCCGGCCTCCAGTTTGGAGAAGTCCAGGATGTCATTGATGAGGGCCAGGAGCGCTTCACCGGCGGTCTTGACGCCCTGGGCGTACTGTTGCTGTGTCTCGTTCAGGGGCGTCTCCAGCAGCAGCGCGGTCAGGCCGACAACCCCGTTCATGGGGGTGCGGATCTCATGGCTCATGGTGGCCAGGAATTCAGACTTCAGCCGGCTGGATTCCAGTGCGGCCTCGCGTGCCGCCTGCAGCTCCTGCTCCGCGGCCCGGCGCTGCGTGATGTCGCGGGCAATGGTCGCGGTACCACGGACCTGCCCGCCCTCGCGGATGACGGAGATGGTCAGGGACACCGGAAAGGGGGTCCCGTCCTTCTTCAGCTGCTCGGTTTCGTAGCTCAAGGATTCCCTGTCCGTGAGCTGCCCGAACGCCTCCAGGTCGTCGGCCATGTTGGCGGGCGTGAGGAGGAAGCGGGCATCGCGGCCGATCACTTCCTGCGCTGTGTAGCCGTACTGGCGTTCCGAACCCGGGTTCCAGCTGGTGACAATGCCCGCCTGATCGGTGCCGAAGATGGCGTCGCCAGAGGAGTTGACGATCGCCGCGAGGCCCATGAGCTCCTGCGTCCGTGCGGCAACCTCATGCTCCAGGCCGCTGGTCAGGGTGATGTTCTCGATGATGATCAGCACTTGCCGCACCAGCACAACAACCAGGGTCACCCGGCCCACGACCACCAGGAATGGACCCAGTTCGTTAACGTGCGGGGCCGCAACCAGGATCACGCCGGCCATGAGCGGCACATACGGCACGAGCTCAAGGGCCAGCGCGTACGCCCGGCGGTCCCGACGCGGATTCTCCGCAGACGGCAAAAGGGGTGCCAGGGCAATCAGGAGGAACGCAATGATCCAGCCCAGTGCCACGGGAGAGCCGGTCACCCCTGAGACATCCTGGAACGTCAGCCGGACGTAGGCACTGTCAGTGACGGTCAGGACCACCAGCCCTCCGCCCAAGCACAGCCACGGCAGCCGCTCGCCCGGCTGCCGGCGCATCGCCAGCACAAGCACCAGGGACGTGATGACCACGTCCACCACCGGGTACCCCAGACTCGTCAGGCGGGTGAGGCTGTCGCTATTCTCTGCGCCGAATACGGGCCCCAGGACCACGTACCAGCTGACCACCAGCACCGAACCGGCAATGACGGCAGCATCGAGGAGCATCCGTAAGAGGGCCACCCGGCCGCTGTTGTGCCGCTTAAAGGCAAACAGGGCAACGGCGGCCGGTACGGAATAGGCGAGGAAAAGGGCGTCGGCCGGGGACGGGAAAGGATAGATGTGGTCATAGGCGAGCCCGTAGTAAGTCCAAAGTGCCTGCCCTGACGCCCAAATGAAAGCGGCCGTGGCCATGAACGCCCATGCCCTGGCATTTTCTCCACCCTGCAGCGCCGCCCGGGCGCAGCTGGTGCCGGCCAACAGGGCTGACACGAGGATGGCGACGTCGCCGGCCACGACGGCCGGGGTTGTGCCGCTGTTGGCTGCGAAATACACTCCGAGCGCGGCAACCACGGCACCGGCCAGCAGGATCAGCCGTCCCAGCGGGGCCTTGCTGCTACCGGCGGCGGGCCGCTGCTCCAGAAGACCAGTCTGAGACACGCGGGTCCTTCCCCCTAGGCGCGCCGTTCACCGCGGACCCGTTACCGGGACGTGGCCACCCGAGACCAGGGTGCAGACGCAAGGCTATGATATCCCTCACACCTCAAGATGGGCGGCGGACCTGTACTTCGCATCCACGTGGACCACGTCCCTGCCGGCCCGCTGCAGCAGGCTCGCCGCGACCCCCGACCGGTAGCCCGACGCGCAGTGGACCCACACCTTCCCCGCGGGCACCTCGTCTATTCGTGAAAGCAGTTCATGCAGCGGAACGTTGAGCGCCCCGGCGACGTGGCCGTCGTCGTACTCATCAGACCGCCGGACATCCAGCACCACGTCCCCGGGGCTGCGCTGGCGCAGCATTTCGGCCCAGCCCACCCGCGGATAATGTGCGACGGCGGTGCCCGCGGCCAGTGCCGCCGGGTCGGTTCCCAGGGCTGCGTCGGGGGACTCTATGCCGATGCGCGAGAGGTCCCGGATGGCGTTCTGAACATCGGTCCGGCCGCCGACCAGGGTCAGTTTTTGGCCCCATGGCAGCACCCAGCCCAGGTAGGCGGTGAAACTGGAGCCGCGGCCATACTCGAAGCTGACCGAGCCCTGAAGATGATTGCTCGCGAACGCCACACGGTTCCGCAGGTCCACCACCCATTCGCCGTCCTCGAGCCGCCGCGAGAGTTCGGCCGGGTCCACCGACTCCGGAACCGCCAGGTCTGCCGGGCCAGGGCCCTTCCTGTTCAGCGGCGCCATGTGGGCGTAGTAGGACGGATATGCGGTGAGGTTGGCGATGAGCTCCCGCACGAAGTGGTCCTCGTCCGGGTCTGTCAGGGCGTGGTTCCTGGCCAGCTGCTCGCCGATGGTGGACCGGTGCGCACCCGATGCCGGCCCGGACGAACAGAACGAGCCGAAGCCATGCGTGGGGTAGAGGGCAGCCTCCGGCCCGGCCTCCTCGACCAGGCGGCGGACCGACGCGTACTGGTCGTGGGTGAGTTGCTCGGTGTCTTCCGGATCCACGAGGTCGGTGCGGCCGACGGAGCCGTACAGCAGGCTGCCGCCCGAGAATACCGCCTGGTCCGGGCCGTCGGTGACGACATAGGAGAGGTGGTGGTGGGTGTGGCCCGGCGTGGCAACCGCCTTGACGGTGAGCCGGCCCACCCGGACCGTGCCGCCGTCGGATATTGGCTGGCGTTCGAACCCGACGGCGTCCGCCGCGTTCACCAGATATGCTGCGCCGTGGGCCCGGGCCAGCACCAGGCCGCCGGTGAGGTAGTCGTTGTGGAGGTGCGTTTCGGCAACGTGCGTGATCCGTACTCCGGCGTCCGCAGCGACGCGCTCCACCCGGTCCGTGTCCCGCTGCGGGTCGATGACCAGCGCCACGTGCCCGTCATGGACCAGGTAGCTGCGGTCCCCCAGCGGCGGGGTTTCGATGACGACGACGTCCATGGTCACCATTGTCCTCCGTCAGCCCCGCAGCCGGCGCGCCGTCCCGTGTGAATCCCGGGTCCCGTGTGAATCCCGTGTGAATGCAACGTGCGTCAGTCGTTAGAGCCTTGGTACCGGTTGATACACATTTGGAAGACCGTCCGGGCGATTCCGTAGCCGATAAGTCCCGCCAGTGGCGATCCCCAGACGATCCAGTCCGGTAACCCTGTAATTTCGACGTGTCCGGTGATGGCGGCCGCGGGGAGGTAGGCGATAAAGGCCACCGGGATTACCGTCAGCAGTGCTTGAACGTTGCGTGGCAGGATCGTCAACGGGTAATTGCCGACCGTGTCGAGCAGCTCCTGGAACCGGAAAGCCCAGGAGGCGGCGTGCGGGCGGAGGATCGCCCAGCCAGCCAGGATGACCATCACGGCCGTCTCCATCAGAGCCCCGCCCACGATGCCCGCGGTGAGCAGGACGACCCGGGCGAACGTCCACGGCTGGTCGAACGCGGCGACCGCTATCACCAGCATGGTGAGCGCGACCGCGAGGTCGCCGAAGGCGTTGGCCCCGAATGCGTAGAACTGGATCTGCCTGTACACGGAGGTCGGGCGCACCAGGTAGGTGTCGATCCTGCCCTCCTGGATGATGCGGCTGATGTAGTTGATCCGCCCCGATAGCAGGGTGGTCACTGCGTGGCTGGTCAAACGCATGGCTGCAAGCAGCAGCACCGAGGCGCTCGACCAGCCGCCGATGCTCTGGAACCGGGTCAGCAGGACGGCCGCGAAGACGACGATCGAGGTCTGCCACAGCGCGCCGAGCAGGATGGATGCGATGAAGTTGGCGCGGAACTCTGCCTGGCCGCGCAGATTGATCATGGTGATGCGAAGTGTCGCCGAGGTTTGGGCGACAAGGCTGGCCAGTGGCATGATAATCATCCTCCCTGGACCTCCAGCCGTGATGCCGCGCGTGGCCACAGCACTGCTGCGGCCAGACCGAGCAGGACGCACCAGAACGACTGGAGGGTCAGGTTCCACCACAGCGAATCGCCATGGAGCCGCCCTGTGTAGACCGACATGGGAATGTTCACGATGGCTTGGAACGGCAACAACTGGCCGAGTGTCTGGAACCAGTCGGGGAAGAACCACAGCGGCGCGAAGCCCCCGGAGAGCAGGGTCTGGACGAACCCGACCATGCGGATGATCTGTTCGTTCACGAGCGTCCAGAAGCACGAGAGATCCAGCAGCAGCCCGATGAGGTAGACGATCACCTGCCCGAAGGCGAACGACACCGCCGACCATGCCCCCGCCATCGGATTGGCCGGCCCTATGACGGCCCCCGTGGCAAGGCAAACCGCGTAGGCGGGCAGCACCCACACCAGCGAATACGCGAGGTCGCCAGCCGCACGGAGCAGATGGTAGCGGGCCGGAGAGATCGGGCGGAGGAACCAGTACACGATGGTGCCGGTGTGGACGTGCTGGACGACCGCGTCCCGGAACCAGGTCCGGTTGGCCGTTCGAAGGTACGTCAGGAGTGCAGCGAGCACGGCGTACGTGACGGCCTGATCGTGTGGCACACCGGCCACAACGGGGGTCGCGGCATACAGACCGCGCCACAGCAGCACTGTCACGCACAGCGGAAGCGCAATCTGGACGGCCGTCGACCAAATTTTTCCCAACGATGACAGCTCGTTCATCGCCGTCACCGCGCCGATCACAGCGGTCCGTCGCACCGCGGTGATCCCCGCCTCAGAGATGGCGGCCCTCAGGCTCCGCATAGTGCAGGAACGCGGAACGCACGACGTCCTCCAGGTCGTCCTCCTCAATTGATATGTTCTCCACCGTGAGTGTCTGGGTCACCGCCATCAGCGATTCCTGCAGCGTCGGCACTGGCTTTATGCGCCGGTCCGGTACCAAGGTGACCAGCGGTCCGCGGCGCTCGGCAATAACCAGTCCCGGCACGTTGACCGGGGCATCTGAGCGCGCGAGCTCCACTTCGATGCGGAACGCGGCGCCGAACCGCTGTCGCAGGTCGGCGATGTCGCCGTCAGACACCACGCGGCCCGAGTCGATCACGATAACCCGCCGGCCGAGGCGTTTGACCTCGTTCATGTCGTGTGTGGTGAGCAGCACGCTGCAGCCCCGCTCGTCGACCTCCTGCCGGAGGAAGCGCCGGACCTGCTCTTTCGCTACCACGTCCATACCGATAGTCGGCTCGTCGAGGAACACCACAGGGGGCTCATGAAGCAGCGCGCCGGCAAGGTCGGCCCTGACGCGCTGCCCGAGCGATAAGTTCCGTGCCTTGTTGTCCCAGAACTCGGACAGTGCCAGTGTGCCATCGAGCTGTTCGAGGCGCCGGCGCATGGCCGAATCCGACAGGCCGTAGATGTTCTGCAGGACGGTGAAGGACTGCCGAACCGGAAGATCCCACCACAGCTGACTCCGCTGGCCGAAGACCACCCCGATCTTCCGCGCGGTCGCCGTTCGGTTTTTCCGAGGATCCGATCCGTTGATCAGGATCCGGCCCTCACTTGCCTGGACCACGCCTGTGAGCATCTTGATCAGCGTCGACTTCCCTGCCCCATTGGGACCCAGCAGGACCACCAGCTCCCCAGGGGGTATCGCGAACGACACGTCCTCCACCGCCACCCGTGTCCGTTTCATGGGACGGAACAGGGAACGCACAGCCCCTGTGAAACCAGGTTGTGACACAGTTGTGGTGAACGTCTTTCCCACGTGGTCGGCGAGAACAGCAACCTCACCATCGCGGGACGGTGCTTCTGCCAAGATTCCCCCTCACAGCAGCACGCTGCCGGCACCCAGGCAGATCACGCCACCGGTACGACACGACCAGTTACTCGTGTAGATTCCAATGTTCGCCCAAGACTACGGGCGGCACCCGTCCCGCGCAACAACCCCGCGAGACACGCCTACACGTCCGGCTATCGCCCCTTCAGCGCCTGGATGGCTTCCTCCGCCTGCCGGAGGGCGAGTTCCAGCCGGTGACCGCCGACGGGGAGTGAGAAGAGGTATCCCTGCAACGAATCGCACTCCAGGGCCGTCAGGTAATCCGCCTGCACGGCGGTCTCCACGCCTTCGGCGGTCACGGTCAGGCCCAGGCTGTGCGCCATGTTGATCATGGAACTCAGAATGGGCAGCCGCTCCCGGCCGGTACGCACCATGGATACAAAGGTCTTATCGATCTTTACTGTGTCCACCGGCAGGTCCTGCAGCCGGCCCAGGGACGAGTATCCGGTACCGAAGTCGTCCAGCGCCACACGGGCCCCGGCTTCCCGCAGGCTGGCGAGCTGCCTGATGAGGCTGTGGTCGGCGTCGAAAAACACGCTTTCGGTGACCTCCAGAACCAACTGGTAGACGCCCACCCCGCTGGCCTCGGCCAGGCTGAGCACGCCAGCGGCAAAGTCCGGTTCCTGCAGCTGGGCTCCGGACACGTTTACGGCGAGGGACCGCGACGGATCCTCGCTCAGCCACGGCCCAAGCCGCACCATGCTGCGCGCCATCACTTCAGCTCCGATCTCTCCGATCAGTCCGCTGCGCTCCGCCATGGGAATAAAGACCGACGGCGGGATGCGCTCGCCGTCGCGGTTCCAACGGGCCAGGGCTTCGAACTTGACCACCTTGCCCATCCGTGGAGACACGATGGGCTGGAAAGCCACGGAGATCTCGTGTCTGGCAACGGCGAGCTGAAGTCCGCCCAGCATGTCCGTCCGCTGGACCAGGGCGGTCATCATGTCCGGATGGAACCGCAGGAACCGGTTCTTGCCCGCAGCCTTGGCCGCGTACATCGCGATGTCCGCCTGGCGCAGCAACTCGTTCGTGCCGATTTCCTCCCGGCCCACGGAGGCCAGGCCCATGCTCAAGCTGGGACGCAGCACGTTGCCACTGATGGTCACCGGCACGTGCAGGCACCGGACAATGCAGGCAGCGATTTCCTCGACGTCCGGGCATGCCGTCAACAGCACCACGAACTCGTCGCCGCCGAGCCGGGCAACGACGTCGGCAGTGGGCACGCAGCCGCGGAGTCTCCGGGCCACCTCTATCAGCATGTCGTCGCCTGCCTGGTGGCCGAGGATGTCGTTGACTTCCTTGAAGTCATCCAGATCGATCAGCAGGACATCCACTGACTTGAGCCGCGGAGCCTGCAGGGCAGCAGCCAACCCTTCATTGAAGACGGCACGGTTGGCCAATCCCGTCAGCGGGTCCTGGAAAGCCATGGCCCGCAGCTGTTCAGCCTGCGCCGCGAGGTCCATCATGGCCTGCTGGGCTTGCTCCTGGGCGCGACGGCGCGGGGTGACGTCGCGGAAGCTCCACACCCTGCCAACGATCCGGTCGCCCACCCTCTGGGGGCGGGAATACCGCTCAAGGGTCCGGCCGTCCTTGAAATCCAGGACGTCGTGGCTCTCCGAGGCAGGATCGTTCTCGATCTCGGCGATCCTGGACATAAAGGCATCCGGACTGTCCACGCGGTCCAGGATGACGCGGATGACCGGTGCGGCCTGGGCTGCATCGATGAGTTCTGGCGGAATGCCCCACATCTTGAGGAATTGATCGTTGAGCCCGGAGATTTTGCCGTCCGTACTGATCACCAGGATGCCATCGGCCGTTGATTCAAGTGTTGCCGTCAGCAGGGACAGGGCCTCATGCAGGTCCGTGTCCTCCGCTTTTCGATGGGAGATGCTGCGGATGGAAGCCAGCAATTGGACTTCATTGCCGGCTTCCAGCAGGGCCCCGGCAGCTTCGGCGGCGAACTCGGTCCCGTTGCTGTGCCGTCCGTGCACCTCCCGCGGTGGTACGGGTTCATCCGGGCGTTCTGTCAGGTGCCTGAAGATCTGGATGATCTCATTGCTGAAGCCCTTCGACAGCAACGTCCGGTGATCTTTGCCAACAAGCTGGTCGCGGGCGATACCGAACAGGCGGGCGGCGGCGGCATTTGCCATGCTGATGGTGCCATCCTCCGCAATGCCCAGCAGCGCGTCGGGGCTTGCATCAAGGACAGTGTTATTTTGCCCGTCGCCCTGCGCGCGGGGGGAAGGCCGTGCATGGGACATCGCTGCTGCGTCAGCATCATTGCCGGGCCCCGGTGCTGCCGGCTCGCCGTTGTGACGCTCGGAATCCCCCATAAATCAACCACCCCCACGCACATCATAAAGTGCAGCAGAGCGATATCAATGGGGACGGGTTGAATCGTTTTGCTTTCGGGTGCCGGAGCACTCGGCTTTTGTCAGGACGGCTTGGTCGGGACGGCTTTTGTCAGGACAGCTTTGGTCGGGACAGCGCAAAGGGCGCCCTCCGAAGATGGAGTGGCGCCCTTGCTGACACGTGCCCGGCTGCTGAATCAGACGCGCGAACGGCGGCCCGCCACTGCGCCATAGATCAGCAGGACAATGATCGAGCCCAGAATGGCCAGCAGCCAGGTCCGCAGGTCGAAGAATTCGGCAAGTCCGCCGCCGAAGATCAGGGAACCGATCCAGCCTCCCAGAATGGCGCCCACGACGCCCAGAACGAGCGTGACCAGCCATCCTCCGCCTTGCCTTCCTGGCAGGATGGCCTTCGCAATAGCTCCGGCTATCAGGCCTAGAATGAGAAATCCAAGAATTCCCATGATCACACTTCCTTGTCGATAATTGGTGCCGATGCCTCACCCCGGTGACCCAATTCAATCAGCATACTTACTATTCTGCAAGGATTCGGAATATTTAAAACTGCCAATGGTTCGTGGAGTGACCGAAATGCGTAGCTTTTGCGTTCCCTGCGCCCGGGAATCCGCGCAACTCTGGCTCCGCGAATCCTTGGAGCAACTAAGAGTTACGCATTTCGGGTACCCTGGCTGTGCCGCCGCGTCCCAGCCCGCGCACCGTCCAGCCTTCGGCCTCCCAGGCCGCGGCGTCCAGGACGTTCCGGGCATCGAGGACCACCCGCCGTCTTACCAGCCCGCCGGCCGCGGTGGGGGACAGCAGCCTGTACTCGTCCCATTCGGTGAGCAGGAGCACGAGTTCGGCAGCCTCGAGTGCGCGCTCGGTGGATGTTTCAAAGCGGAGCTGCGGGTAGCGCAGCCAGGCGTGGTTCACGGCCTTCGGGTCCGTGACCGTCACGTGCGCACCGGCAGCTGCCAGCCGGGCGGCGACATCCAGGGCGGGGGAGTCGCGGATGTCGTCGGTATCGGGCTTGAAGGAAGCGCCGAGGACAGTAACCGGGCGCCCGGCCAGTCCGCCACACAGCTCACTCGCCAGGGCAACGGTGCGGGCCCGCTGCCGGAGGTTGACCGAGTCCACCACGCCCATCCAGTCATCGACGGAGCCCACCCCCAAGGTCGACGCCTGCGCCCGGAAGCTGCGGATGTCCTTGGGCAGGCAACCGCCGCCGAAACCCAGCCCGGCGTGCAGGTAGCGGTTGCCGATCCGTGGATCCAGCCCCATCGCTTCGCTGAGTTCGATCACGTCCGCTCCGGTGGCGTCGCACAGTTCGGAGACCGCGTTGATGAAGCTGACCTTGGTGGCGAGGTAGGCGTTGGCGGCTGATTTGATGAGTTCAGCGGTGGCGAAGTTGCACACGAGCCGGGGGATGCCGGCGTTCAGCAGGGGCCAGTAAACGGCATCGAGCGCGGCCGTAACTGTCCTCGGCAGACCGGTCACTGCAGTGAAGGCCTCTGCCTTCCCGCCTGCCACGCCATAGACCAGCCGGTCCGGAACCAGCGAATCCTTCACCGCCGTACCCTGCCGCAGGAACTCCGGGTTCCAGCCGAGCAGCACGTCAGGCCGTCCGGCCAGGACTCCGCGGAGCATGTCCACCGTGCCCACGGGCACTGTTGATTTACCGACGACGACGGCGCCCCTCGCCAGGTGCGGGAGCAGCGCTTCCGCGGCGGACACCAGGAAGGTGAGGTCGGCGCCGTCGGACGTCTTTGCCTGGGGCGTTCCAACGCACAGGAAGTGCACCTGCGCCCCGGCCGCATCAGCGAAATCGGTGGAGAATGTGAGCCGGCCGGTGGAACGCCCGTCGTGGAGGAGCTCGTCCAGTCCCGGTTCAAAGAACGGGGCCAGGCCGCGGCCCAGCTGGTCCACTTTGGCGGCGTCGACGTCGATGCCGACGACAGTGTGACCCATGGACGCGAGCGTGGCGGCGTGCACCGCGCCCAGGTAGCCGCAGCCGATCACAGAGATATTCACAGTGCTGCTCCCCGTCTGGAAAATTTTGGTTCCGCCACCGGAGATCCTGAAATGGCGCTGCGGTAGTGCCCCACCAGTTCGGCACTCAGGGCCGGCCACGTACGGCCTTGGACTGAGGCCTGGGCCGCTGCCGCGAACGCGCGTCGTTTGGCGTCATCGCCCATCAGGTCCATCACGTGCGTGCGGAGCCCTGCCAGGTCCCCGGGTTCGTAAAGCCAACCGGTGCGGGAGTTTTCCACCAGGTCCAAAGGCCCGCCGCGCCCTGTGGCCACCACGGGGACTCCCGATGCCATCGCCTCCTGGATGGTCTGGCAAAACGTCTCGAACTCGCCCGGATGGACGAAGAGGTCGAAGGACGCCACTGCACGGGCCAGCTCCTCACCACCGAGGAAACCCGTAAAAACAGCGACCGGGAGCGCTTCCTCGAGGGCTGCCCGCTGAGGGCCATCGCCCACCACGACCAGCCTGGTATTGGGCACATCCGTGAGTGCGGCCAGGTCCTCCACCTGTTTCTCTATTGCCAGCCTGCCGACGTAGCCGATGATCCGCTCACCGCCCGGTGCCACGGAGGCCCGCCAGCCGGCGTCGCGCTTTCCCGGCGAAAAGCGCGCGGTGTCCACACCGCGCCGCCACATGTCCACCCGCGGGATCCCGCGGCCGCGCAACTGGTTCAGCGCGAATGTGGAGGGCGCCAGCGTCCGGGTGGCCAGCAGATGGATGTTCTCCACACGATTCCACGCCCAGTTCTCCAGGAAGGGCACCCCGTAGCGGGCGGCGTAACTGGGGACCTCGGTCTGGTAGATCGCGATGGTGGGAATTCCCAGCTGGTGTGCCGCCTGCACAGCACGCCAGCCGAGCACAAACGGCGACGCCAGGTGGACAACGTCGGGCGCGTAATCGGCAAGGATTCGCTTGACCCGGTACACACCGCCCATCGCCACGCGCACGTTGGTGTAGCCGGCCAGCGGTACGGACGGCAGCCGGTGCACCAGCGCACCATGGACCACCTCGGGCGCCCGGGCCGGCTCCGCCCCTGCCTGCGTCGACGGGGCGATCACCAGCACCTCGTCGCCACGATCCTGCAGGTGCTCAAGCACGCGCAGGATGGAGTGCGTCACCCCGTTCATCAAGGGCAGGAATGATTCGGCCACAATTGCGATCCTCACTCCTCCACGGTGGGCGCCGTGCCTGACGTGACGGGGGAGGGGGTGTGACGCGCAGTGAAAGGTTGGGTTAACAGCCTGTCGCAGTCAGCTGGGGCCGTGCTCCCCGTGCTTCAACACCTCAGGAAGCTCATCCACGTAGACAGTCTGCGGCGGCTCAAAGTAGATGACCAGCACTTCATCACCCACAGCGAACACGCTCGTTTTGTCGAACGGGTGGGCGTGGAAAGCGCTTGTCCCGCCCAGGTAAGGCAGCATCACTTCGCCAATGGTGCCGGGCCCGATGCGTCCCGTCACGCGCCCGATCTTGCCGGTCAGGCTTCGGTCAACGTCCCTGTGCACCAGGTCCCCTATGCATTCGCGTCCCTGGGCATTCCTCGTCCTCGGTGCCGTCCTCAGGCCTCGGGAGCTTTCGGCGGCACCTTGGCCTTGGCCTCCCTGCCGTTCTTCAGTGCAGTGGTGAGGGCCGGGAGGTAGTCGCCCACCTGGGCCAGGATTCCGCCGAGCATGCGATTGACGCCGTCGCCTCCGTTCAGCACGGTCATCTGGCCCACATGGGAGAACGGCTCGGCTGCGGCAGCGATGATGGCCGGCATGTTCTCCGCGAGTTGCTGCGAAATGACGGCATCCTGGTTGGTTCCGAGCGCCTCGGCCCGGGCCTTGATGCCCTCGGCCTCGGCCAGGGCCTTGGCCTTGATGGCGGACGCGGCGGCATCACCGCGGGCTCTGGTGGCTGCCGCCTCCG
>DATCNU010000012.1:0-3098 GCA_036565085.1 Arthrobacter sp.
GCCATCAACTCCGAGGTCGAGATCGTCGGCATCCGCCCGGTCCAGAAGACCACGGTTACCGGTATCGAGATGTTCCACAAGCAGCTCGACGAAGCATGGGCCGGCGAGAACTGTGGCCTCCTGCTCCGCGGTCTGAAGCGCGATGACGTAGAGCGTGGCCAGGTTGTCGTCAAGCCGGGTTCCATCACCCCGCACACCGACTTCGAGGCCAACGTCTATATCCTGTCCAAGGACGAAGGCGGACGTCACAACCCGTTCTACTCCAACTACCGCCCGCAGTTCTACTTCCGCACCACGGACGTAACCGGCGTTATCACCCTGCCGGAAGGCACGGAAATGGTTATGCCTGGCGACAACACTGAGATGACCGTTGCGCTCATCCAGCCCATCGCCATGGAAGAGGGCCTCGGCTTCGCTATCCGCGAAGGCGGCCGCACCGTTGGTTCAGGACGCGTCACCAAGATCATCAAGTAGTCACTTGCTGGTCTGCTAGATCTCCGAACGGTCCCGCCGTCTGACGGCCGGACCTAAGGTTTGGAACAGCCCCGCTGCTGATGCAGTGGGGCTGTTCTTTGCCCTGGTTAATCCAGTCAATCGACTAAGCGGCCCGGGCCGGAATCCCTCCCTCCGGCCCTGATACTGTTGCTATCACCGAAAGGGGTTCATCATGGGATGGCTTATTTTTCTGATTGTCGTGGTTGCGGTAGTTGCCGGAGTGTTCTGGGTCAGGAAGAATTTCCGGAACGAGATTGACCGCGCCAAGCGCATCAACCGGGCAAACAAAAACCAGTGACCTGCAGGGACACCTAGGCGGGCCCCGGGACCTTACCGGCCCGGTGTTTTCCGTGCCCGGCTGAGCGCCTGGTACCAGTAATAGGATTCCTTGGGCGTGCGTTCGAGGGTGTCGAAGTCGACGTGCACCAGCCCGAAGCGTTGTGAATATCCCGCCGCCCATTCAAAATTGTCCAGCAGCGTCCAGACGTAGTAGCCACGCAGGTCAACATCATGGGCGATGCCGCCAGGTGCGGTGGCTTCCAATGCATGCCGCAAATGCCCCGCGATGAAGTTGATCCGGTTATCGTCCTGGATAGGGCCGGTGACGTGCTCCGGTTCAGGGAAACTGGCACCGCTTTCCGTGATGTAGAGCGGCGGAAGGGAATCCCGGTAGCGGTCCTTCAGTTCCCGGAGCAGGATGCCCAGATGCTCCGGTGCCACCGGCCAGCCGAACCCGGTGGTGCTGTACTCGGGGAAGGGCTCCTGGTGGAACGGGACCCGGACCATGGCTTCCGCAGGTCCTGTGGGGCTTTCAGCGGGCCCCCTGCCCGCGGCGACTTTCGTAGGGTAGTAGTAGTTGAGGCCGTAAAAGTCCAGGGGCTGATGGATGGTTCGCAGATCGGCGTCGGAGATCCTGCCGAAGGCCCGGAACCAGGGTTTGGCGATCAGTGGCGGGCGCGGGTAGCGGCCCAGGAGGATCGGGTCAGCATAGATCCGGTTAAGCATCAGGTCGAAAACCCGGGCAATGAGCCTGTCCCTGATTTTCCCGGTAGCCGGCCGGACAGGGGAGTGCAGGTTGGTCACACCAATCCCGCCGGTGACACCTTCAGCGCGCAGCGCCTGGACGGCCAGGCCATGGGCAAGCAGTTGATGGTGTACCGCGGGCAAGGAGTTAAACAGCAGGTCCCGGCCTGGTGCGTGGACACCGAGCGCATAGCCGTTCAGCACTACCGAGGCAGGTTCGTTGAGGGTGACCCACTGTGCAATCCGGTCGCCGAACCGCCGGCTGGCCGCAGCGGCATACTCGGCGAACCGTTCGGCGGTGGCACGGTTCATCCAGCCGCCGTCGTGCTCCAACGGAAGGGGCGTATCCCAGTGGTAGAGGGTAGCCATGGGGGAGATGCCGGCCCCGAGTAGCTGGTCGATCAGCCGGTCGTAGAAGTCAAGGCCCTGTTCATTGAAGGGGCCCCGGCCGCCCGGCTGGACCCGCGGCCAGGAGATGGAAAAACGGTAGGAATCGACGCCAAGGTCTCGCATGAGCGCCACGTCTTCGGGGAAGCGGTTGTAGTGGTCGCAGGCCACTGCCGGTGAGTGCCCGTCCACGATGGCGCCGGGCTTTTCAGCGAAGGCATCCCAGCCGGAGGGGCCGCGGCCATCGGCGGCCAGGGAGCCTTCGATCTGGAAGGCTGCCGAGGCGACGCCCAGGGTGAAGGAGAGCGGCAGCCGGCCGGCAAGCTCCCGCACGGATGCCGCATTCTCCACCGTCATTTCCCTATCATCCATTCGGAAGTTGCCGAAGGCAATAACCGCTGAAGGCAATGCCCGCAGGCGGCCTCGGCAGGCCGGGGTACTGACCGATTGCCTGATTCGCTTCTGGAGACAAATTCCGGCATACTAGATGAGTTGTTCAAGCGCTTCTTCGTGTCCCGATCCGGATAATGCCGGGTGCCAGGGTCCAAGTGGAAGACCAAACATAACCCACCCCAACGGAACTGCGGATTTGTATGCGTGCCAAGCACGACACGCCCGACCGCGGGGGTCGGTTACGCCGGCAAGGTGAGGAACCCGGATAATTCCGGATTCAGTTTGTGCGGCGGGTGGTAGTTCAGACTTCAAATGCTTCGGCAGCCACATGCAACACGCAAGTAAACAGAGCAGCACTAACTGAAAGAGAGTCAGGCGACATGGCGGGACAAAAAATCCGCATCCGGCTGAAGTCATACGACCACGAGGTCATTGACGTTTCAGCACGGAAGATCGTTGAGACGGTCACGCGCGCAGGCGCAACGGTAGTGGGCCCCGTGCCGCTGCCCACGGAGAAGAACGTTTACTGCGTCATCCGCTCTCCGCACAAGTACAAGGACAGCCGCGAGCACTTTGAAATGCGCACGCACAAGCGTCTTATCGACATCATCGATCCCACGCCCAAGGCAGTCGACTCGCTCATGCGCCTCGACCTGCCCGCCGACGTGAACATCGAAATCAAGCTGTAGGGAGGTGCTGAGAGACTATGACCGCAACCCGTAACGTAAAGGGCCTGCTGGGCACGAAGCTCGGCATGACCCAGGTCTGGGACGAGAACAACAAGCTCATCCCCGTCACTG
>DATCNU010000013.1:0-10518 GCA_036565085.1 Arthrobacter sp.
CGCCAGTGCACGCGGCCACCGGTGTCCGGTCAGCCAGGCGACCAGCGGGGAGATCGCCGAAGCCAGGATGAGGGCGATCATCACCGGGATCAGGACCAGCGGCACCCGGGTCAGGGACCAGATGACAGCCCAGGCCAGGGCTGCAACAAGGAGAACCTGTGCGGATCGGATGCCGGCGCGGCCAAGGCCGTCCGACCAAATGGCGGGAAGGCCGGTGCGGGTGTCAGGCATGGTAGTACTCGCTTTCAAAGGTTATGTTGTGCCGGCTGGTTATTTAGCGGCTGCGCAGGCGATTTCGATACGATTCGCGGCATCCGGGTTGGTCTTGACGTCGGGACTTTTGGATTCGAGCAAGTAGATCGCGTGCATGTCGTCCTTCACGGTGTCAGGTGCCTGATCAATGAGGGTTTTCAGCTGGGAAGTGTATTTGGCCGCGAGTGTGTCGTCCTCCCCCGAATTGATATACAGCTTCTGCAGTGTGTTGTATTCGGAGCACGACTGACGCTGTCGTCGTTGTCGGTGTGCACCCGGTCAGGAAGAGCACCGGTATGGCCGACAAGGCGATAACTGGAATCCTTCATGGTTCCCCCGGTGTTCGAATTGTTTTGACCTGATCCTATGTGCACACCTGTTCCGCTCTGAGCCCCGGGGTGTCCAGGCCGGCGCCGGTCCACACTATGGAAAGCGCAAGCAGGACATCAGGTTGCAGCCCGTTCGTGCCGGCCATTGCTGTCCTGGGCGAAAGGATCCTCTCCGCCGGCGGGGTGGAGTGTGGGGAATCACAAGTGTTCCGATCAAGTCTGTCTCCGACCCGGCGTGCCGGGTCCGTCATACAGAAGTGGCCACGCGCGCAAGCAAGCATCAAGATTGGATCAAGACTGGGGTTTGGGGCCGAAGGCCAGACCTTTGGTGGTTCATCCGAATGTGAGCAACAGCCGTCAGGCGCTGTCGCCACCGGCCTGTGAGTGGAACGCGCCGGATACGAGCCGGTTTCTCCAGGGCATTCCCGCACCGCGTTACTTCGAGGTATTCCTCGTGCCCGCAGCCGGGTTCGAACCGGCACGCCTGTCTGAAGGGGCGACAAACCCCTGACGTTTTCCCACAATTGCGGACGTGGGAGCACCTTGCGGTGCTTCGTAGCAGGAACGGGTCTTGAACCCGCCTGCCTGTCCCCGTCGGCAGACGAGTCCAGGCCGGTATCCTTCCGGAACCGGGCGTCGCCAGGACGCCTTCCCTGCAGCCATTCATTTTGCGTGAGGTCTTAGAAGCCGCCCCTGCCGGGGAGGCCAACCGCACGGGGCTTATCGCAACTCCGGCGCCGCAGTCATTATTTGTGTTGCCGCCGAAAACGGGGAGCAACCCCCGCTGGCAACGAACCGCAGTCTGCAAGATTTGCGGTTCAGCGTAGACCGGCACCCATCGACGGATGCACCTCGGAGCTAACACTCCGGCTCTTCCTTTGAGCTACGGTCCTCGGTGGTCTGGTCAGCAGTGAAGCCGAAATCCCCTTGCCCTATTACGCGTCTTTACCGGTGTCCGCGCTTTTACTATCCAGGTTCAATGACGCAGTCAGCCGAGTGGTGTCGACCGGCCCCGCCTAGCGCTAAATTCGGGTCCTGCATCGTCCTGCCCGGCATACGCCGTTCCAGACCGGGAGCTGTCCGGAATCGAACCGGCCCGCCGGAGCGGGTCCACATCAGCCCTGCCGGGTTCCTCAACCCGGCATAGGTTTCTTTATCTGCCACTCATGTGTGCGGAGCCCGGAAAATCTCTCACCAGTCCCCGCCGCCGGAGGCATGGAGTTTGGCAAGGTGGGCGATGTACAGCTGGTCCGGCTCCATCTGGCCGTCGGGCTCGATCATCAGGTGCAGTCCCTCCGACGCGTCCAGGTACCAGACGACCCGGTTCTCGGGATTGCGGTCTGCCACTTCGGCGCGAACCTTGTTGAGGGTCCGGACAGCGTTGTCGATGCGTCTCTTCTGGGCGGGCACCGCGACGCCATGGTACTCAAGGAAGTCGCGGAGTTCCTCGACCTGATCCGGCCGAGCCTTGTTCAGGAGGTCAAGAAGATGCTGCGGGGTGGCGTTGCCGATCTGGTTGTAGGTGATCAGGGAGGGTGTTTGGGAGGTCATTGATTTTGTAGACGAGGATTTTCCCGTCACCGATCAGGGCAGTGACCGCGTCATCCCACACGCTGGCTTCAATGCCGGGCTCCACTCCGCCCGGAGCCAGATCGTCGCGGCCTTTCCGGGTGACGGGACGCTTGGCGTCCAAACGGTCTCTGAGTCGTTGGATTACCAACGCTTCAACATCGGCTACTTCGTCCATGGGTGCTTGACTTTGTGAGGCTTGTGGTTCAGGGCTTTCGCTATCTTCCCGTCGATGGCACGGGCTGAGTCCTTCCACGTGAACTGGATCCCGGCCTTGGTGGCGCGTTCGGCGGCTTCCATCCAGGCCTCGTGAACCTTTATTTCCCGCATTTGCAGGATCCATGCAAGGAATATGAACAGCAGGGCCAACACAAAGACCAATGCAACGGGCAGAAGCAGCTTTTCGAGAAGGTCACTAACAGCGAAAATGTTGTCTATCACTCTTGGTCCTTGTCCTTGTCGCCGTCAGTGGTCGCGAGGACCAGGGCTGTGACACGGTCGTGCAGCTGGGCTGCGGCGTGGATGGCTTGGGCTTTGAAAACGTCCCGCTCCGGGGGTCTGGTCCGTCGACGATGGCCTGCAGCGAGGAACGCACCAGCCCGTCCTCATAAGTGGTCGCCTCGGGCAACTCAGAGAGAGCGTCCAGAAAAGAGACCTTCACGAGGGGTCTGGCAGGGAATTCGGACTGGGTAAGCCAAGCCATCCGCAGGTGCTGGGCGGCTTTGGCGTACGAGGCGAGTTTGCTGTTCATAGTCCTCATGTGTGCGGACACCCCGCTGTCGCTACCCGGCTATCAGCTGCCTTTCCGGCCCGTGGCGTAGAGGGCGGCCGGCGGGAGGGCGAGCCCTGCGCGGACCCATGTCTCTTCGAGCTGGTCGAGCAGCGCGCCTGTCTCGCCTGCGGCACGGAGTGCGGCGGTGACGTGGACGTCGGCGGCGGCCTGCCAGATGTTGAAGGAGATTTCCGGCGGCGACTGGATGACGGCCCGGCGGGGCGGGTAGATGCTTCGGTGGGCCATCAGTCCGGAGACGACGAACAGGAGGGAGCCGGCACCAAGCACGATCCCGAAGGTCGACCATGCTGCGGCCCCTATGAGGGCCAGTATCCAGGCGGCCGGGCTGGCCAATGCTGAGGCGAGCAGGATGATGATCCAGAAGATCATCTGCCCGCGGCGGCCCTTCATGGCGCGCTCTTTCTGGAGGTCGTGGACGTGGCGGAAGGTGTAGTCGCTGAGCCCGGTCCCGGCATCACGGATGACCGCGCCAGCGCGGAGCAGATCGGGATGCGAACGTGTGAGAGTCTCCCGGGCTGCCGTCAAGGTATTGCCCTCCGCCTGGGCGTTCCGTTGATGGCATCGGTCAGTGCAGTCGCCTGATCTTTGCTGACGGAGGCCACGGTGGCAGCTATGCCGGCCTTGAGTTCGGTGGCGGGAGTCATTGGTCCTGGCTTTCTGCACAGTCGAGGGCGCCGAGGCTGAGCCCGGCCTCGATCCAGGGTGAGCGGAGGATGGCGATTTCATCACTGATCCCGGTTTCCCCGGATCGGGCGAGGATGTCTGCGGCGACCGCGATGGAGGCGGCGTCCCAGATGTTGTCCAGGACCTCGTTAGTATGGGGCACGCCCCATACGGGGGCGTGGAGAAAGTACGTGCCGAGCAGCCCTGCAGGGACGGCCATGCCGGCGGCGCCAAGGACTGCGTAGAACGTTCCGGTGGCAGCCTGGGTGAGGGCGAAGATAATGGCTGCGGCAATCAGTAGCCCTGCCCCTGGCATGAGCCAGAGGATGCGCCCGATGAGGGTTCTGATTCCGGATCGACGCTTCAGCCGGTCGCTGATGAACTTGTAGGCATCCCTGTCAGCTGCGGCGCCGGAGTGGGAGGCCACACGCCAACCCTCGATGAGGTCGGTGTGGCTGTCGTTGATGGCGAGGAACGCCTTGAGGTAACCCGTCCGGTAATGCTCGTTGAAGATGCGCCTGAAGGACGACTCCAGGGCTGTTGCCTCGTCGCGGCTCAGGCCTGCGAGCCCGTGGGCGGAGGATCTCAGGTGCATGATCTGTCATGGCCCTGTGCGGACACCCCGCTAGCTCTACCCGTAGGGCTGGCGCTCATGCTGCTTTGAGGGATTCCGATGCGAGATATGCGGTAGCGCCCTTGAGGATGATGTTGGCTCGCCGCACCTCAGCCAGTTCACGCCGAAGTTCCAGAATGATGACCTGCGGATCGTCGCTTACGGCGTCACCGGCCGCAACCAGTTCGGCTTGTCCGGCGTCGACAGCGGGCTCGGGCATACTCAGCACCGCGACCAAGGCGTCCAGTGCAGACTTAGCCGACGGCAAAGAAGCTGTCCTGGCGGTATCAGCTGAAGACGATGGCAGTTCGGCAGCCGTCTCAGTCGCTGCTGGAGTGGCCTTCTTTACCCAGTTGCTGATGGAGATAAAGCTGACATCCATCGTCTCGCCGACCACCATGGTGGCAGCGTATCGGCTCTCGTCGGGGTGCTCGCGACGGCGCGTTCGATAGAGTTCGACAGCACCATTTTTGAAGCCTTCCGTGTACGTGGGGCGCGGCGGGCGTGTGCTTTTAGGCTTAGACAACGGGAGCTTCCTTCGTTTGGGTTCGTTTTACCAGCACCATGTGTGCGGAGGTCGAATGATCGCTCCCCGGCCCGCTGCTAGGCTCGAGCAAAACGACGAGGGGACATCATGGCCAAGCGCAGCGAAGCGGACTGGAACGAACTGACGACTGAGGGCCGGCGGATCCTGCAGCGGGTCGCCCGTGACCAGGCACTGACCAATTACGGCGACTTCAACAAGGAACTCGCGGAGGCAACCGGGCTGCCGGCATTCAACCTCAATGCCGAGGACGGCCGCGCGGACATCAGCCGTCTCCTGGTCCTGATCGCCGAACGGGACTGGGAGGACGGGAACGACTACATGCTCACGTCACTGGTCAAGCTCACCGGGGAGAACCATCCCGGCCAGGGATTCTTCACGCTTGCCGAGCAGGAGGACCTGTACGACCCGAAGAAGGAGCCCCAGCTCGACTTCTGGTCCCGCCAAGTCGGTTTGGCGCACGCCGCACACAGGAGGGAACGGACAGCCCGCGCCTAACCTTGCGGCTTAGAGTCCGGCCCAGTCGGACAGGGCTTCGGTGATGATCTTCTTCGCTGCGGCAGGCTTGAGGTCCGGTCCGTCCCAGACGCCCTTTTCGACGCTGACCTTGAAGTCGCGCCCGTCCCCGCGCATGGTCTTGTTGTGCGCTTCCACGAGGGCGCCCACGGCGGTTTCGAGACCGGCGCCGTCCGGGATCTGCAGGTACGGGTCGCTTTCGAAGCCGGGCTTCCAGGTCGAGGTGTTGTGCCGGAGCGTCAGCAGGGGAACCTGGCCGCGGCCCTTCACGGTGGCCGGTGCCAGGGAGTCGTTTTCGATCAGGGTGAGCACAGTCCCGTCGCCGAGCTGGATGACGGGGCGGTAGCCTCTGTCGGTCCACATAACGGTGCCGGTAGCGCCTTTGTGCCCGGCCTTGATGTCCTGGAGCGGGCTGACAATCTTGACCCGGTCACCGGCCAGGAGCGTGCCGGCGTCGATGCCGGGCGCGACCGGCGTCGCCGGGTCCGGCCAGGGCAGGGCAGGGCGCGGTCGGTGCGGTAGTTGGCGGCCATAGGTTTCGGTCCTCTGTCTGTGGCGGGGTTCAGCAGCAGGCCGCGCAGTTTCGTGCGTCTGCAGTGTTCCTTATGTGTGCGGCTCCGCGACGGGCTATTCCCGGGCCGCTAAGCTTAAGCCCCATAAAATGGGGTCCCCCTGACCAGGCCGGATCCCGAAGTCCCACCGAGGCCACAAAGCGGGCCAGCGGAGCCGGCGCCTGCAACCCTCCGACCATCGTCATCAGATCAGCCACAGGCCATCCCCTCTGAACCTTCAGTAACTGATAACACCGGTGGCCTTTCTAACCTTGATTTTTGCCCCAACCCTGCATGGGGATTGAAGCTAATCAGAGGCTACCCGAAGCAACCGGGAGGCAGTGGTGCACCCGAGCCGGTATGGTCTCTGCGTCGCAGCACCGGACAAGCCGGCTAGGGCGATACGTGGTCCAACGGCCGGTTGCGGGTGTGTGTCGTAAATTGTGCAATGACGGCGGCCACCACGAGGAAGCCGGAGATGAGGATCAGCGCGGCGAGAGTCGACATTTGCGGGAGGAATGGAGCAATCACCAGGACCCCGATACCTCCTCCGATATGCCCGACGCCATCCACCAGGGCGAAGCCGGTGGTCCGCGCACGGGTAGGGAAGCTTTCGGCGGTCATGGCGTAGGTGGGCGAGACCCACATATTGAAACCGGCGAAGATCAGGATAGCGCCGGCGAACGCAACCGCAATGACGGTACCGGCCAAAGCAACCAGAATGGCGCCCGCAAGTGTTACTGCAGCGGCGATGGGAAGCCAGTGTCGGCGTTCCAGTTTTTCCACAAGAAACGACATGATGATCGCTTCGCCGAGGAAACCGAAAGTTCCGACCGCAGCAATGACGCCGGCCTCAGGCGGGGGATAGTGGAGTGCCGAGAGAACGCTCGTGAAGCCGGATGCATAGGAATAGACCGTGATGTAGCCGATGAACCACATGCTGAACAGGAGAACGATGCGGCGCCGATAAAGCGGGCTGGAAAACAGATCCCGGTACGGCACCTTCGACGGCGGCGGGATCAGCGCCGCTGCATCCTCAACGACAGGATCGGTGAGCTTTCCATGGCGCTCTGCGCGGCGTTCCATGGCCTGGACCACGGTGTCGGCTTCCCGCATTCTGCCCTGGCCAACGAGCCAGCGCGGCGACTCGGGAAGTTCGAACCGCATCAGGATGGCGACCACCGCGAGGAGCGCGCCGATTCCGTACATCCACCGCCAGCCGTTCTCAAATCCGGGGGAGGCCTGGGCGAACGGTAACCCGAGTGGCCACGGAGTGGCCGGCGTCGTCAGGAACAGCCCCAGCCAGATACCGGCGATGGCGCCGAGTGCCGACATGACGAAGATGATGGTGGTGAACTTGGCTCGTGTGCGCCGCGGTGCGACTTCGTTGATGTATGTGTTGACGATAGCCAGATCGGCGCCGATGCCGATACCGGTGATGATCCGCGCCAGATTGAAGTTGACGTAGTCGTTGGCAAAGGCGTTGTACAGCGAGCCGAGGCCTGTGATGAGCATGGTGATGAGCAGCATGTTTCGACGCCCAATCCTGTCGGCAATGGGACTGAGTACCAGGGTTCCAACGACGTAACCCAAAAGGTTCAGTACCACGGGGAAGGGCAGCGCACCCAGGGCCGTTTCCGGCGTGCATTGGGGATCCAGCGTGATGCACGTCTGGATGAACGAGACGTTGATGTCGAAGATGTCGTAAAAAGTGAACAGAAAGCCGAGGCCGATGATTCCGATGAAGGTATAGGACAGGGACCACACCTCGAGCCGCTCCAGCCGCGCGACAATCATTTGTCCGGCGGGGGCGTTGACGTCTCTGGGGATTGACACTCTTATGCCTCTTTCTTTGGTTCCCGCAGGCTTGTCGCCGCCTCGATCCAATCCGGCCACCAAGCCGCCTGTTTTTCCGATGCCTTTTCCCGTAATCCTCCCTTCGCCGTGGAATCAGGCTTTCCCCTGTTAGTTTGCGCTGAGGGATGCGCCGGCCATGGGGTACGGCCCGTTCGGCGGTGGGGGACGGCACGTGCAGGTGCTCTTAAGGAAGGATCCGAGGGGGATTCGCGCTGACGCAGTGGAAGCCCGGTCAGCTTTCCCTCCCAGGGGTCGCATCACGCCTCCATTGCGTCTGCAGGTTCTAATCTCAGGCTCCATAGAATGCCCGCCCGTGTCAAGGACACCGTAAAGCCGCGGTTTCGCGAACCACCTGCGACGGAACGTTCGATTTCACACGACGGCGCCGGCCTTGGAACTGACGTACACGTGGCTGACTTCTTGCCTTCGGTCCGTGAGGACATGGCATACGTCCGCGGCAGGTTCAGGTAGGTCTCCAGCGATGTCGGCAGGTAGTCAGTGCCGGGAGGTTTGATGGAGCCCATGTGTGCGGCGCCGTCACAGCGGTCACCGCACAGGGGTAGCCCGGTCAGACGGTGGCGGGCATCTTTACGGGTTCCGGTGCGGTCACGGCAGGGGCGGGTGTGCGCCTCGCAGCGGGACGATTCGGGGTGGCCGGTGCGGTCGTAGTTTTGGCAGTGGAAGTCTTAGTGGCGGCGGCAGTGCGCTTCGCGGCGAGGGTGGTCCTCGGTGCCCGCTTTACGGCGGGCTTGGCGGGAACGGCAGGCGTGGCCGCGAGGAGTGCAGTCACGAGTGGTTCAGTGGCGACGGCAGGAAGCGGGACCAGCAGTGCGGTATCGAGTCCGGCCCCGGTCCAGACGGTGGTGAGCGCGCGCAGGACATCAGGAGTGAGTCCTGCGGTTCCGGCCCGGGAGGCCAGGGCCGTGGCCGCGGCGGCGTCGATTCCGGCGTCCCACACGGTGCAGGCTGCCAGGCCGGGGTCGGCGAACATCCAGTTCCCATTTCGGGCCGCGACGCGGCGGCCGGTCACAAACCCGGCGACGAGCATGCCGGCAGCAAGAAAGCCCCAGGCGGGGACCGCCGGGCTGGTGGTGCCGGAAAGCACTGCCAGAAGGGTGAGAGTACCAATGATCAGGGCGCCGATAATCAGGCCGGCGGTTGCACGGCCGGCGGGCTCCTTCACGGCCCGGGATATGGCCTGGACGTGCTGGGCCGCGAGGGCTTCGAAGCGGGGCAGGTCCTCCCTTACTGAGGTGGCGTGAAGGTCATCGAGGGTCTCGGCCAGGGCCGGGTCCGCGGTCTTGACGACGTCCCAGCACAGCGGGAGGACGCGCTTCTGGATTCGTTGCGAGGAGGCCACCAGGTCAGCGAGCTGCGCGGTGGTGAGGGAGCGGATGGCGGCGCCGGTGCGGGCAGCGACATCGGAGGGCATGGGTGTGGGGTTGCTCATGGGCCTCATGTGTACGGAGGCCCTGCCCGCTGTCACCCTGGTTTATTGTCTCCGCCGTGCTTCCGCCCTGACGGCACTGGCAAGGACCAGTGTCAGGGCCAGACCCGTACCCAGCGTCGGGAGCCATTGTTCGGGACTGCCGGTGGCGGTAATGAACGCGAACGCACCTGCGATGGCGGTACAGGTCAGTACGATCTTCGTGGTGTGGAAGACGTCGTTGTCGCCGAAAGCTGCCACCAGCGCACCGAAGGCCCATAGGACGGCATAGAGGATGGCAGGAAGACCCTGGGCTGTGACCATCCGGAACTGGTTCTTGGCCTGCACGAGAGTCCAGAGCTGGTATTCCTGCAACAGCCACAGCCCGGCGAGGACGGTGATGGCCATGATGGTTGCCGCGGTGCCGGCCTTGCGCCGTTGTGGCTCTCCGGGCGTCGGCGGATTCTCATTTTCCTGGGTGGCTGTGTCCTGGACATGCTGTTCCTGCGTGTCCTCGGCAGATGGCTGAGGCTCCGGAGGGAATTCGCCGATTTCACGGTCGTAGGCTTCACGCCGGGAGCGATCTGACAGTGTCTCGTAGGCGTCCTGGACGGTCCTGAAGAGGGAGACACTGGCCTCGCCTGCCCGGTCGGGGTGTGTTATAGCTGCCAGCCTGCGGTAGGCCTTCTTGATTTCGTCCTGGGTGGCATCTGTTTTGAGACCGAGCACGTCGTAGCGGGTGTTCATCCCCATCATGTGTGCGGAGCACCACCCAGACCTCACCGCGGTAGGGTGTTTCCGACGACGGCATCCCGAAATAGACAGGCAGGCTTCATGATCCCGGCAAAACCCTCCAGTAAGGACAACGTTGCCTGCGTCGGTGAGCTAGCGGGCGGCGTCCTGATCGGCTGCTCCCGGCGCCCGCTGAAGTTCGTCGTCGGCATCGCTCCGAAAGGCTTTGGCCTGGGTGAGGTGGAAGACGCGGAATACCCGGCGATTAAAGTTTGTGGTGCGTGCTCCCGACATGTCGACGCACTGGCGGCGGAAATGGCCATCGCATCCCCCGAGTCCCACCGAACCGAGCCGATGATCTTCACCCTGGGTGGCCTTCTTGAAGTCTGGGATGACTTCTTCGGGGAGCTGCTCTCGACTGTCGGCGGCGAATGGGAAGCCGACGGGCAGTTCCGCTAAACGCTAGGCATCAGCCCGCGCCTATTACCATAGACTAGGCAATCGCCAGCGGCGGCGGGGAAAGCCGCGCCACAAATCCGAAACAGGAACACACCTCCGGTTGCGGCCACAGTGGGGAAAAACCGTTCCAACGAAAAGCCGCTTTGCTCTCTTGACACCCTCACGACCCGCTCTGTAACGTTTCAAAGAAAGCGCTTTCCATGGGGGTAAAGCC
>DATCNU010000014.1:0-22251 GCA_036565085.1 Arthrobacter sp.
GCGCCAGCCTGTTGGCTTGGAACAGGAGCGGGCGAACCGGCATGGCGAAGTCGCCCAGCAACTGGACCACTTCCCCGCCGAAGCCCTTCTTGAAGGCGTAGCCGCCGTACCCCTCTTCGTCCTGGCCTTCGATGCCGAAGGTTCCGTAGAAGTTGTAGCGGGAGTAGCCCTTTTCCAGCGCGTGCAGCATCATTCCCCAATACAGGGAAGTGGCGCCGTTGAAGTAGATGTAATCCTGCTTGGTGCCGCCGATGACGCACACCACCTCATCGCCGAAGCAGACGAAGTGGATGGCTGCCACTGTTGCCACGCCGACCGAATCGGGGAACCGCTCGATGTCCTTGAGGCTGCGTTCGTAGCTGTCCACGAGGTCCTGCACAACCTTGAGCCGGTTCGCTTTCTTCTTGCTGCCGGTCTCTTCAACCTCGCGGCGCAGTTCTGCCGCGGCCGCGGACTCGGTTTCCAGGCGTTCAGTGATGGACCTGCGGTAGCCCGGGATGTCGATTTTGGCCATCATGAGCTTGGTGAATTCGGCCGAGGTGGTCCGCAGGAGCTGCTCGTAGTATTCGCGCTCCCGGTAGACGAAGCCCTTTTCATCCCCGGCTGTGCTCAACGCATCATAGAACTCATCCAGGGTGTCCAGGGTGGCCTGCTCCAGGAAGACCCCGTTCTTTTCGGCCTTCCGGATGGATTTGCGTGTCCGGTAGCTGGTGCTCATGATGAGCTCCTCGGCGTCCTTGATGCCGTCCAGGTGCTTGACGAACATCCAGTTGACGTTCGCGAAGTTCATGTCCGAACCCTGGTGTTCAAAGCCCAGGCCGGTAAGTTCCGCGATGAGAGGCCGGTTGTCCAGGATTTCCGGGTGCTCGGCGCCGTCGGCGTCGCGGGCAACGTACAACAGATTGGGGGAAATCCTCAGCTCGGCGGCCTTTCGGTCTGCGGCCCTCTTTTTGAGAAGTTCGACGACGGCGCGCACCAGTTCAGTGTCCGCGTAATCCATGAGCGGTCCCTTGGCACACTCGCAAACTGTGTAGCCGAAGCGGCCGGCGGTGTAGTTCAGCTTTCCGGCAGCCACCAGCTCGCCACTGCGCCGGACTCCGAACAGCTCCACCACCTGGCCGCGGGCGCGCTGGAACCGGGTGAAGTCGGCGGATTGGATGAAGTTGTTTTGCGGGTGGTTCAGGGAAAAGGACTCGAATTCGGCGTCGCTGAGGACGGCGAGCTCAAGCTCGGTCCCGGCTTTGATTGGATTCACAGAAATTACCTCACCTATGGATGTGCTGCCGGATTGGGGCATGCGCTGGCCTTCGTGGATGGATGTGCGGGCAGGCGCAGGGTCAGTAGAACTGGCCGCCGGTGCGCATGGTTTCGAGCCGTCGGAAGATTCGTTCGGCTCCCATGCCCCATAGTCGGTGCCTGACCGGCGCCACGACGAAGTCGTAGCAGCCGACAAAATCGGTGACGGTCTTGCTGAAGCTCGTCTTGAACATGCCCATGCCATACAGCGGATGGGACGTGTCCTTGATCCTGGCGGCGGGCGGAGTGCCACAGAAGTCGTACTCGGTACAGCCCAGTTCCTTCATGCGGCGGATCGCCGCCCACTGGACCAGGTGGGAATCACCGTACTGCTTCCGGTTCTGCGTCGAACCGCCATCCTTGTACGTTGCCTTGGACCCATAGTTGATGACAAATGCGCCCACGCTCGGCTTCGCGTCCTCGTAGACGAAAAAGAAACTGCCCTGGCCCCGGTTGCAGAACTCGTCCCAGAACCGGGAGTAGTAGTCGAAGCTGCGCAGCGGCATGGAACCTTTGGCCTTGACGGTGTCGGCCATCAGCTCATAGAGGGCGCGGTAGGCTTCCGGGCTCTGTTCCCGCTGGACCACTTCGCAGCCTTCACGTTCGGCGCGTCGGATGGCGTTTCGGGCACGGGAGGAAACGGACTTCAGCACCTGGTGCTCCGGCGGCGCGATGTCCAGCAGCGCGGTGGAGTCGTTGGACTGGATGTTCGGGGCCTTCACCAGGCCGGCGGACGCGAAGTGCGCGAGCGCCTCCGCTGTTGCCTCGATGTCAGGCTCGATCTTGATCGCGAAGACGTTGAACTTCCCGCTCCGGGCGAAGGCCGCGCACGCGTCCAGTGCCGGCTGGAGGTCTTCCAGGGCAGCCAGGTCGGGCCCCTTGATGAGGTACCACAGCCGGCCCAACACGGGGAATTTCTTCTCGAGGACCAGGTTGTAGCTGGCGGCTCCGGAGGATTCCAGGACCAGGAAGCGGACACGCCAACCGTTGCCGTTCTTCACCGAGGCATAGGCCGCGGACTGCAGCATGTTGCCGCCGTTCGGGTTCGCCGTGACGTGCTTGTCCCAGTTCTCAATTTCTTCGGCTGTGGCAAAGCGGGCCGTGAATTCTCGCAAGGGGCCGTGTCCAATCTCAGGGTTTTGTGCGCGGTTCTGTAGGTGTGGCGGCGTGCGGGCATGTAGCCACAAGTCTAAAGCCTGATCCGCTTCTCGCTTTCCAGAACGGCGTCCCGGGGGCGCCTTGACTCGGCGTCCGCGCTTCGCGAGGGTTGACGCATGGAGCCGAGCACCGAACCATCCAGCGACCCTTCCGGGCACGCCACGAAGGACGGGACCGGCAGGCAGGCAGTGGCGCTCGCAGCGTTCCTGGTTCTTTCTGCGCTGGTCGCCTGGCTGGGGGCGGTTGCCACTGTCAACAACGTGAACGGGTGGTATGTCGGCGCTGACAAGGCTCCGTGGACACCACCCAATTGGCTGTTCGGCCCGGTCTGGACGGTGCTCTACATTGCCATGGCCGTCGCGGCCTGGCTGGTGTGGCGCCGCGGCGCGGGCCTCACCAGCAGGCCGCTGAAACTGTATTGGTCCCAGCTTGCCTTGAATCTGGCCTGGACCCCGCTGTTCTTTGGCCTCTACCCTGTCCTGGGGTCATTGGCACTGTGGCTGGCGCTGGCGGTCATCGTGGCACTGGCTGTCGTGCTGGCCTTCACCGTGATGAGCTTCGGCCCCATCAGTACCGCGGCCGGAGTCCTGCTGCTCCCCTACCTGTCCTGGGTGGTTTTCGCCGGAACCCTCAACGCGTGGGCTGCCTTCAACAACTGACCCGTCTCAGCATTCCACGACGTTGACGGCGAGGCCGCCCATCGCGGTTTCCTTGTATTTGGAACTCATGTCGCGGCCGGTCTCGCGCATGGTCACGATCACCTCGTCAAGGGAAACGCGGTGTGTGCCGTCGCCCCAGAGCGCCATTTTGGCCGCGTTGATGGCCTTCGCCGCAGCTATCGCATTCCGCTCAATGCAGGGAATCTGCACGAGGCCGCCGATCGGATCACATGTAAGGCCCAGATTGTGCTCCATCGCGATCTCCGCGGCGTTCTCCACCTGGGAGGGCGTTCCGCCCATCACCTCGGCGAGGCCGGCGGCGGCCATGGATGACGCCGAGCCCACCTCGCCCTGGCAGCCCACCTCGGCACCGGAGATGGATGCCTGTTCCTTGTACAGCACGCCGATGGCGGCCGCTGCCAGCAGGAACCTGACCACCACATCATCGCGGTCCTCCTGGCTGGCTTTGTCCATGCCGGGCGCGAAGTGCAGGGCGTAGTACAGCACGGCCGGGATGATCCCCGCGGCCCCGTTCGTCGGAGCCGTGACAACCCGGCCGCCCGAGGCGTTCTCCTCGTTCACGGCCAGGGCGATCAGGTTCACCCACTCCTGCCAGTACTTCGGGTCCCGGTATCCGGGATCCTGGCCGGGGTTCTCCTTCACCAGCCGCTGATGCCAGTCCGGCGCACGACGGCGGACCTTCAGTCCCCCGGGCAGCAGGCCCTCACGCTTCAGGGACACCGCCACGCACTCCTCCATCACCGAGTAGATGTGCAGCAGTCCTTCCCGGATCTCCGCCTCGGACCGGGAAGCCCGCTCATTCACGAACATGACCTCCCCGATCGAGAGGCCCTTGGACTGGCACCGGCCCAGCAGTTCCGCGGCAGTCCGGAACGGCAACGGAAGCTCCTTCTTGGACTCCTCCAGCTCCTGCCGGGCAGCGTCCTCCTCCCCCTCACGGACAATGAAGCCGCCGCCCACAGAGTAGAACGTCGCAGTGTGCAGTGTCTCGCCGTCGGCGTCGGAGACGGTGAAGGTCATGCCGTTGGTGTGCCGGGGCAGGATGGTCAGCGGACGCAGGACCAGGTCCTTCACGCCATAGGGCAGTGACACGGTGCCGGCCAGCTGAAGCATCCCCGTCTCCGCGATGGCGGCCAGCCGCTCCTCCACCTCGTCGGGGAGGATCAGTTCGGGGTGGAAACCCTCCAGTCCCAGCAGGATGGCGGTCATGGTGCCGTGTCCGTGCCCCGTGGCGGCAAGTGAACCGTACAGGTCCACCCGCAACGACACGACCCGCTCTAGAATCCCCGAGGACCGCAGCTCCTGGGCGAACACTGCGGCTGCCCGCATGGGGCCGACGGTGTGCGAACTCGAAGGCCCGATCCCAATCGAAAAGAGATCAAAGACACCAACTGCCATGGTCAGTTCCTAACGGGGTAGTGGCGCGGACGGTGGCGAGGTGAACAGCGGACCCCCTGTGGAACCGGCATCAACGCCAGCCATCGCGCCCGCTCACAGCTCGCCGCCGTTCTTGGACGCGTAATCCTCAGCGGACAGGAGCGGGCCATCGGCCTCGGCGGTGACCTTGAAGAGCCAACCGGCACCGTAGGGATCGCTGTTGATCAGCGCCGGGTCCGCGACGACGGCCGGGTTGATCTCGGTGACTTCACCGGTGACCGGGGCGTACAGGTCCGAGACGGACTTGGTGGACTCCACCTCGCCGCAGGTCTCTCCCGCGGTCACAGCCGAGCCCACTTCGGGAAGGTCCACGTATACGATGTCACCGAGGGCATCAGTGGCGACGGCGGAAATCCCGATCGACACCAGGTTGCCACCCTCGCGGGCGACCCACTCATGCTCGTCGGAGTACTGCAGTTCAGGGGCAACTTTAGCCATGTGTGGTTCTTCCTAGCGTTAGAAGTCGTGGTGCTGAATCTTGGTGGCCGGGATCCTGGTGGCCGGGATCTTTATGGCGGGCGAAGTGGTGGGCGACCGAATTCGGCCCCCGGCAGGACCTGGGAACCCGCAGGACTTACTTTTGGCGCTTATAGAACGGCAGTGCGACGACTTCGAACGGCTCTGCTTTGCCTCGCAGGTCAACGTCCAGAAGGGTGCCCGGTTCGGTGTGTTCAACGTCGACGTAGGCCAGGGCCACGGGGTACCCCAGGGTGGGCGAGGGCTGGCCGGAGGTGACTTCGCCCACTGCGGCGCCATCCTTGAGGACCGGGTAGTGGCTGCGGGCCGCCCGGCGGCCCAGGCCTTTGAGGCCCACGAGCCGGCGGCCGGTGGTGGTTCCTGCGCCTGACGCCTTCTTGCCGGCGAGCGCGGCCTTGCCGACAAAGTCGCCCTCCTTCGAGAGCGCGACGACGGGTCCCAGTCCGGCAGCGAAGGGGTCGCCTTCGAGGGACAGTTCGTTTCCGTACAGGGGCATGCCCGCTTCGAGGCGGAGCGAGTCACGCGAGGCGAGGCCGGCGGGCGTCAGCTCCCCCTCGTCCGCAATGGCGATAATGGCCTGCCAGAGGGCCGGCGCGTCGTCGTTACCAACGAAGATCTCGAAGCCGTCCTCGCCGGTGTAGCCGGTCCGGGCCAGCAGGAGTTCCCGGCCGGCTCCGCTGACGAGGAAGGGAACCTCGACGGCGGCGTAGTACTTCAGCTCTGTGACCAGGCTGTGCTGGGCGGCGGGCACCAGGCGAAGGAGGAGTTCCTGGGCCTTCGGGCCCTGGACGGCGATCAGCGAGGTGCCGGCAGAGACATCGTCCACTACTACGTCAAAGTCCGCGGCCCGTTCGGCCAGGGCCGCCGCCACCGCCTTGGCATTGCCCGCGTTGGGGACCACCAGGAAGCGGTCGGTGCTGACGTGGGCGGCACTGCCTGGCACGGCATCCGCGGCGGGCCGGCGATAGGTGATGAGGTCGTCAATGATGCCGCCGTCCTCATTGCAGATCAGCGAGTATTTGGCCTTGCCTACGGCCATGGCAGAGATTTTTCCGACCAGGGCGTAGTCCAGGAACGCGGCCGCGTCCGGGCCGGTCACCCACACTTCCCCCATGTGGGACAGGTCGAAGATTCCTGCGGCGTTGCGGACCGCGTGGTGTTCGGCCAGTTCGGAACTGTACTTGAGGGGCATTTGCCATCCACCGAAGTCAGTGAAGGAGGCACCGAGCTTCTTGTGCTCTTCGTAGAGTGCTGTGTAGTTCTCAGTCATGGTGGCAGTCCTCAGTTTTCAAACTCGGAAAGCGGCGGGCAGGAGCAGATGAGGTTGCGGTCGCCCAGGGCGCCGTCGATGCGCCCCACTGGCGGGAAGTATTTGTCCTGCCTGAGTGAGTGCACGGGGAAGACGGCCTGTTCGCGGGGGTAGGCGCGGTCCCAGTCCGTGCTGATGGCGGCGGCGGCGGTGTGCGGGGCGTTGCGCAGCGGGCTGTCCGACACTGTGAAGTCGCCGCGCTCCACCTGGTCGATCTCCGCGCGGATGGCGATCATCGCCGTGATGAAGCGGTCCATCTCGCCGAGGTCCTCGGATTCGGTGGGCTCCACCATGAGCGTGCCCGCAACCGGGAAAGCCAGGGTGGGCGCGTGGAAACCGTAGTCGATGAGCCGCTTGGCCACGTCCTCCGCCGTGACGCCGGTCTTCGCGGTGAGCCCGCGGAGGTCGAGGATGCACTCGTGCGCCACGAGCCCGCCTTCGCCGGTGTAGAGCACGGGGAAGAAGTCGTTGAGGCGGGCGGCGATGTAGTTCGCTGCCAGCAGCGCGGACTTGGTGGCCTCCGTCAATCCCTGGCCGCCCATGAGCTTCACGTAGGCCCACGAGATGGGCAGGACCCCGGCCGAGCCGTATTTGGACGCGGAGATCGGGACGTCGTTGCCGTCGGTCCAGGTGGCCGCATTGCCCGGCATGAACGGGGCGAGGTGTGCCTTGGCGGCCACCGGGCCCACGCCAGGTCCGCCGCCGCCGTGCGGGATGCAGAAGGTCTTGTGCAGGTTCAGGTGGGAAACGTCGCCGCCGAACTTGCCCGGCTGGGCAAGGCCAACCAGGGCGTTGAGATTGGCGCCGTCGATGTAGACCTGCCCGCCAGCGGCGTGGATGGCGTCGCAGACCTCGCGGACGTCTGCGTCGTACACGCCGTGGGTGGACGGGTAGGTGATCATGATGCAGGACAGTGCGTCCTTGTTGGCTTCGATCTTGGCGTACAGGTCGGCGTGGTCGATGGTGCCGTCCGCTGCGGTGGCCACCACCACGACCTTCATGCCGGCGAGGACGGCGGAGGCCGCGTTGGTGCCGTGCGCGGACGCCGGGATCAGGCAGACGTTGCGCTGGTCATCGCCGCGGGACCGGTGGTAGCCGCGGATGGCCAGCAGCCCGGCGAGCTCACCCTGGGAACCGGCGTTGGGCTGGATGGACACCTGGTCGTAGCCGGTGATCTCGGTGAGCTGGGCTTCCAGGTCCGCGATCAGCTCCCGCCAGCCCTCGGTCTGGGAGTCAGGAGCGAAGGGGTGGATCGAGGCGAATTCCGGCCAGGAAATGGCTTCCATCTCGGCTGTGGCGTTCAGCTTCATCGTGCAGGACCCGAGCGGGATCATGGTGCGGTCCAGTGCGAGGTCCCGGTCCGAAAGCTTTCGGATGTAACGCAGCAGCTGCGTTTCGGAACGGTGGGTGTTGAAGACGGGATGCTGCAGGAATTCGGAGGAACGTTCGACGGCGGCGTCCAGCGCGAAAGCAGTGTCAGCCCCGGCGGCCGAGTCAGCCGTGGCATCGGGGCCAGCCACTCCAAAGGCTTCAAGGACGGCGCCGACAATGTCTGATGTCGTGGTCTCGTCCGTAGAGAATCCGACCGTGTCCGCGTCGATGCTGCGCAGGTTGATGCCCCTGGCTGCGGCTGCGGCAACGATTCCGGCGGCTTTGCCGGGCACGGAGACCGTGACGGTGTCGAAGAAGCTCGTGTGGAGCACGTCCAGGCCGGCGGCCTTGAGCGACCCGGCCAGGGTCTTCGCGTGGCCGTGGGTGGCCTGGGCGATGGCCTTCAGGCCGTCGGGGCCGTGGTAGACGGCGTACATGGAGGCGACGATGGCCAGCAGCGCCTGGGCGGTGCAGATGTTGGATGTGGCCTTCTCGCGGCGGATGTGCTGCTCACGGGTCTGCAGTGCGAGACGGTAGGCCGGAACGCCGGCGTTGTCCTTGGAGACACCGACGAGGCGGCCGGGCATGGAACGCTCCAGGCCCTTCTGCACAGCCATGTAGGCGGCGTGCGGTCCGCCGTAGAACAGCGGGACGCCGAAGCGCTGGGCGGAGCCGACGGCGATGTCGGCACCCTGCTCGCCGGGAGGAGTGATCAGCGTCAGGGCCAGCAGGTCGGCGGCCACCGTCACCAGCGCACCCCGGTCCTTGGCGTCTGCAATCACGGCGGCGTGGTCGAACACCCGGCCGGAAACGCCCGGCTGCTGCAGGACCACGCCGTTGATGACGCCGTCGGGAAGCCCCTTGGACAGGTCCGCCACCTCGACCTCGAAGCCCAGCGCCTCAGCGCGGCCCTTCACGATGGCGATGGTTTGCGGCAGGCAGTCGGCATCCAGGACGGTCTTGCCGTCACGTGCGCCTTCGTTCTGGCCTTTGGCCTTATTGGCCCTGCGCATCATCAGCACGGCCTCGGCAACAGCTGTTGCCTCGTCCAGCAGGGAGGCGTTGGCAATGGGCAGGCCCACAAGGTCCTGGACCATGGTCTGGAAGTTCAGCAGCGCCTCAAGCCGGCCCTGGGAAATTTCAGGCTGGTAAGGGGTGTACGCGGTGTACCAGGCGGGGCCCTCCAGGATATTGCGGCGGATCACCGGCGGGGTGACGGTGTCGTAGTAGCCCTGGCCGATCATCTGGACGGCGGTCTTGTTCTTGGCCGCGAGCTTGCGCAGTTCTGCGAGGGTTTCCACTTCGCTCAGGGCCTTGGTGAGTTCCAGCGGAGCGTCCTGGCGGATGTCCTTGGGGACCGCTGTGTCCACCAATGCGTCCACGGTGTCGTAGCCGACAGCCTTGAGCATGGCGTCGACGTCGGCCTGGCGGCGGGCGCCGATATGACGGTCCACGAAGGATCCGGAGGCCGGGGCGGCGGAGGCCGGGCTAATACTCACAAGGAACTCCATAACTAAGGCGGCGCAGGGTACGCCACATCGACTGGGTTCCTCCCCGCTCTGTATTGGACCTGAGAGTTTCCGCGTTGCCTGCTGACGCAGATCCCGCTTGCACCGTCGGTGAGCACAGCCATCCTGATATTCCGGAAGATCCGGGACATTCCAGGCGGACGGCCTGCTGCTTTCCAGAGTTGCCTCGCCGCGGCGGTACATGGGCCTGAGAGATTCCTGGGGAGGATTTGCTCCTACGGCGCCTGCGTGTACCTACTGGCAGGACTCTCCCGCCGCAGATCAAAGGCATATTCATTTTGTTTGCTGACTTGAGTGTGGCCGGTGACAGCCACCACAGGATCCAATTGTCCTATGCCGCGGGCTTTCGGGCAAATGGCAAGCCCTTGAAATGCCGGGCGGCTAAATGGCCCCGGTTCAGCTTCGGAGCCGCTCCAATGCCGCCAGAAGGGCGCCGACGTCGGCCACCGTCTCATGTGCCGGCGCAGGCCCCACTGAGAGCATGGCATTGAAGTAGAGGCCGTCACCCATGTACAGCACCGGTTTGGCCATGGCCGGGCCCACGTCCCGGGCAATCTCGCGGAGCCAGCGCTGCTGGATGGCGGCGAAGCGCTGCCGCGTTTCCTCGTGTGCCACCTCGGCGAGCCGCGTGGCGGCCACGATGGCTCGGTCCAGCGGGGTGTCCGCCCAGACAGAGGACCTGATGAAGTAGGCGGCCGCCCCTTCCTCGGCGGCTGCCATAGAGTCGGCGTCCGCCGCCGCGAGCTCGTCCAGCCTGTCGAGAAGGACCTCAATCAGGGCTTCCTTGTTGGGGAAGTGGTACAGCAGCCCGCCCTTGGAGACGCCCGCCCGCCGGGCCACCGCATCCAGGGTGGCGGCGCGCTCACCCACTTCAATCAGGAGGGACTCGAAAGCGTCAAGGACGGCGTCGCGGGCTACGGGTTTTCTGGCCATGGTTCCCATCATGCACGGTTCAGGGTCCGGAATTCATAACTATACCGTCCAGACGGTATAGTTATCTCATGACCCTGTCCAGGAACTCCCTTCATGGTGCCGGCCCGGAGGGCATCGGCACGCAGGATGCCCAGGTGGCAAAAGCAGGCATCAACCGTCCGGCCCGCCCGGGGGCACGTGCAGCTTCCAATGACTCCAAGGCTGCCTGGCGCGATTGGCTGGCGCTCGCCCTGCTGATGTTCCCCGTGCTGCTGACCGCCGTTGACAACACTGCCCTGACGTTCGCCCTCCCGGCTATTGCGCGGAGCCTGGATACCACCGGCGTCCAGCTCCTGTGGATCGTGGACGCCTACCCGCTGGTCCTTGCGGGGCTGTTGGTGGCCATGGGCAGCCTCGGTGACAGGATCGGACGCCGCCGGCTGCTGCTGATTGGCAGCATCGGCTTCGCCGCGGTTTCGGCGGCAACCGCCTTCGCCGCAGGCCCCGAATGGCTCATTGCGGGCCGAGCGGCGCTGGGATTCTTTGGCGCCATGCTGATGCCATCAACGCTCTCGCTGATCCGCAACATTTTCCCCGATTCCAACCGGCGCCGGCTGGCCGTGGCCATCTGGGCCGCCGGCTTCTCGGGCGGCGCCGCCCTGGGACCCATATTGGGGGGCTGGCTGGTTGAGCAGTTCTGGTGGGGAGCGGTTCTCCTGGTTGCCGTGCCCATCATGCTGCCACTGCTGGCGTTCGGCCCTCCCTTCATTCCCGAGTCCAGGGATCCGGATCCCGGGCGCGTCGACGTGCCCAGCATCCTGCTCTCGCTGCTGGTCATGGTGCCGGTGGTTTACGGCATCAAGGAGATCGCCACCCAGGGCTTCGGCGCAGCCCCGGTTGGCGCCATCGCCTTCGGCGTGGCGATGGGACTGGTTTTCGTCCGCCGCCAGCGGCGGCTGGCAAGCCCCCTGCTGGATATTTCCCTGTTCAGCAACCGCGTGTTCAGCACAGCCATCACCGCCAATGTGCTCGCCCTCTTTTCGTTCAACGGCTTCATCCTGTTCCTGGCCCAGCACCTCCAACTGCTGGAGGGAATGTCGCCATCGGCAGCCGGGGTGGCCATGATCCCCGCCCTTATCGCCACCATGGCGGCCGGACTGATGGCAGTGCCCCTGGTCCGGAAGATCCGGCCGGGCTTTGTGGTGGCAGGCGGGCTTGCCCTGAGCGCCACCGGTTACTGCGTGGTCAGCTTCGGGGACCACAGCGCGGGACCGTCCCTGCTGCTGGGCGCCTTGCTCATCCTCTCGCTGGGCGTCGGCACAGCGGAAACCATCTCCAACGACCTCATCCTTGGCTCAGTGCCGGCGGAGAAATCCGGCGCGGCAGCCGCCATCTCGGAGACAGGCTACGAGGTGGGCTCGCTGCTGGGGACGGCGATCCTGGGCTCCATCCTCACTGCGTCCTACCAGCACAACCTGAGGCTCCCGGCGGGGGTGGCGGAAGCCTCCACGGCGTCGGCAACCCAGCGGGCGGGCGAGAACCTGGCCGCGGCGACGGACCTGGCCGGTACGCTGCCGGCTCCGCTCGCCGAGGCTGTCCGGGAGGCAGCCCGCGCAGCCTTTGATTCCGGCGTCCACATCACCGCAGCCATTGCGCTGGTACTGATGGTTGCCGCCTCGATCCTGGCCGCCGTCATACTCCGAAAGGTCCCGACGGCGGACTAGACGACATGACTGCAGCGGGACTCCGCCGCTGCCTGTCCGGCCCGCCGGCTGTCCGCCCGCCGGCCTGAGCTCTCAGCGGCCTTCGAGGTAGGCCTGCAGTGCGTCGAGCAGCCCCTCGAAGCCCTCCTTGCGCCCGGCGGCCTGGTCTTCCTTTGTGAAGTAGACGCCCTGTTCGGTCAAAGTCAGCAGTGTGCCTTCGCCGTCGGGCTCAAACTCCACGGTGCTCAGGGAAACGGACGTGCGTTCGCCATTAAGCAGCATTTCGTAGGTGTAGACGATCCGCTCGTCCTGGACGATGTCGTAATAGATCGCATGCATGGTAGAGACGAACCCGCCTTCGGGGCCACCCACGTCGGTCTCGCGGCCGCCCACACGGAAGTCCAGGCTGGACTCACCCTGCGTCCACTCGGGCGGACCGCCGAACCATTTCTTCTTGCTCTCGTAGTCGGAAAAGGCCTGGAAAACGCGCGACGGCGGGACGCTGAGTTTGCGCTCCAGGCTGAAGCTGGCGTGCGTAAGGGGGTTGCTCATGGTGTGCTCCTGGGTGGAATTGTGGGCAGCGGTCCCTGGGACTGCGGCCCCGGTTCGGGTTGCTTGGCAAGGAACGCGTCGAGGCGGTCAAGGCGGCGCTCCCCGGCTGTCCGGCGGGCACCGAGCCAGCTTTCCGCGAGTCTCACGGTTGCCGGGACAACAGTGCAGGTTCGCACCCGGCCGATTTTTTGGCTGCGCACCAGGCCGCTGGTTTCCAGGACCTGGAGGTGCTGAACAATCGCCGGCAGGCTCATGGCGAACGGTCTGGCGAGGTCCGACACGGAAGCCGGCCCCTCACAAAGCCGGACCACGATCGCCCGCCGCGTGCGGTCAGCGAGCGCCTGGAACACAAGGTCCAGGTCCGCCTCGGAACGACTGTTAAGCACATACTTAAGTATTCGCTTAAGTATGCAAAAGTCAACCCTGGCGGCAAAGAGGGGCCCGACGCCGGAAGGGGTTCCGGCGCCGGATGTCCGCATATTGCCAGGGTGAGCCAGGCGGCCCCGGCCTCCGCCCTAGTCCGCGTCGGGAACAGTCACACTGGCGGATACCTTCAGGGTCTCGGCGTTCACCATCCAGGCGTACTGTTCCAGCTTGGCGATGAATGCATGCAGGAGGTCCGATGTGGTGGGGTCCTCCTCATCCACTTCGTCATGGACTTTCCGCATGGTCCCCACAGCCGCCTCAAGCGCCGCCACGATCCGCTCGATGGCATCCCGGGTACTGATCAGGCCTTCGGGGAACTGGGCCAGGCTCGTGGTTTCAGCCACCGTGGAACTGCGTCCGTCCGGGAGCGCATGGAGGGCGCGCATGCGTTCGGCCAGGTCGTCGGCGAACTGGCGGGCGGCATCCACTATTTCATCCAGCTGCAGGTGGAGGTCCCTGAAGTTTGTTCCCACAATGTTCCAGTGGGCCTGCTTGCCCTGGATGTGCAGCTCGATCAGGTCCGCGAGAACGGCCTGCAGGTTGTTGGTCAGGGTCGGTGAAGCTTTCATGAATCCTCCTCGAATGGGCCAGTGGTACCGACGCTATCAGCCTGCGGTGCACGCGCGGGAGGACGTCCGCCAGAATTTCTCAGTGAGCTTACTAATTTCCCTGGGGGAGTTAAAAGAACGAGGTTCATTTAAGACCCTTGCGTGAATCGGCCCCGCCGTTCATACTAAATGAACGTCATTCATTTAGTGACGACCGTCTCACTGGAGTAGCCACATGATTGAAATTTCCTGCCTCAGCGCACCTGCCTCCCCGGCACGGACAATGCCGTCCGCACGCCCCTGCCTCCGCGTCGGCGTGGTGCAGCACCAATGGCACGCAGACAACACGGCCCTGTTGGCCGAACTCGACGAAGGCATCGAACGGTGCGCACGGCTCGGCGCCGCCGTCGTGTTCCTTCCGGAACTGACGCTCTCGCGCTATCCCGCGGACACACTTCCGGACGAAGGGCCCCTCCGGCCGTCGGACCTGGCCGAGCACCTGGTGGAAGGGCCCACCTTCCGGTTCGCCGCCGACTCGGCACGGCGGCACGGCGTGTCCGTCCACGCCTCGCTGTACCAGCGCGCCGAAAACCCGGACGGCCCCGATGATGGGCTGGGATTGAATACGGCTATCCTGGTCTCCCCCGACGGCGAACTGCTGGCCCGAACCAACAAGCTGCACATCCCCGTGACTGCCGGGTACCACGAAGACAAGTTCTTCCGCCAGGGCCCGGCAGCCGCAGACGCCTATGAGGTGCATGCGCCGGCGGAACTCGGCGGTGCGCGCCTCGGCCTGCCCACGTGCTGGGATGAGTGGTTCCCCGAGGTCGCCCGGCTGTACTCGCTGGGCGGTGCAGAGATCGTGGTCTATCCCACGGCCATCGGCTCCGAACCTGACCACCCGGACTTTGACACCCAGCCGCTGTGGCAGCAGGTGATCGTGGGCAACGGCATCGCCAACGGCCTGTTTATGGTGGTACCCAACCGCTGGGGCCAGGAAGGATGCCTGAACTTCTACGGCTCCTCCTTCATCTCCGATCCCTACGGCCGGATCCTGGTCCAGGCGCCGCGCAACGGGTCCGCGGTGCTGGTAGCGGACCTCGACCTTGACCAGCGGCGGGACTGGCTCACGCTCTTCCCCTTCCTGGCCACCCGCCGTCCTGACACCTACGGACCCCTCACCGATCCTGTCCGCATGGACGAAGATTTTGGCGTTGCGGCACCGGCTTACGCAGAGGTCACGGCATGAGCACATGGCGCATGCCCGCCGAGACAGCTCCGCAGGAGCGGCTCTGGATGGCCTTCCCCACCCGCGGATACACCCTGGGCGACACCGACGAATCCGCCCGCGCAGCCCGGTCCGCCTGGGCAGCGGTCGCCAACGCCGCCGTCGGATTTGAACCGGTCACCATGGTGGTGGACCCGGGCGACGTCGGTATCGCGGCACGCTTTCTCCACCCGGACATCGAGGTGCTCGCTGCCCCGCTCAACGATGCATGGATGCGGGACATCGGCCCCACGTTTGTCCTGGACGGCCAGGGGCGGCTCGGCGCCGTGGACTGGGTCTTCAACGGCTGGGGCGCACAGGACTGGGCGCGCTGGGACAAGGACGCCGTGATCGCCGCCGAGCTTTCCGGACGTTCGGGAGCCCGCCACATCGTGTCCGCCCTGGTGAACGAGGGCGGCGGAATCCAGGTTGACGGCGAGGGAACGGTGCTGGCCACCGAGACCGTCCAGTTGGATCCGGCGCGCAACCCCGGCATCAGCAAGCGGGACGTCGAAGAGGAGCTTGCGCGCACGATTGGCGCCACGCACGTCATCTGGCTGCCCCGCGGACTGACCCGGGACTCGGAGCGGTTCGGCACCCGCGGGCATGTGGACCTCGTGGCCGCCATCCCGTCGCCGGGGACGCTCCTGGTCCACTCGCAGCAGAACCCGGACCACCCGGACTTCCAGGTATCCCGGGAAATCATCGACTTCCTGCACACCACGCAGGACGCCGCAGGCAGGACCTGGAACATCATCGAGGTCCCTGCCCCGGCCGCTCTCACCGACGGCGAAGGTTATGTGGACTACAGCTACATCAACCACCTCGTCGTCAATGGAGGTGTCATCGCATGCACGTTCCATGATCCTATGGACGAAAAAGCCCTCCGCATCCTTGCCGACGCCTACCCGGGCCGCAGCGTCACAGGTATCGACGCACGCGAACTCTTCGCCCGTGGCGGCGGCATCCACTGCATCACGCAGCAACAGCCTGCGGCAAGCTAGAAAGGGCCTGACATGAGCCAAACAATCCGCCAAGGCGGCGCCGGAAGCACTCCGGCCGACGCCCCGGGCACCGCGCACGGCATCACCGGCAAGGGACTGAAGTCGGGGCAGCTGGGGCTCCTCGCCGTCGTCGTCCTGGGTATCTCTTCAGTGGCGCCTGCCTACAGCCTGACCAGTTCGCTGGGACCGGCCGTCAGTGCAGTGGGCCTGCAGCTGCCGGCGATCTTCATCCTCGCATTCATCCCGATGATCCTCGTCGCCTTCGCCTACCGCGAGCTGAACGCCGACTCCCCTGACAGCGGCACCACCTTCACCTGGGCCACCAAGGCCTTCGGCCCCTTCGTCGGCTGGATGGGCGGGTGGGGGCTGCTGGCGGCAAACATAATCGTCCTGTCCAACCTGGCCGGTGTCGCCGTCGCTTCTTTTACCTCTTCCTTGCCCAGATGTCCGGTAATCCCGACCTGGCCGACCTGACCTCCAACAAAGCCGTGAACATCGCGACGTGCCTGCTCTTCGTGGCGCTGGCAGTCTGGATCAGCTACCGCGGTCTGCACGCCACCAAGCTGGTGCAGTACAGCCTGGTGGGCTTCCAGGTTGTGGTCCTGGGGATCTTCGTCATCATGGCGCTCACGCACGCCGCGTCCGGTGACACACCCACTTCGCTTGCGTTCAGCTGGGATTGGTTCAACCCTGCCGAAATCGGCAGCTTCGAGCAATTCGCCGCGGGCATGTCGCTGGCAGTCTTCGTCTACTGGGGCTGGGACGTCTGCCTGACCGTCAATGAAGAGACCAAGGGCGGCAAGGGCACCGCCGGCAGGGCCGGAACCACAACCGCGCTGGCCGTGCTCGGACTCTATATTTTAGTCATCGTGGCAACCATGATGGTCGCAGGGGTCGGCAGTGAAGACATCGGGCTCAACAACCCGGACAACCAGTCCAACATCTTTACCGCACTGGCTTCGCCCGTGATGGGTCCGCTGGCCATCCTGATGTCCCTGGCCGTGCTCGCAGGCACCGCCTCGTCCCTGCAGTCCACCATGGCCTCCCCGGCCCGCAGCATGCTGGCCATGGGGCACTACGGTGCGCTGCCTCAGCGGTTCTCAACTGTCAGCAAGCGCTTCGGATCCCCGGGCTTCGCCACCATCATGGCCGGTCTGATCTCCGGCGGGTTCTACGCTGTCATGAAAGTGCTCAGCGAAAACGTCCTCAACGACACCATCCTGGCGCTGGGCCTGATGATCTGCTTCTATTACGCCCTGACCGCATTCGCCTGCGCGTGGTATTTCCGGCACAGCGTGTTCGGCAGCGCCCGCAACTTCTTCATGCGCCTGCTCTTCCCGGTTATCGGCGGGCTGGTCCTTACCCTGGTGTTCCTTCAGACGGCAGCTGACAGCTGGTCACCGGACTTCGGCAGCGGCTCGGAAGTGTTCGGGGTGGGTCTGGTCTTCATACTTGGCGTGGGCATCCTGGCCCTGGGCGCGGTATTCATGGCGGTGATGGCCAGGGTCCGGCCGGGGTTCTTCCAGGGCGAAACGCTCCGCAAGGACACCCCTGCGCTGGTGGTTCCCGACTGACCTTGCTACAGGCGGTGGCCGGCGGCGCGGTCCCTCTCCGGAAGTGCGCTACGTCCACCACCAGCTGTGTTCCTGCTCCCGGTCCATCCAGGGTGAAGACCCGGAACGGGGGCGGCTGTCAGCCTTCGCATTCGCGGCAGTACTTCAGACCGTTCTTTTCGCGGGCAATCTGGGACCGGTGGCGGACCAGGAAGCAGGACGAACAGGTGAATTCATCGGATTGCTCGGGAACAACAGTGACAGTCAGTTCTTCGTTGGAGAGATCCGCGCCGGGCAGGTCAATGCCTTCGGCAGTATCGTTCTCGTCGACGTCGATAACTGCGGTCTGGGCATTACCGCTACGGGATGCCTGAAGAGCCTCCAGCGATTCCGCCGGAGAATCTTCTTCTGTCTTACGTGGAGCGTCGTAATCGGTAGCCATAGCGTGGTCCACTTTCGTTGCTGCGCTGCCCCATTTCAGGCACCTCAGTGAAGCAGTTTAGGTCATTATGGCGTTGCTTGGGGAATACTGTGCCCAACCAGACATTTTGGGCTCCCCCATGCCGCATTTGGGTGCGGAAACGACAGGTTTTGTGGACTGTTTCGGAACAGTCTCGCGGGAATGGGGTTTGTGTGACTCTTCGTTGGGAATGGCGGTTAATTCACAGTCCGGATTGGCGGTTCTGACCGTACGGCAGGGTTACGTTGCAGGTACTGGTGCACAGTTTTCCGGCTGATCCCGTACTCGCGGGCGAGCTGGGATGTGGGGATGCCGGCCGCTGCACGACGCGCCAGCTCGCGCCCCGAGGTCCGCTTGCCCCTTGTAGACCTCGCGTTGCTTGGCCAAGGCGAGGCCTTCGCGCTGGCGCTCCTTGATCAGGGAGGAGCGTTCGAACTCGGCGAATGCACCCATGACGAAAGCATCGGGGTCACCTGTGACTTTCAGAGTTTTCGGGCACGTTCATCGCAGCACGAAATGGCGCCCCCGATCAGTCCGGCCGTCCCGTCAAGGATTCCCCGCGCAAGGAACTGAAGAATCTAAGCGGACCCGGACCTGGCTCGTCCCCAGGCCACGGGTACAACGGCGGCATCGTCACCGGCTGGGTTAGGCCGTCGATGTCTGGGATGAGGGCCGGGCGTTCGTGGCTGGCGGAGGCGTGGGAGACAGCTGCCATGATCAGCTCGATCGCTTCACGCTCGAGTCCAGGGATGACTTCCGCCAAATCAATCGGCACACCCTCGGCTAGGGAAGCCGCGAAGAGCAGAAAGTGCTGTTCACCCTTTGAGCAGCCGTCGATGAGGTTGGGTATCGACGCAAAATCAACCGAGGTTTTTCCCGTAATTCGGTCTGGGCAGACCCATGGGTTGGCAGTTCCAGCGAAGCGGCCGCCGAAGCCCCGGAGCAGCAGCTCGACGGCGGCCTCATAGCAGTAGTCGCCGCTTGCCCAAGAGCGCAGATCCGATGAAGGCGTCATTCCGTTCTTCCTCTCAGAGGCAGCAGTCCCGAGGCTTGGGGCGCGGGTCCAGATTGGTCGGTTCCCGGTGCCGGGAGTTTCTGCCGGTGCCTTTCATGGCCTGTTCGACGCCGCGTAGCCTCCTTGCAACCGGTGCGGGCTCTTGGGTTCGAGTGCTTCGGCGATGGTGACGGAACTGGCGGAGGCCCAGGCCTGCGGGCGGCAGCTTGCGGGGAAGGGAACCGGTGTGCGCAGTGATGCGGCACTGTGGCCGCCGAACAGTTCGGGAAGCCGCCAGTGGTTGGTCTCGGCGACGGCAAGAAGTCCGGAGGCCAATCTTGAGGCCTCTTCGGGGAAGCCGTCGGCAAGCATGCCTTTGATGATCAAGGCAGTGTCGTGGCTCCAGACAGCGCCGGCGTGATAGCGGGTTGGCCAGTATCCTCCGTTGGTCGTCGACAGGGTGCGCACTCCGTAGCCGGAGAACATGGTGGGGTCCATGATGCGCCGGACCACGGTCTGCTTTTCCTCCTCGTTCAGGATGCCGGTGCCCAGGAGGTGTCCCATGTTGGAGGTGACGCCGTCGACCGCTTTCTTGTCTCCGTCCAGCGCGAGGGCCGGGTACGGGCCCAGTTCGTCCTCGCACCAGAACCGGGCCCGGAAGCGATCCGCCATGCCCGCGGCGTAGTCACGCCATTCATCGGCTCCGGGACGCCCGAAGGCTTCGAGCAGTGCCGCGCCGGCCATGGCGGCCTCAAAGGCGTAGGCCTGGACCTCGGCCAAGGCGATGGGACCTTTTGCCAACGACCCGTCATGCCAGCGGATGGCGTCACTCGAATCTTTCCAGCCCTGGTTGACCAGGCCCTGGCCCGATTCGTCCAGGTACTCAAGGAAGCCGTCACCATCCAGATCGCCGTGGTCCCGGAGCCACTCCAAGGCATCCTGGAGGTTCGGCAGGAGCTCTTCCACTTCGTCCTCCGGCATTCCGGCTTCCCGGGCATCATTCAGGAGGCAGATCCACAGGGGTGTCGCATCGATGGTTCCGTAGTAGACAGGCGGCAGCCGCAGGTCTTGTCCGCCTTCGGCCACGGTCAGGACAGTCCGCCGCACTTCATGCAGGATCTTCCCGGGCTGGACGGCAGTCGTGTGGTCTGTCTCGGTGCCTTGCCGGCCAGCGAGGGCGCGCAGGGTGCCGGCGGCGATGGCGGTGTTGATCGGGAGCAGCATGCGTGCGGCGATGATCGAGTCCCGGCCGAACATGGTGAAGAACCAGGGGGCGCCGGCGGCCAGGAAGGTGTCGTGCGGGTGCGAGGCATGCGCCAGGCGCAGGCTGTTTAGATCACTGACGGACTGTTCAAGAAGCCTGTTGAGCCGCTGATCCGTGCAAACTGGAGCGGTGATCGGAGATCCGTCGCCTGCGAGCATTGGAGAGTCGGCGTCAACCAGATCAATTGACCAGCCGACGTCCACCTTAGCTCCGGGCTGGACTTCGACAGTCCAGTCGACGGTTACGGTGGTTCCGGAGATGCTGGTGGTTGCTGCGCAGCCTAATGCCGCGGTACTGAGCGTCAGGAGGGTGTCCGCATCGCGCCAGGACCAGGTGCTGGAGGTCGGCTCCACCGGGCGGGCGCCCTTTTCGCCCTGCTTGATCTGTTCCATCGTGCTGCTGTCGGCGACCAGCGTCAGCCGGATGCCAAGGGAGACCGGGCCGGGCAGCGCGGATTCGATCCTGATGTTCTCCGCGACGCGTCCCGAGCAGCCTGTCAGTGTTTCGACGTCGTCGCCGGGCCGCACCCTGCTGGACTCGGCACTTCGGCTCCGGACCAGTGAGAGCAGCGGATCCGCGACCTCTGAGGCTGCGCGTACGAAATAGATGTAGTCGACCACCTTGGCGGAATGCTGCTGCGTGGACACCCACTCCGGTGCCCGCCCGTCCACCGTGAGGATGGCGCTGCTGAGCACCCTGTCGTCTCCGCAGTAAATCCCCTGCGCCCCGGAACTGCGCAGTTGCCCGTAGGCATCCGACCACGCCTGGATGGGCGCGCTGAAGACACCGGAAAGATTGTGCATGAACGGCTGCTCAACGGCCACTGAATACTCCTGTAATCAGAAGGATGCGGATGAAGCGGAAGAAATTTGATCGATCAAATTTCGGCTGTAAGATTCTCTCACACGTTACGGTGGAAAAGAAAGAGCCAAATCGCTGCCGGATGGCGACTATCCAAGGAGTTCACCGTGTCCAGGCCAACCCTCGCAAGCCTGGCCATGGAACTTGGCGTATCCAGGCAGACCATTTCAAATGTTCTCAATGCTCCGCATCGCGTAAAACCCGCTACACGGGACCGGGTGAAAGCAGCTATTGATGCCGCCGGCTACAAGCCGAGCGCGGCCGCTCGCCAACTGCGCACCAACCGCTCCATGACTTTTGGCATGAGGCTTGTGCCTGTAACCGACGGGATCAACGGCTCGATCCTTGACCGCTTCCTGCACGCCGTCACCGAGTCGGCTCAGGCGGAAGGCTATCGCCTCACCCTCTTCTGTGCTGATTCCCAGGAAGACGAGGTCCGTCAGTACGAGCAGCTGCTGGATATTGCAGGGCTGGACGCCTTCATCCTTACGGACAGCAGCCGCAACGATATCCGGACACGTTGGCTTGAGGAACGCGGCACTCCATTCGCCGTGTTCGGTAGGCCCTGGGAAGACAGGAGTGTTCCCTCCTCGGCATATCCGTGGATTGACGTTGACGGCGCCGCGGGGACGGCGGAGGCTGTCGCCATGATGGCGTCAAAAGGCCATTCGGCCATAGGCTTCCTCGGAAGTTCTGGCGGGGGGCCGGTGAACGATGATCGCCGCGAAGGCTGGGAACGGGCCATGCGAGCTTCGGGCCTTGCCAAACATGCTGCCGACCTCAGTGTGGCCGCACCGGACACGGTTGCCGGTGGAATCTCCGGCGGGGGGAGACTGGCGGCAAGGGGTGCCACGGCCATCGTCTGCTCCAGTGATTCCCTGGCCATCGGGGCCCTGGACAGCCTGAGGAAGCTTTATCCCGGGCTGACCTTGCCGGGAGCCGGTGCAGCGGCACCGAGGGCGGCCGTGGTCGGTTTCGACGACACTCCCGTGGCGGCTGCCCTAGGGCTCTCCAGCGTGGCCCAGCCCGTCGAAGAGGCGGGTCGTCACATCGTTCGCCTGCTGATGAACGAACTTGCCGACCGTTCCCTTGAAAGCGGGCCACCGGAGAAACACCTCCTGCTGACGCCCAGCATTGTGGAACGAGTTCCGCTGGTCAATGAAGGCGCAGCCGACTACGGGCGCCCAAGAAATCTCGAGCGCCTCGATCAGAAGCAGGGCGGACTTCATCCCGCCGACTGAAACCTTCGAACCGTGTGCGGAAGCTCCGGCTCTCTGGCCGCCCATGGATCGATGGTCACAAACGAACGATATCTTTAGTCCCTCTTCGTCGGTGCCTTGATGGCGCGGCGTATCCGATGTGGAAAGTGTCCACGACGCATCGGCGGCCGCACTGATTCCGCAGAATCAGACCCAGAATCGTGACGTAACCGAGAGCATAATTGACGTAG
>DATCNU010000015.1:0-7144 GCA_036565085.1 Arthrobacter sp.
CCGCACCAACATCGAGGTCGGCATCCGCTACATCGAATCCTGGCTGCGCGGCAACGGGGCTGCCGCGATCAACAACCTGATGGAGGACGCCGCGACCGCTGAGATCTCCCGCTCGCAGATCTGGCAGTGGGTCTATGCCAAGGCCATCACGGACCGTGGCGAAATCGTCACGTCAGGCAGGGTCCAGGACATGCTCGAAGAGGAATTCAACAGGCTTGACCGCTTTGACGGGGACAGGTTCGAGGATGCTCGGGAAATCTTCGAAGAGGTCGCCCTGGGCGAGGAGTTCCCCACCTTCCTCACCGTCCCGGCCTACGCCCGTTACCTGGACGAAGGCGCGGCACCTGACACCACGGAATGAGCCGCCGGCAGAACACCGGCAACCATGCGTTCCGGATCCCGACAACAATCCCGAGCACATTCGCATCCCCGTTTCGCCGCCGTCGGGACCGCGACCCGGGGAGCGCCATTCCCGATCGTGGTCGGCCTCGGCCCGGAAACCGGCCAGCAGATTGGCGCACAGCTTCAACAACGGCACTGCGAGGAGTCCTACGATGACGAGAATGCTGCTTATTGGTCCGCCAGGATTCGGCAAGGGCACCCAGGCCGAGAGAATTTCCGGGCGTGGTGTTGTCGCGATCTCGACCGGGATGTCTTCCGGGCGACTTCGTCCCGGACGGCATCACCAATTCCATGGTGCGTGGCCGCCTGCAGCAGGAGTACACCCGGGAGGGCTTCTTGCTGGACGGCTATCCCCGTACAGCCGGGCCGGGGGATGAACTGGACGGCCTCCTGGGCGGCGATGAGCGCGAACTCGCGGTCGTCCTGTTGCTGACCGCCGATCACGAAGATCTCGTCCGCCGCCTGATGGCCCGGGCCCAGGGCTCTGGCCGCAGTGACAATGAACGCGTCATCCGCCACCGGCTGGATCTGTGCCGCGGGCAGACCGAGGCCATCGCCGCCTCTGTGAACTGAGCCGGCTAGCCCCCGCAGCATCCTGATTGGGGGTTACAGCCCCTGCCTGCCGATCACTTAATTAGCGGATGACGGCGATGAATGCACGGAGGATACTGAAGGAAACTAAGGGGTTTTTAGATGTCCCAGGATAACGCCGCAGAAACCGCTGCAACCACAGAGTCACAACAGCAAGGCGATGCCTTGGAGAACCTGCTCCACGAGAACCGCAGGTTCCCACCGTCCGAGGAATTCGCCGCCGGCGCCGTAGCGAAGACTGGCATCTATGCCGAAGCCGACGCTGACCGGCCCGCCTTCTGGGCCAAGCAGGCCCGCGAGCTCCTGACCTGGAGCAAGGACTTCACGCAGGCTTTGGACTGGTCCAAGCCGCCTTTCGCCAAGTGGTTCGTCGGAGGCGAGGTCAACGCCGCGTACAACGCCCTGGACCGGCACGTCGAGAACGGCCTGGGCGAGCGCGTGGCCGTTTACTTCGAGGGCGAACCGGGCGACACCCGCACCTACACGTACGCCCAGCTCTCCGAAGAGGTCAAGAAGGCCGCCAACGCCTTCGAGTCGCTCGGTGTGCGCAAGGGCGACCGGGTGGCGGTGTATCTGCCGATGATCCCCGAGGCCGTGATCACGCTGCTGGCCTGCGCCCGGATCGGGGCGGTGCACTCGGTGGTGTTCGGCGGCTTCTCCGCGGACGCGCTGCGGTCGAGGATCGATGACGCCGAGGCCAAACTCGTGGTCACCGCGGACGGCACCTACCGGCGCGGGAAGCCCAGCGCACTCAAGCCCGCCGTGGATGAGGCCTTGGCCGCCGTAGGCCATTCCGTCGAGAACGTTGTGGTGGTCAAACGCAACGGTGAGCCGGTCGACTGGGTCGAGGGCCGTGATAAGTGGTGGAGCGACACCGTGGGGGCAGCCTCCGCCGAACACGCCGCCGTCGGGCACGATTCCGAGCACCCGCTGTTCATCCTTTACACGTCGGGAACGACGGGCAAGCCCAAGGGCATCCTGCACACCACCGGCGGGTACCTGGCCCAGACCGCTTTCACGCACAAGGCCGTGTTTGACCTGCACCCGGAAAAGGACGTCTTCTGGTGCACCGCCGACGTCGGCTGGGTCACCGGGCACAGCTACATCGTCTATGCGCCGCTGATCAACGGGGCCACGCAGCTGTTGTACGAGGGCACGCCGGACAGCCCGCATCAGGGCCGTTGGTGGGAGCTAGTGGAGAAGTACAAGGTCTCCATCCTGTACACGGCTCCGACGGCGATCCGCACCTTCATGAAGTGGGGCCGGGAGATCCCCGCACGGTTTGACCTGTCTTCGCTCCGCGTGCTCGGATCCGTCGGCGAGCCGATTAATCCCGAGGCTTGGATGTGGTACCGCGAGGTCATTGGCGCGAACAGCTGCCCCATCGTGGACACGTGGTGGCAGACCGAAACCGGAGCCATCATGATTGCGCCGCTGCCCGGCATCACAGCCACAAAGCCAGGCTCGGCTCAGGTGCCGCTGCCGGGCATCGATGCCGACGTCGTCGATGAAACGGGCGAGCCCGTGCCCAACGGCTTCGGCGGCTACCTGGTGATCCGTGAGCCATGGCCGGCGATGCTGCGCGGCATCTGGGGCGACCCGGAACGGTTCAAGGAAACTTACTGGTCCCGATTCGAGACCATGTACTTCGCCGGCGACGGTGCCAAGAAGGACGAGGACGGCGACATCTGGCTGATGGGCAGGGTGGATGATGTGATGAATATTTCCGGCCACCGGCTCTCGACGACGGAAATCGAGTCTGCGCTCGTGTCCCACCCGTCCGTCGCCGAGGCTGCCGTCGTCGGTGCCACCGACGAAACCACAGGGCAGGCCATCGTCGCCTTCGTGATCCTTCGTGCCTCGGCAGTGGCGGACAAGGATATAGTCCAGACTCTCCGCAACCATGTGGGCAGGGAGATCGGCCCCATCGCCAAGCCCAAGCAAATCCTCGTGGTACCCGAACTGCCCAAGACACGTTCCGGCAAGATCATGCGCCGCCTGCTCAAAGACATCGCCGAGGGCCGTGAGTTCGGGGACGCCTCAACCCTCGCCGATGCCGGCATCATGCAAACCATCGCCAATTCACTCAAAGAAGGAATTCAGCCTTGAGCCGTGAATCAGCCTCAACGTCGGGCGGGACACCACAGTCTCCGGACCCCACCTCCACTGTTGAGCCGGCCGGAGCCGGCGCCACTCTGCCCTTCGCCGATCCCGCTGCATTGGGCCTTGGCGCCTTCGCCCTCACCACATTCGTCCTTAGCGTCATCAATGCCGGGTTGTTGCCTGGGAGTGTTGAACCAGTCGTCTTCGGCCTCGCCTTGTTCTACGGCGGCCTCGCCCAGTTTGCGGCCGGGGTTTGGGAGTTCGGGAACAAAAACACCTTCGGCGCAACGGCCTTCTGCTCCTACGGCGCCTTCTGGATGTCTTTCTGGTTCCTCGCCCGGTTCACCGACATGTCCGCCGCCGGCGCAGATGCCGCCAAGGGCGTGGGCGTTTTCCTGCTGGCCTGGGGAATTTTCACTCTGTACATGACCTTTGCCGCACGCCGGACAAACCTTGCCGTCTTCCTGGTCTTTGTCTTCCTGACCCCGACATTCTTTGCGCTGGCAGCCGGCGCTTACTCGGGCGTCGTTGGTGTCACGCGGCTCGGCGGGTGGCTGGGCATCGTGACAGCCCTCATCGCGTGGTATGCCTCCTTCGCGGTCGTGGCCAACTCCACCCACAAGCGGACCGTGCTCCCCGTCTGGCCGAAGTAACCCTGCCGCCTCCGTTCCCGGTTTCGACCGGGACTCATCAGGCGCAGAGGGCTTAATCGGCTCAGTCTCAGAAGACTTCCTGGGCGATTGATCGGGAACTGGCCAATGCCGGACGCTTCGTATCGCTGACTATCGAAGAGTCCTTATTCGGGCGGGCGAATGCGCTGCGGAGGTTGAGCCCGCCAACTGGATAAAACGTTCCCTGCGCTCGAACTGATTCACGATGTCCAGCCAATCTTTGATCGCCGTGCGCGACGATAGGCTGATGAAGAGCAGCAGTCCCGGACCCCGGCCCCGATACTTGACCACATGGCCGCCTATGAAGACGCTATTTTGCGAAACGAGGGTCGCGCGTATTTGCGGGAGCAGGCGGATCTATTCCTCGCAGACCACCCAGTGGCGCAAACTCCGTGACGCCGGCGTCCTTGAGGGAAAGAAGCCTGGCGTGTGGACTGGCCGGTTAAGTCCGGAGCAGGCCGAGGAGTTCACCTTCGCCAAGGAAACGAAGCCTGATGAGATCCGCCGCGTCCTCACTGACGATCAGATTGGCTTGATCTACAAGGGCCGGCGATGGGGATGGGAAGACACCGAAGCCAGGGATGAATTGGCCACATTGCTCGGTGGTGGTGAATAGGCCCCGCCGCCAGGCCGGAGAGATGTAGATGAGTCCGACGAGCGCACTCTGCGGACAGCGTCGCTCGTTGTCAGCCCTGAGCCCCTAGGAACGGCCTGCTTCCCGGTACATTGATGTTCGTGACGTTGCTGACGGATGATGTAGCCAGGCGGACGGTCGAAACCTCCGGGCTGGATTCCGGCCACGAATGGCTGTTGATGTACATGGCTGGGGTAACGCCGCAAAAAATCGCCGCTCTGGCTGGCGTCCATCCGAACGCCGTGCACAATACGCTCCGCCGCTTCACAAGCGCGGTGCCGGGCCTCAAAGGCCTGCACCTGAGCCGGGCGCCCGTTCAGCACAGCATCCCCACGAGGTGGATTAGCCGGCTGGAAGATGTGCTGGCGTATCAGAGCGAGAATGGTCAGCTGCCACACTCCCGCTTGCCCTCGGCTCCGGACGCGCTCCTGGGCCGGTGGCTTGAGACGCAGCGCCGCGGCCTTGTGGCGGGGACGTTGAATGCTCAGCAGATTGCCATGCTGGATCACCTCCGGACGTGGCGCATCGGTTTCCGAAAGGCAGCTGAAGAGGAGCGGTGGAAGCTCCGGGTGGAGCAGCTGGCACAGTTCTACAGCACCACGGGACGGCTCCCCAGCTACCGGGCGGCAGATGATCATGAACGCATGGTCGGCGTCTGGTTGCACCACCGCAGAGACCAGACCAACCGGGGCATGCTGGGCAGCCGGCAGCTGGAAGCCCTGCATGCCGCAGCGCCCGGCTGGCGGGGACGCAACACCGGAGTCAGGATCAAACCAGCACCCTGGGTCAACTGTCCGTAACGCGTATCAGAAACCAGGCAGGCGAGCGGGGATCGCGCCGCAGATGGAAGGTACGCAACGCCGTTGTGGACCCGAGGCCTATTATCTGCCCTCAAACAGCATTAACGCAGGTCAGCGCCGAAGGACATTGCAAGGCACGTTGGCCGCGTCCGGATCGGGTGTGAACGAGTCATCGAAGCGGTCAGGCGGCCAGCCGCGGAGATGTCGCCGCCCACTGCTTCGCGCCGCATTCAGGCCGTCGTCGCTGCTGTCGCTGGACGGAGTGCTAACACTCTGACCCGCAACCGCTCGATTGATGGGTGGTGTCAGCAACAAGTACACGCCATATGCAAACTAAGTTCCTGATGGGACGCGTTCAATAAAGCGTGTACTTGTTCCACACAGAGCCGGTGGACAGGCAGGGCTTGCTCGGTGCTATGGGGTGGCCGTGACCGCGCGCCCTATTCGCGGCACCAGCCGGAGTCCACCCCGGACGCCGACGGCAAGCCCCGGAAGCTCGGCGCATCCGCTCCTCTCCAGCCTGCATTAGGTCCACGCATGGCAGCCCGAGTTCAACGTAAAACTTGGCCCGTTCCCAGGAGATGATGTGGGCGCTGACAATGTCGCCGTCTCCGCCGGCAACGACCCGCTGGGCCGGCCGTTTCGCGCCGACTTCCACGTCCGCGCGGACAGCGACCTTCTTGCTGCCCTGGACGCTGCAGCCTGACCGGCGCGGCGCAGCTTCCCGCAACAGTCCGACGGGATAGGACAGTGGAGTGGAAGCTACGGCTTCCCCGTCTGCTGCCCGACCGGGCAGACTGTTCCCATTAGCCGTAGACATGAGGACCATGAACTTATCCCGCACACGCCTCGCCTTTTCCGCCACACTCGTCGTCGCCGCCCTGGCCCTCACCGGCTGCCAGCAGAGCACCCATTCCCCTGCTGACACGGGGGCAACGACAAAGACTGCATCGCCGGCCGCCTCCCCGTCCGTCGCAGCCTCCCTGCCCGCCGCGGCCATCCCCCACGGCGCCGCCTCGGCTGCAGGGTCCGATCTGAAGTACATCCACTCACCGGGCATCGTCGCCACCGACGAACAGCTTGCCGCCGGCCAGTGCTCGGCGAAGGTTGTCGACGCGGCCAGCGGCGACTATCTGCCGGACCCGGTTTGTACTCCGGGCGCTGCCGATCCGGCGGTCACCCAGGACAACATCGACTCCACCATCTGCACGTCCGGCTACACGGCCACGGTCCGGCCCCCGCCTCGGATACCGACAAGGTCAAGGCCGAGAGCCTGCGTGAATATGGCCAAAGCGCGATGAAAACGACAGAGTACGACCATCTTGTGAGCTTGGAACTCGGGGGTGCAAATTCGGTATCCAACCTGTGGCCCGAGCCGAATAAATCAGGCGCCACCGGCACAACGAACCCGAAAGACGCCGTGGAGAATACCCTGCACAAAGCAGTGTGCTCGCACCAGGTCACCCTCGCCGCGGCGCAGCAAGCGATCGCGCACGACTGGGTCACCGCCGAGAAAGACCTCGGCCGCTAACCACGAGGTCCACACAGAACGGGACTGCCCCGGCTCTTGTTGACTCGGGATCTTAGGCCGCTCTGATCGTGGTCCGGTGGACTATTTCATATTAGATTGGCGTGAGTTTTCCGAGCCGTCTTGGAACCCTGGCCGGTGTGACCGCGTTCCTGCTCGATAAATACATGGACGCCAAGGAGAACTTCATCCCGTGGTCACTCGTCACGGCATTTGGCGGGTTCTACATCGCTTCCATCGTGGCGCTGGTCAAGGCGCTCTCGGCCAAAGGCACCCCGTGCCGGTCCTGCGGGACGGTTAGCGCGCTCGCGCGACGAATTCCTGCTGCTCTCCCAACCTCGGAGGGGAGTGTCTGAATAACGGTGGACCCAGAGGTTGGCCTGACACGCCGGGCCGCGTGCCGGCGGGGAGGACT
>DATCNU010000016.1:0-4199 GCA_036565085.1 Arthrobacter sp.
CGCTAAGCCGGTGGGGCCAGGTAGTAGAGGTTCTGGTCGGCACCGCTGTTACGCCGGGTCACGGCGCTGGGGTGGGGCGTCGTCGGATGCTTGTTTTGTTGAGGTGGCCATAGATCGTGGAGCGCGGGACCGCCGCACACCAACAACCCGGTCCTGACACCAACGCCCCGGACACGAACGGCCCCCGGCCATCCGCCCGGCACCGGCGCACACCAACCGGAGCGGAATCAGCGCCCCCGGCCGCTGCGGAAAGCCAACGATCGGTAGAGGCCATGGCCTTGCGAAGATGCCAGGGAGTAGCCTGAAGGCTCCAGCCGAACCAGGCCAAACGCAAGGGAGCACCCGATGACCCTTCCACCGCAACACGAACCCGAACCTTTCCCGACCGACCCGGGCCCTGCCCCTACCCCGCCGGACCCGACCACGCCGTTCCCCCCTCGCCCGGCCCCTGACCCGAATCCAGCTCCCGGCCCGCTGCCGGTCCCTGATCCCGGGCCGGCGCCGACGCACCCCGATCCAACCCACCGGTCGTAACCACCGGCAACCAGCCCGGTGCGTCAGGCATACCAAATGCATTGACGCCACGGCCGCGGCAGCAGCCATAAAGCAAGCGGTGACCAGGCGCAGCCGCGTGCCGGCATCCACTCACTTCGGAGAAGATGACCATGACCGGATTGAACAAGACCTCGGACATCCAGCACCACACGGCCGACTGGATCAAACACGCCATCCAGGACCCCTCACCCCAGACCGAAGCCGCGGTCCGGTGGGCCCTGTCCAGGCTCGGGGAAGCCCATGTACCCGACGTGGTTCACGCCGTGGTCCTGACACTTACGGGGAAAAAGAAGGCCGCCAAACAGGCCCGGAAGGCAGCCGCAACGGCAGTCCACCGCGCGGAGCGGAAACTCAGGCGCGCAGACCACGGCCACGCCAAGGCATGGCTGGCCGCCGGCCTTCTCGCCGCGGCCGCAGCCGCAGCGGCACTCACATGGCGGGGCATTGCCGGCAGCGCAGAACCCAAGACAGACCAGGCCGCGGACCCCGCCTGATATTGCCCCTGGGAACGACTTTCCGGTTGCCCGGCGCTGCTGGAACCTGACGGGTAGGCGTCCCACGCCCACGGGGACACCCTCGTCGTGCACAGCATGGACCGGCTCGCCCGGAACCTGGACGACCTCCGGTCCCTGGTGCAGAAACTCACAGGGAAAGGGGTTCGGATCGAGTTCCTCAAGGAACACCTGACCTTCACCGGCGAGGACTCACCCTTGGCAAACCTCATGCTCTCCGTCATGGGCGCCTTCGCCGAATTCGAACGGGCATTGATCCGAGAACGCCAGCGCGAAGGCATCACCCTGGCCAAGGCACGCGGAGCATACCGCGGACGCCGGAAAGCACTCTCGCCCGAGAAGGCAAGGGAGCTGCGGAAGCGGGCCGGTGCCGGGGAGCAGAAGACCGGTCTGGCCCGGGAATTTGGCATCAGCCGCGAAACCCTTTACCAGTACCTGAGGACAGCCAGCTAAACGCACTCCCTGCATGCCGGCAGGGGCGAAGAGCCCCTGAGCACCCCTGTTGCCTCATTGCAATACCTCCGGGAAGAGTGATTCGTTGCCTCATCTGAAGACCTCCGGCTGGGTGCTTCGTTGCCTCAGTGAAGGACCTTCTGAAGTTCGGCTGTTCCAGGCCTTGTTGACGGGTTTGGGCTGTGCTGGTTTATTCTCCAGGGCGAGGATTTCCAGTTCGGCGGTGAGGGCCAGGATCTAGCCTGAGAGGGCGCCGGGTTTGATCTGCTTGAAGACGGCGTTCATCTGGATGATCGGTCGTTTGCGCATCTTCCCGTGGCCGGATTGCGCGTTGGTGGGGTGAGGAAGGGGCATACGCCCATGACCCAAGAATCCCGACCGGCAGCGCGAGGGCGACGCCGCCGGCCGCCATGACGGCCAGCCGAAGGCGGCTGCTGTGGGCGGGCTTGGTGAAATGCGCGGACGCTCATTTTTCATCATGACCAGGCCCGGCAGAAGACGGACATTGTTCCCGGCAACCCCCGTCTTTGCCGCTGTCCGTACCGGATTGCCCGGAGGCGGAGTAATGTGCGGATTCTCAGCGAAGGGCGGGATCCGTCCCATTCCTTGACGCACTTTAGGAGGTCCGGAGATGCACGATAGGGGCGATGTCCTCGTAGATGCGCCATGGCTCGCGGAGCACCTGCACGATCCAGGGCTTCGTCTGATCGAGATCGATGTGAATGCGATGGCCTATGACCGCGGGCACATCGAGGGTGCTGTTCTGTGGAACGTCTACCGGGACTTGAAGGACGGCAACTACCAGCTCGTCGACAAGACCGCTGTTCAAGAGCTGATCGCCGGTTCCGGGATTGCCCCGGACTCAACGGTGGTCTTCTATGGCTATGGACCGGCAATGGGCTTCTGGCTCATGAAGCTCTACTGCCATGCCGACGTCCGCATTCTCGACTGCTCTCGAGACACGTGGCAAGAGGCCGGACGTCCGTGGACCACGGAGGTGCCCGCGCCGGCTACGACCGAATACCGTCTGTCCGACCAAGATGAACGGCTCCGCGCCGACCGGACGTCGGTGCAGACTGCGATTGATGACCCATCGGTCACCATTCTGGATGTGCGCAGTGATCTTGAATTCCGAGGCGAGCGGTTCTGGCCATCAGGTGGTCTCGAACCAGGGGGTCGCGCCGGCCACATTCCCTCGGCCGTTCACCTTCCGATCGACGGCTTGCGCGACGAGGGCGGGGTGTTCCGAAGCGTCGAAGAAGTGCGTGAGATGTTTACGCCGATAGACGGCGCGGGCGCGGGAGAGGTGATCCCGTACTGCACCATCGGAATCAAAGCCTGTACGGCGTGGTTCGCGCTTACCTGTCTGCTTGGCCGTGAGGACGTCCGTGTCTACGACGGGTCCTGGGCCGAATGGGGACGGATGCCCGAGTCACCGGTGGAAACCTCCTGATGCGGGCACTGGTGCTTTGAAGCCAAAGCTGGAAGCACGCCCTGGAGAGCCGGATCTGCGTTGTGTGCCGGTCCGGTGGGATGTGGAATCCTTAGGTGATGATGGCCCTGAGTTGGCAATTGATGACGACCGGTGTCTTCGGAAGTGGCGGCAGGTCCTCGGCTCCTCAGGCAGAGATCTGGCGCACGGACCCCTTGACGCTTCGGGACGTGGTCGTGGATCGGGAGGCCATGAAGGCCAGACTGGGGGAATATCCGAGCCTGGAGCGTGTCTGGGCGTTGTCCCTGCTTGGCCGTGACCAGCAGTCCGTTGCCGAAGGTCGGGCGCTGCTGGCCGGCTCGGCGGACCGGTTCCGGCCCCTGTTGGTCCTGGCCCATGCTTGCCAGCGTTCGCACCGGTGGCACGAGGCGGCGTTGCTGCAGGAGGAGGCCCTGCGCTTGGCCTGGTCCCCGGCGCGGGAGGCGCTGGTCCGTTACGAGATCGGTGTGCGTTTCTTTGATGAAGCTCTCTACCGGGACGCGGCAGCTGAATTGGAGTGGGCGTATGACCTGTACCGAACAGCGGGCCGTGAACGCCTTGCCAGGGTCTGCCGGCGGGCGCTTGAACGCGCACGGGACGTCCTCGCCGCGTCCCCTGTCACTGACTACGGGTCCGTCTGACGGTGTGTGGTCCGGGCCGGGCGGCCAAGGGCCCGCTGCCGGGCCGGGAGCCGTTCGGGATGTCCCGTGGCAGTGCAGATCTTCGACCCATAGCCGACCCGCATCTCATAATCGCGGGCGAATGCTGTCGTGACATTTAAGTGTTGTCAGGCGGCAATTCGAGACCGCGTACGTCCACTCCGCGGCGGGGATTCGTAGCCGCCTGGAACGGAGGCTTGTTCGTCTCAATCATCGATCGAATTTGAGACCATCAATACCGGCCTCAAAGCCGCCTGGAACCACTAAACCCCGGGTAACCAATCCCTGGGGCAGGTCAGAGAGTCAACGAAATCCGGGGCAGTCCCGCCCGTCAGTTCCTCTTCTCCGTCGGGAAGGGCATTTCCTGCGGGTATCACGGCCCCGTGCCGTGGCCCGCCAGAGCGCGCTACCGCTAACCGCGGCCAACGTTAGGTTCGAGAGCGATGCTCGGCCTTCGTGTTATCGGCGCGCTTCGCCGCGTAGCTCGGCATTACCTTGCTTGCCGGACGGGTGGGGTCCGGCGTAGAACGGGAATACGCCGCACCCCAC
>DATCNU010000017.1:0-14860 GCA_036565085.1 Arthrobacter sp.
GCGCCGGGGCGTACGGCATGTGGGACGCGGCCCGCCGGTCGCTGGAGGAAGGCTACCTGGCCGAGGCCCGCGCCCAGGGCGAGCAGCGCGACGAGGACGACCTTGCCGGCGGCGGATACGAACGCGTGGCACTCGCGGTCATGCGCGCGCTCTCCGGTGCGCACGACCCGGCGGGCGGGGGAAACGTCCAGCTGATCCTCAATACGCGCAACGTGCTGCAGGACCCTGATGCCGGCGCCGATACGGGAGCCTGTACCGGCGCCGGCGCACGGGCTGAGGCGGGCACCCCGAAGGGCGCCATTCCGGGGCTGCCGGCGGACGCCGTCGTCGAGGTCCCCTGCACCATAACGCCCGACGGCGCGGTTCCGCTGCCGCAGTCCGCCCCGGCGCAGGAGCAGCTCAATCTGCTCAGGCGGGTCAAGGACGTGGAACGGCTCACCGTCCAGGCCGCAACGCAAGGGGACCGGGAGGCCGCCGTCGACGCCTTCGCCCGGCACCCGCTGGTGGATTCGGCGGAACTGGGCGCGGCGCTCCTGGCCGCCTACGAACGAAATTTTCCGGCTTTGCGGAGTCTCTGGCGGAACGCCGGCGCCTCGGCCGCCCGCGGCCGGCAACGCGGCTAGGGCCACACCCGCGGCACAACGGCACGCCGCGGACCGTGAGGACGGCCGTTAACAGAGGAGTAGTGTTTTATCGAATGCACCACCGAGGACACCGCCGAAGCGGCGCCCGTGGTTGGAAGGAGACGCCATGGCACTGATCCGCAGGGTCGCGCTGCTCTCCCTCCACACCTCCCCCATGGAGCAGCCCGGCTCCGGGGACGCCGGCGGGATGAACGTGTATATCCGGGAGCTGGCGTCCGCGCTGGCGGAAGCCGGTGTGGAAGTGGAGATCTTCACGCGCACCACCTCGGCGGGGCAGCCCGCCGTCGAACATCCGTATCCGGGCGTGTGCGTCCACAACGTCATGGCCGGCCCGGCGCGGAAAATCCCCAAGGAAGAACTCCCGGAACTGCTGCACAGCATGGTTGCGGAGATCGACCAGATCCGCCAGCGCCAGCCCCATGGCCGGTACGACGTCATCCATTCCCATTACTGGGTGTCCGGACTCGCCGGCCTGGAACTGTCCGAACTCTGGGGCGTGCCGCTGGTCCACACCATGCACACCATGGCAAAGGTCAAGAACCTGCTGCTCGAGTCGGGGGAACAACCGGAGCCGCGGCGGCGGGAAATGGGCGAGCACAGGATTGTTGACGGCGCCGCCCGCCTGATCGCCAATACCAGCGCCGAGGCCCAGGAACTGGTCTCCCACTACGGCGCCGATTTCGACATCATCGACGTGGCGCCGCCGGGCGTGGACCTCAGCACGTTCACGCCGGCTTTCCGGGCGCGGTCCCGGGCCGAACACGGGGTGGCGCCGAACACGTTCCATCTCGTGTTTGCCGGCCGCATCCAGCGGTTGAAGGGCCCGCAGGTGCTGCTCAAGGCGGCGGCCCTGTTGCGCACCCGCCGTCCTGAGATCGAGCTTCGGCTGACCATCCTGGGGGCGCCCAGCGGCAGCAAGGACTTCAACCTCCGCCAGCTGATCGCGGAGGCCGGAATGGACGACGTCGTCACGCAGCTTGCCCCGGTCCGGGCACCGGAACTGGCCTCCTGGTTCAGGTCCGCCGACGTCGTGGTGATGCCTTCCTACAGCGAGTCGTTCGGGCTGGTGGCCCTGGAGGCGCAGGCCTGCGGGACGCCTGTGGTCGGCACCAGGGTGGGCGGACTCTCCCGGGCGATCTGCCATGGCCGGACCGGGCTCCTGGTGGAGGGGCACCACGCCGCGGACTGGGCCGACGCCCTCGAAGCCCTCTACGACGACCCCGCCACCCGTGAGGACATGGGCCGCGCCGCTGCCATCAGGGCAGAGAACTCCGGGTGGCAGCGGACCGCGGCCATCACGCTGGAGAGCTACCACGCCGCCGTCGACCATTACGTGGCACACCGGCTGGTCCCGGCGCTGCGTTCGCCCTGACCTGGTGCCACCCGCCCGCTGCTTCCGAAGATGCGCGGCAAGATGCCAGCTTAGATGCCCTGACACGAAGGACGAAGATGTCTGAACCGCATTCCCTGAGCGACCTCGACATCGCCCGGCAGTCCCCCATCAGGCCCATCGGTGAAATAGCGGCGGCCGCGGGGATCAACGCCGAGGCCCTCGAACTCTACGGGCGCTACAAGGCGAAGGTTGATCCGGCCCGCCTGGACGCCCCGGCTCCGGCGGGAAAAGTGGTGTTGGTATCCGCCATGTCCCCCACCCCGGCCGGCGAGGGGAAGTCAACCACCACGGTGGGGCTCGCCGATTCGCTGGCCAGGGCCGGCCACAAGGTGATGATCGCGCTGCGCGAACCGTCACTCGGCCCCATCCTGGGCATGAAGGGCGGGGCTACCGGTGGCGGCTACTCCCAGGTGCTGCCCATGGACGAGATCAACCTGCACTTCACGGGCGATTTCCATGCCGTGACCTCCGCCAACAATGCCCTCATGGCGCTCGTCGACAACCACATCTACCAAGGCAACGAGCTGAACATCGATCCGAGGCGGATGACGTTCAAGCGCGTCCTGGACATGAACGACAGGTCGCTGCGGGAAGTGGTCATCGGGCTCGGCGGCCCAACCCAGGGCGTCCCCCGGCAGGACGGCTTCGACATCACCGTGGCCTCAGAGATCATGGCGGTGTTCTGCCTGGCCACGGACCTTGCCGATCTCCGGGAGCGTCTGGGCAGGATCACCTTCGGCTACACCTACGGCCGTGCCCCGGTCACCGTCGCCGATCTCGGCGTCCAGGGGGCCCTGACCCTGCTCCTGAAGGAAGCCATCAAGCCCAACCTGGTGCAAACCATCGCGGGCACGCCTGCCCTGGTCCACGGCGGCCCGTTCGCCAACATCGCCCACGGCTGCAACTCCCTCATCGCCACCCAGACGGCGCGGCGCCTCGCGGACATTGTTGTCACCGAGGCCGGATTCGGCGCCGACCTGGGGGCAGAGAAGTACATGGACATCAAAGCGCGGGTGGCAGACGTGGCGCCGTCCGCCGTCGTGGTGGTGGCAACTGTCAGGGCACTGAAGATGCATGGCGGCGTGGCCAAGGACAGGCTCACCGAGCCGGACCTCGAAGCGCTGCTCGTCGGCGTCGACAATCTCCGGCGGCACGTGCGCAACGTGGAGAAGTTCGGCGTGACCCCGGTGGTGGCCATCAACAGGTTCGCAACGGACAGCCAGGAGGAGCTCGACTGGCTGCTGGAGTGGTGCGCGACGGAAGGAATCCAGGCGGCCGTCGCAGATGTGTGGGGGCGGGGCGGCGGCGGGGACGGGGGCGACGAACTGGCAGCCAAAGTGGCCGCTGTGGTCTCGGTCCCGAACACCTTCCGGCACCTCTACCGGCTGGACCTTCCGGTGGAGGAGAAGATCAGGATCATCGTCCAGGAGGTCTACGGCGCCGACGGCGTGGACTTCTCCGTGCCAGCCCTGAAGCGGCTGTCGGACATCGAAAAGAACGGCTGGGCAGGGCTGCCCGTCTGCATGGCGAAGACCCAGTACTCCTTCAGCGACGACGCGGCCCGGCTGGGCGCGCCGAAGGGCTTCACCATCCACGTGCGCGATCTCATCCCCAAGACCGGCGCGGGTTTCATCGTCGCCCTCACGGGTGCAGTGATGACCATGCCCGGCCTGCCCGCTGCCCCGGCCGCCATGCGTATGGACGTGGACGACGCCGGCAACCCCGTCGGCCTCTCCTAGCCCCCCGACCCTTCCCCGCCGTTGCGCTATCACTTAGAGCGCCCATTTGACCCCTGTGACGACTAAAAGTGATAGCGCAATAGGGGCTGTGGATATCTTCAGCGGGCAACCCGGGATCAGGCAACAATGATCCTCATGCGTCCGTCCCTGCCCCTGCCAACACACCTTTCGTCGCTTCCCTTCACAGTCCATGAAGCGCGTGCCGCCGGTCTGAGCAGCGGCAGGCTCCGTTCTTCAGACCTTGCCTCGGCAGGTCGCTTGCTCTACGTTCCGGCTGGCTGGGAATTCGAACTCCGGGGCCTGGCACGCGCACTCTCCACCGCCACTCCTGGGGCTTGGATCTCGCATCTGACGGCTGCAGCGTTGTTGGGGCTGTGGCTTCCCGGCTGGTTCCAAGGCTGCCAGGAACTCCACTTGAGCAAACCCAGGGCACTGCCGCCAGTTCGGCGTGAAGGCGTGGTCGGCCATACGGTGCTGGTGTTCGACGACGAAGTCACTCTGTGGGACGGCATGAGAATCTCGACGCCGGCCCGGACCTGGCTTGACCTCGCTGGTCTCCTGCCGCTGGAAGACGTTGTAGCCATGGGTGATCAGTTGGTCCGCCAGCCGCGGCCGGACCTTGAGGACCGCGCCGAGCCCTGGTCGACACTTCCGCAGTTGCGCGAAATGCTGAAGCGCCATCCGAAACTGAAAGGAATCGTTAAGGCCCGGCATGCAACTGAGCTCATCCGGCCGGGTGCCGACTCAGCGCCGGAGACTTTCCTGCGCCTGGCCCTGACTGCTGCAGGTCTCCCGGAACCCGAACTGCAATTGCGGATTTTGCCCAATGATCCCTATTCCTCGGCTGCCGACATGGGCTACAGACTGCATAGGATTGCCATCCAATACGACGGCGGGCATCACCTCACGAGGGAGCAACAGTCCCGCGATATCCGGCGCGACGAGTCCTTCAATTCTGCGGGCTGGCGGTACTTCAAGTTGAATGCGGACGATCTGGCCCAAGGATTCCGCGGAGCAGTCAACAAGGTCCGCGCAGCACTTCAAGGCCATTAAAACGCCGACTGCCCTATCAGTTTTGGTAACCAAACCGCGGGTTTGGGGACCAAAAGTGAAAGGGCAACCAGAGGGAGCGTCGGGGAGGCGTGTCAGCGCTCCACGTCGCCGCGGATGAAGGCCTCCACCTTTTCACGGGCGAGGTCGTCGTTGAACTGCTCGGGCGGGGACTTCATGAAGTAGCTCGAGGCGGACAGCAGTGGGCCGCCGATGCCGCGGTCCAGGCCGATCTTGGCGGCACGGATGGCGTCGATGATCACGCCGGCGGAGTTGGGCGAGTCCCACACTTCCAGCTTGTACTCCAGCGATACCGGGGCGTCACCGAAGTTGCGTCCCTCGAGCCGCACGAACGCCCATTTGCGGTCGTCGAGCCACTGGACGTAGTCCGACGGGCCAATGTGGACGTCCCTGGCGGCGAGTTCGGCCTCCACGTTGGACGTCACGGCCTGGGTCTTGGAGATCTTCTTGGATTCGAGGCGGTCGCGCTCCAGCATGTTCTTGAAGTCCATGTTGCCGCCGACATTCAGCTGGTACGTGCGGTCCAGGGTGACGCCGCGGTCCTCGAACAACTTGGCCATCACGCGGTGGGTGATGGTGGCACCGATCTGGCTCTTGATGTCATCGCCCACGATCGGCACGCCGGCTGCGGTGAACTTGTCGGCCCACGCCTTGGTGCCGGCCAGGAACACGGGTAGCGCGTTGACGAACGCGACACCGGCGTCGATGGCCGCCTGGGCGTAGAACTCGGCGGCCTGCTGGGATCCGACCGGCAGGTAGCACACCAGGACGTCGGCTTTGGCGTCCTTGAGTGCCTCGACAACGTCCACCGGCTCCTCCGCGGACTGCTCGATGGTCTCCAGGTAGTACTTGCCGAGCCCGTCGAGGGTGTGGCCGCGCTGGACGGTCACGCCTGTCGGCGGAACGTCGGCGATCTTGATGGTGTTGTTTTCGCTGGCCAGGATGGCGTCGGCGAGGTCAACGCCCACCTTCTTGCCGTCAACGTCGAATGCGGCAACGAACTGCACGTCATTGACGTGGTACTTGCCGAATTCCACATGCATCAGACCCGGGATCGTGGCCGCGGGATCCGCGTCACGGTAGTAATGCACACCCTGGACGAGCGAGGCGGCGCAGTTACCCACACCGACGATTGCAACACGAATCGGATTTGAAGACACGGAACTCCTTTGAGGACAAGACTTCAGCCACCGGAACAATCGCTAGAGAAACAACGACGGCGGCCAGCTGGCACGGCGCCACTCGGCGCCTTTTCATACTACCGAACCGGGCAGGGGCCGGAATTGTTCCCGGCCCTCTGCCCTGCCAATTGCGGCCAAGAACCGATGTTACGGCTTCTGCTGCCAGAGGTTGATGTCCGATTCCACTGCAAATTCGTCGATGGCCGTCAGTTCCTGGTCGGTGAACTTCAGGTTGTCGATGGCGGAAAGGGTGTCCTCCAGCTGTTTGACGCTGGAGGCGCCCACCAGGGCCGACGTGACCGAAGTCCCCCTGGGCTGGTCACGCAGAATCCACGCAATGGCCATCTGGGCCAGCGACTGGCCGCGGTCTGCGGCGATCTTGTTCAGGCCACGGACCCGTTCCAGCTTTTCGTCCGTGATGGCCGATTCGGACAGGAAACGTTCCTTCGCCGCCCGTGAGTCAGCGGGGATGCCCTTCAGGTACCGGTCGGTGAGGAGTCCCTGTGCCAGCGGCGAGAACGCGATGGAACCTGCGCCGACCTGTTCCAGGGCTTCGTAGAGGTTCGGGGCGCCGTTTTCCGTCCACCTGTTCAGCATGGAGTAGCTGGGCTGGTGGATCAGTAGCGGCGTGCCAAGTTCCTTCAGGATCCGGGCCGCCTCAAGTGTCTGCTCCGGGGTGTAGGAGGAGATGCCGGCATAGAGGGCCTTGCCGGAGCGGACCGCGTAGTCCAATGCGCCCATGGTCTCCTCCATGGGCGTTTCCGGGTCCGGCCGGTGGCTGTAGAAGATGTCAACGTAGTCGAGGCCCATCCGCTGCAGTGACTGGTCCAGACTGGAGATCAGGTACTTGCGGGAGCCCCATTCACCGTAGGGGCCGGGCCACATGTAGTAACCGGCCTTGGTGGAGATGACCAGTTCGTCCCGGTAGGGCTTGAAGTCATCGGCGAGGTGGCGCCCGAAGTTGGTCTCGGCAGTGCCGTCCGGCGGTCCGTAGTTGTTGGCGAGGTCGAAGTGGTTGACACCCAGGTCGAACGCGCGCCGGAGGATGGCACGCTGTTCCTCAAAACGCTTGTCGTCGCCGAAGTTGTGCCACAGGCCAAGCGAGATCGCCGGCAGCTTCAGTCCACTGCGGCCAACGCGGCGGTAGGGCATGGATTCGTAGCGGTCATCCGCAGCAGAATAAGTCATATAACCTATCCTGCCAGTTGTGACGCGGCCTACAACGCCATTGCCATGTGTTACGCCTTCGCTACGGTTACGCCTTCACGATGGCGGCACTCCACGCGGCCAGGGTCAGGGAAGCGTCGTCCAGCTTGGTGGCCTCCTCCGTGGAGAGCAGCAGCGCTCCACGCACATCCTCAAGACGGACCTCCCTTTCCGAGAAGTTCAGCAGCACTTCGGCGGGCCCGCGCCGGAAACGCAGCCAGCCGTCGCCGTCGTCGAACCCGACCTCCGTCTCCGTGAAGCCGAGGCCCGCAAGATCCGGGTGCTGCCGGCGGAGAGCCGTCAGTGAGCGGTAGAGATCCAGGAGCCGTCCGTGCTGGCCGGCGAAGGCTTCCGCCCAGTCCAGCTTTGAGCGCCGGAAGGTTTCCGGGTCCTGCGGGTCGGGCACGACGGCGGGATCCCACCCCATCCGCTCGAACTCACGGATCCTGCCCTCCGCCGTGGCTTTACCAAGCTCGGGTTCGGGGTGGGAGGTGAAGAACTGCCAGGGGGTGGAGGCACCGTATTCCTCGCCCATGAACAGCATGGGCGTGAACGGGGAGGCCAGCGTGAGCACTGCGGCCACGGCGAGCGGACCGTACGGCAGCGACTGGGACAATCTGTCCCCCGTTGCCCGGTTGCCGATCTGGTCGTGGTTCTGGTTGCAGACCACCAGCGCCTCGGGACGCACCAGGGAGGAATTGATGGGCCGGCCGTGGTGGCGCCCGCGGAAGCTGGAGTAGCTGCCGTCGTGCAGGAAGCCGTCCTTGAGGACCTTGGCGAGGGCCCCGAGGGAGGCGAAGTCCCCGTAGTAGCCGGTGGTTTCACCGCTGACGTTGACGTGGACCGCATGGTGGAAGTCATCGCTCCACTGTCCGGCCAGGCCGTAGCCGTTCCTGTCGCGGGGATAGATGAGGCGCGGATTGTTCAGGTCCGATTCGGCGATGAGCGTCTTTGGAATGCCGGTCTCGGCCGAGACGGCGTCGCCCAGGGCGCCGAGCTCTTCCAGAATGTGCAGCGCGCGCTCGTCCTTCAGCGCGTGGACGGCATCCAGTCGCAAGCCGTCCACGTGGTAGTCACGAAGCCACAGAGCGGCATTGTCCAGGATGTACTCCCGGACCACGTCCGAGCCCGGCCCGTCCAGATTCACGGCGTCCCCCCAGGTGTTGGCGTCGCCCTGCTTGACGTACGGACCGAATCTGGGCAGGTAGTTGCCGCTGGGGCCCAGGTGGTTGTAAACCACGTCCTGGATGACTCCCACACCGGCTGCATGCGCAGCGTCGACAAAGCGCTGGTAGGCCGCAGGGCCTCCATAGCCTTCGTGGACGGCGAACCATTGGACGCCGTCATAACCCCAGTTGTGGGTTCCGTTGAAGCCGTTGACCGGGAGGAGTTCCACAAAATCAACGCCCAGGTCCGTCAGGTAACCGAGCTTTTCCGCTGCCGCGTCCAGGGTACCGGCAGGCGTGAACGTCCCAACATGGAGTTCGTAGATGACGGAGCCGCGCAGTTCCCTGCCCTGCCAGCCGGCGTCCTGCCATTCATGCCCTGCCGGGCTGAAAGTGCGGGAGAGGGCGTGGACGCCATCGGGCAGGCGCCTGGACCGGGGATCCGGCAAGGGATGGCTGTCCCCGTCCAGCAGGTAGCCGTAGTCCACTTCCCCGTCAGCAGGCGCGTTTGAAGCGGACCACCAGCCTTCGGCTCCCGGGGATGCCTCAAGCCCTGCCATCGGGTACTGCTGGCCGTTGGCGAGCAGCGTGACTGATTTGGCTTCCGGGGCCCAGACGTCGAAGCGGCCGGAGCCGTTGTGTGCCAGGCTCATGCGCCGTCTCCGCTCGTAGGCACCAGGAGGGCCACGGGGTATCTGCGCAGGAGGTCCGCCACAGGTACCGGACCGGAGCCGAAGCGGGTTCCGGTGAGTTCGTCCCGCATGTCGGTCACGAGTTCGACGGCGGTGTCCCGCCAGCCGCCGGCCCGTTCCAGCCCGTAGGGAAGCCTCGTCGCCAGCGTCACGGCGCCGCCGCCGGAACCGGCGCCCGGGCGCGGCGCGGGGCCGCGGCTGAAGGCGACCAGGTGCGATGCGGCAGGACCGGAAGCCCGAACTGGCTGGTAGTCCTGAAAGAGTTCAGGCCGGTCACGGCGCAGCCGGAGTGCCCGGGATGTCACGAGCAGCTTGGCCGCTTCATCGAGGATGGATTCAGGATGCAGGCCGCCGTCCAGCCGGGCCAGGGCGGCCTCGCGCTGTTCGAAGTCCACGGGTCGCCGGTTGTCAGGGTCGGTCAGGGAACGGTCCCAGAACTCGGTGCCCTGGTAAACGTCCGGGACCCCGGGCATGGTCAGCTGGATCAGCTTCATGGACAGCGAGTTGGATGCTGCGAAGGAATCAATGGCCGCGACGAAATCCTCGATCAGGGCTTTGACGGAGGGGTCGTCGAAAGCCGAGTCGACGGCATCCTTCACCGCAGTTTCGAACTCCTGGTCCGGGTCTGTCCAGGTGGTGGAGTTACCCGCTTCCCTCGCCGCCTTCTCGGCGTAGCCGTGGAGCCGTTCCCGGCTCGCCGGCCACGCGCCCGCAACTGCCTGCCAGAGCAGCGCCGAGAACGGGCCGTCGGGAATCGGTGCTGCCGCCCGGAGTGCGGTCAGCACCTCGGTCCATTCCGGTACCCGTTCGGTGATCACGGAAATCCGTGCCCGTGTGTCCTCGCTGCGTTTGGTGTCGTGGGTGCTCAGGGTGGTCATGGACGCCGGCGAGGAGTCCTGGCGTTTCTGCATCCGCCGGTGGAATTCCTCCGGATCCAGCGAGAATTCGGTGGGATCCGCGCCCACTTCCGTCAGCGTTCCCAGCCGTGTGTAGCGGTAGAACGCGGTGTCTTCAACGCCCTTGGCCATCACCATGCCGGACGTCTGCTGGAACCGCAGCCCGAGTTCCGTCTCCGGCTTGAGCAGCACCGGAAGCAGGATGTCCACGGCGTCTGACAGATCCGGGCGTGAGTCCGCCGCCGCCGCGCAGGCATCACGCAACACTTCCTCACCGGTGGGGAGGTAGGTCCGGTACACCGGGAAGGCCGCGATGATTTGGGCCAGGGCATCAGCGGCGGCCTCCACTGACAGGCCGGCGTCGGAGGGAACCAGGCGTGCCAGCCGCAGGATCTCGGAGCGAAGAATGCCATCCGCGATGGCACGTTTGGTGCCCAGGATCATGGCTGCGTAGTCGGCCGGCCCGCCGGCCCCGCGAAGCTGTGCGTCCAGCACATTCAGTGGCGCCTCCCCGGCCGGGTCCACGAGCACGCGGTCGAGATCGGCCAGCGCGTCGTAGCCGGTGGTTCCTTCACAGTCGAATTCCGGCGGAAGTTCTTCCCCCGGTTCCAGGATCTTTTCCACCAGGACGTAGGCTCCGCGGTTGATTTCCTTGAGCCGGTGCAGGTAGCCCACTGGGTCGGCCAGGCCGTCGGGATGGTCCACGCGCAGGCCGTCCACCAGCCCCTCGCTGAACCAGCGCTTCACTTCGGCGTGGGCCTCGTCGAAGACCCAGGGGACCTCCACCCGGATTCCCGCCAAGGTGCTGACGGCGAAGAAGCGCCGGTAGTTCAGCTCGTTGTCCGCACGGCGCCACGAGACCAGCTCATAGTGCTGCCGGCCATGGACAGCCACCGGCGAGTCGCCCTGCGTGTAGGAACCTGCCGCCAGTGGGAACCGGTGGCCGTAGTAGCGCAGCTCGCCGTCCTTGACCTCGAGCTGCTCGACATCGTCATCGGAGCCCAGCACCGGAATCCGGATCCGGCCCCCGGCGAAGTCCCAGTCGACGTCGAAGGCTTCGGCGTAACGCGATGAACGGCCTTCCTTAAGCAGGGACCACCACCACCGGTTCTGCGGCGGGGAGGCCACACCCACGTGGTTGGGGACGATGTCCACGAGCACGCCCATGCCATGCTCGCGGGCCGCCCGGGAGAGCGCCGCAAGGCCTTCCGCCCCGCCCCGGTCCCGATCCACGGAGGAGGGATCAGTGACGTCGTAGCCGTGATCGGAACCCAGCTCCGCCGTCAGGATCGGCGAGAGGTACAGCCAGTCCACACCCAGGGATTTCAGGTATGGCACGGTGCCGGCCGCGTCAAACAGCGTGAAGCTGCGGCGGATCTGGAGCCGGTAGGTCGAGGCGGGAATCCTCACTTCTTTTTGTCCATTCGGGGCGCCACTTTGGTGGTCTTCCCCGGCTCGGCAACAGTGGGCGCGCTCAATGCCTCCGTCTCGCTGGTGGAGGTCTGGGTCAGAGCCGCCAGCGATGCCGCCACCGAGTGGTCCGGTTCGGTCTCCGGGACGCTGTGGGCCCGCAGGACCGCCAGGGACTTGGCGTCAACCTGCAGCGCCTCTCCGGCTTTCACCGGTTCGGTGTCGGCGTTGTGGCCCGCGGTATCGATGATGATGTCCCACGCCGGCGCGTACTCGTCCGACGGAAGGGTGAACTGGACCATGTCATCGTAGGCGTTGAAATACAGGAGGAAGTTAACGTCCGTGATCCGGCGCCCGCGTGTGTCCTTGCCCCGGATGCCGTCGCCGTTGAGGAACACGCCCACGGACCGGCCGAAGCCGCTGTCCCAGTCCGACGGCGTCATGGTCGCGCCGTCGACGTCCAGCCATACGATGTCCGGGAGCCGCTCGCCTTCTCCCCGCAGGACGGGCCGCCCGTCGAAGAAGCGGCTGCGGCGGAAGGTGGGGTGCTTGGCGCGCAGTGCGTTGACGGCGGCCGTGAACTCGACCAGTGGCTGGTCGATGTTGTCCCAGTTGATCCAGGTCAGTTCCGAATCCTGGCAGTATCCGTTGTTGTTGCCGTGCTGCGTCCGGCCGAGTTCGTCGCCGTGGGACAGCATGGGGACGCCCTGGGACAGCAGGAGCGAGGCGATGAAGTTCCGCTGCTGACGGGCACGCAGGCCCAGGACTACCGGATCATCGGTGGGCCCTTCCACCCCGCAGTTCCATGATCGGTTGTGGGATTCGCCGTCGTTGTTGCCCTCGCCGTTGGCGTCGTTGTGCTTCTCGTTGTAGGACACCAGGTCCGCCAGCGTGAAGCCGTCATGGGCGGTGACGAAGTTGATGGATGCCACGGGGCGGCGGCCGGAGTGCTCGTAGAGATCAGCCGAGCCGGTGATGCGGGAGGCGAATTCGCCCAGCGTCGCCGGTTCGCCGCGCCAGAAGTCGCGGACCGTGTCGCGGTACTTGCCGTTCCACTCGGTCCACTGCGGCGGGAAGTTGCCCACCTGGTAGCCGCCGGGGCCGACGTCCCACGGCTCGGCAATGAGCTTGACCTGGGAAACGACCGGGTCCTGCTGGATGAGTTCAAAGAACGTGGAGAGCTTGTCGACGTCGTAGAACTCGCGGGCAAGCGTGGAGGCGAGGTCGAAGCGGAAGCCGTCCACATGCATGTCCGTGACCCAGTACCGCAGCGAGTCCATGAGCAGCTGGAGGGAGTGCGGCTGGCGGACGTTGAGGGAGTTGCCGGTGCCCGTGTAGTCCATGTAGTGCTTTTCGTCCCCCTCCATCAGCCGGTAGTAGGACTGGTTGTCGATGCCCTTGAAGGACAGGGTGGGGCCGAGGTGGTTGCCTTCGGCGGTGTGGTTGTAGACCACGTCCAGGATCACTTCGATCCCGGCTTTGTGCAGCGAACGGACCATGGCCTTGAAGTCCTGGACCTGCTGTCCGGTATCGCCCGTTGAACTGTAGGTGTTCTGCGGGGCGAAAAAACCGATGGTGTTGTAGCCCCAGTAATTGTTCAGGCCCTGGTCCTGCAGGGTTCCGTCATTGACGAACTGGTGCACGGGCATCAGCTCAATGGCGGTCACGCCGAGCTTCTGGAGGTGCGAGATCACTGACGGGTGCGCCACGCCGGCGTAGGTGCCGCGCTGCTCTTCCGGGATCTCGGGGTGCAGCTGGGTCAGGCCCTTGACGTGGGCCTCGTAGATGACCGACCGGTGGTAGGGCACCCGCAGGTTGTGGTCGCCGTCCCAGTCGAAGAACGGGTTGATGACCACTCCGAGCATCATGTGGGGCGCGGAGTCCTGGTTGTTGACGGAGTCCGGCTCGCCGAGGTTGTAGCCAAACAGCGCCGGGTCCCAGTCAATCTGGCCGTGCACAGCCTTGGCGTACGGGTCCAGGAGGAGCTTGTTGGGGTTGAAGCGCTTGCCGGAGGCGGGGTCGTACGGGCCGTGGACGCGGAAGCCGTACTTCTGCCCAGGCTGGACCTGCGGGATGTAGCAGTGCCACACGTAGCCGTCCACTTCATCCAGTTTGAACCGTGTTTCAACTCCGTTTTCGTCAAAGAGGCACAGCTGCACCATTTCGGCGTGTTCGCTGAAAAGTGCAAAGTTGGTGCCTGTCCCATCAAAAGTGGCGCCAAGGGGGTAAGCCGATCCCGGCCAGACTTCCATCATGCATGCTCCTCATCATTGTTCGCCGGCAGGACTTCAACGCTTGGGTGCCCGCCGCCGATACAGAACCTATGCCTACCGTAACGGGTGGGTGAGACTATTACGTCGCTGCGCCGTCCGAATACTAAGCCCGCTTACTTTGCCCCAAACCTCAGGTACGGCGTCCGCGACGGCGCCTGCGGTGAGCGGTCCCCCGCCTGCTGCGGCGGTCCCGGCACGCCCGTGGAGGCTCGCCGCCAGGGCTGCGATGGCGGCCCAGCGTTCGTCCGGATCGATGCCCGCATCACGGAACCGCCCGACGTCGGAACCCAGCTGTGCGAGCAGCGCACCGATGATCCCGGCCAGGACGTCCCCGCTGCCGGCAGTGGCCAGCCAGGGTGTGCCGTCCGCCTGGCTGTAGAAATCCTGGAAGGGCGATGCGACCAAAGTAGTGGCGCCTTTGAGCAGGACGGTGGCCTCGGTAAGCCCGGCGGCGAGCCGCACGGCCCCAAGCGTGTGGGCTTCGACGGCCGAACGGTCGAACCGTGGCTGTTGCCGGCCCGCGCCGCCTGGGCCGGGAGCAAGGCGCTGCAGCAGGGACGCCAGTTCGCCCGCGTGCGGGGTGAGCACCACGTGCGGTGCCAGGATGGCGGGAAGGGCCGGAAGGGCACCGGCGTCGGCGACAGTGGGCAGGCCGGATTCGACGGCATCCTGGGCCCTCTGGAGCTGGTCAGGATCACCGGGGCCCATGCCCGAGCCAACCAGCCAGGCCTGGACGCGTGTGTCGGCCACCGAACCGGTGCTGCACACCACCTCGGGGCAGGATTGCCGCACGAGGTGCGCCACCTCCGGCGGGCCCAGGTAGCGCACCATTCCCGCTCCGGCGGCAAGTGCGCCGCGGCAGGCAAGCACGGCGGCACCGGGATAGTCTGCCGATCCGGCCACCACGCCGAGCACGCCGCGGGAGTATTTATGGGAACGCCGCCCCGGCTGCGGCAGTAAACGGGAGAGGTCAACGGTTTCAAAGCGGCGCAGCGCGGGCCAGGGGAGGTTCTCCTCGATGCCGATCGGCACCACCTGGACGCGGCCGGCATAGTCCGCCCCGGGGTCGGCCAGCAGGCCGGCCTTGGCCGCGCCAAAGGTCACAGTCACGTCGGCGGTGAGCACCGGTGCCGGCGCTTCCCCGGTGTCCGCGTCCACCCCGCTCGGTATGTCGCAGGCAACCACCAGC
>DATCNU010000018.1:0-10996 GCA_036565085.1 Arthrobacter sp.
CACCTACCTCCAGATGGCCTTCAGCGTCAACGCCACCGAATCCGGGCTGCTCATGATCCCGATGATGGGTGCGCTGCTGGTTGCCTCCGTAGTCTCCGGCCAGCTGGTCAGCCGCACCGGCCGGTACAAATGGATGCCGATCGCCGGCGCCCTGCTGGTGGCCGTGGCCCTGGTGCTGCTCTCCACCCTCACGCCCGAATCCCCGCTCTGGGAAATCTGCGCCTACCTGGCCGTCATGGGACTCGGGCTGGGGCTAAGCATGCAGATCCTGGTCCTCATCGTCCAGAACTCCTTCCCCCTCCGCGAAGTGGGCACCGCGACGGCGTCGAACAACTTCTTCCGCCAGATCGGCGCCACGCTCGGATCAGCCGTGGTCGGAAGCCTCTTCGCCAGCAGGCTGGCGGAGCTTCTCGCCGAGCGGCTGCCCGCCGCGGCAACCGCCGGCGGGGGAGGGTCAAACTCCCTCACCCCGGCCGTGGTCAGCAAGCTTCCGGACGGAATCAAGGACCTGATCATCTCCTCCTACAACGACGCCCTGGCCCCGATCTTCATCTGGATGGTTCCCCTGGCGCTGCTCGCCGGCACGGTGCTGTTCTTCATCAAGGAGAAGCCGCTGGCCACCGCCGTCGAACACGACGTCCTGTCCGAGTCGATCGCCGAAGGCAACATCCTCATCACCGCCGACGACGACGAGGTTGCCACCGCCTCGCGATAGGTGGCGCGTCAGCGCGTATCCACGTCCTCAAACACCAGGAATGTCTGGGTATCGAGCACGCCGGGCATCGACTGCAGTTGGTCAAAGATGACCCGCCGCAGGTCGATGTTGTCCACTGCGCGGACCAGAAGGATCACGTCGAAGTCGCCGCCCACCAAGGCGATGTGGTGCACCTCGGGGATGGCTCCGAGTTGGTCACGTAGTTCCCGCCAGGAATCCTGCCTCAGCTTCAGGGTCACGTAGGCGGACGACCGGAGCCCCGCCTTGATCGGATCCACCAGCGCCGTGAACTTGGACAACACCCCTTCGCCCGTAAGCCTGGCGATCCGGGTATAGGCATGCGCCCGCGAGATGTGGACGTTCTCCGCCACCTGCGTAACGGACATGCGGCCGTCCCGGGTCAGCTCCGAAATGATGCTGCGGTCGATTTCGTCCAGCGGAACGGGTTCCGTCCCGGCATCCCTGGCTGCCATTTGTCCACGGCCCCTGTCAGTAATGTGGCTCACATTTACAATTCGTCTCCCAGTGTAGGCAGAATCGGACAGCTTCTCCACGATTCATCAAGGTGCTGGATACGAAACCGCCTGCGGGCTGATACTGGGAGGGAATAGTGGCTACAGAAGGACGGAACAATGACGATCTCCGCAGACCACACCGCATCGGACCGGGCAAGGACGCCGCCTATAGAGGACGCCCTTTCAGAAGCTGCCAAAAAGTTCGGCATCACCGCCGAGGATTACATGCTTCCCGCCCGGCACCAGATCCAGATGGTGGATCCGGACGGCCGGCTCAGGGCCGAGAGTGAGCAAGGGACCGAACCCGGCCACGAGTATCCTCTGCCCGGCGACGACGAACTGATGGGCGCCTACGAGCAGCTCGTCGTCGGACGCCGGGTCAATGACCAGAACTCGGCACTCGTCCGGCAGGGCCGCATGGCTGTGTACCCGTCCAGCCATGGTCAGGAAGCCTGCCAGGTGGCGGCCGCGCTATGCCTCTCCGACGGGGACTGGATGTTCCCGACCTACCGCGACGCCGTCGCCGTCATGGCGCGCGGCGTTGATCCCGTGGAGGCGATGACCATCTTCCGCGGTGACTGGCATAGCGGGTTCGACCCCCTTAAGCACAAAGTGGGGATCCAGTGCACGCCCCTGACCACCCAGCTGCTCCACGCCGTGGGCGTCGCGCACGCGGCCAAGCTCCGCGGGGAAGACACCGTGGTGCTGGCCATGTGCGGCGACGGCGCCACCAGTGAGGGCGACTTCCACGAAGCCCTGAACTTCGCCGCCGTCTTCCACCTGCCTGTCATCTTCTTCGTCCAGAACAACAAGTACGCCATCTCGGTGCCGCTGGCACACCAGTCCGTGGCGCCGTCGCTCGCCCACAAGGCCGTGGGCTACGGCATGGCCGGCGAACGGGTGGACGGCAACGATGTGGTGGCGCTCCTCGCGGTCCTGGACCGGGCCGTGAAACTGGCCAGGGAAGGGTCCGGCCCCTTGCTGGTTGAAGCAAACACTTACCGCATGCAGGCCCACACCAACGCCGACGACGACACCCGCTACCGGGAGAACAGCGAAGTGACCGAGTGGCGGGCAAAGGACCCCATCAGCCGGATGAAAACCTACCTGACGGACCGCGGGCTGCTGGACGGCCAGAGTGAGGCACGGATTCTTGAAAAGGCCGAGGCCGTGGCAACCCAGCTGCGTGACGGCCTCAGCGAGGACGTGCCGGTGGACCCGCAGGAGCTCTTCCGCCACGTCTTCGCCAAGCCCACACCCCAGCTGAAGGAACAGTCCGCCATGCTTGCAGACGAACTCGCCCGCGACGCAGCATCAGAGGAGGCCGAAAAGTGAGTCCCACCATCACCACCTCGTCCGAGGCAAACGGCAACGTCAGCGCCGCCACAGCCAGGGCAGCCGCCTCGGCTGCCGCCACAGCGGAAACGGCCGGCCCCCAGCCGATAACCATGGCCAAAGCCCTCAACACCGCACTGGCGGACGCCATGCGCGCAGACCCCTCTGTCCTGGTGTTCGGCGAGGACGTGGGCACGTTGGGCGGGGTCTTCCGCATCACCGATGGGCTCACCGCGACCTTCGGCGAGCAGCGTTGCTTTGACACGCCCCTGGCCGAGTCCGGCATCGTGGGCATGGCCGTGGGCATGGCCATCAACGGGATGCGCCCGGTGATCGAAATGCAGTTTGACGCCTTCGCCTATCCGGCATTCGAGCAGATCGTCAGCCATGTGGCCAAAATGCACAACCGGACCAAGGGCGCCGTGAAACTGCCCATGGTGATAAGGATCCCGTATGGCGGGGGCATTGGTGGAGTGGAACACCACTGCGACTCCTCCGAGTCGTACTACGCTCACACGGCCGGCCTGAAAGTCTTCACCCCGGCCACCGTGGCGGACGGGTACCGGATGCTCCGCGAAGCCATCGACTCCGACGATCCGGTCATGTTCATGGAACCCAAGAAGCTCTACTGGTCCAAGGACATGCTGGACCTGGACGAGCTCCGGTCTGCCCACTCTGCCGCTGCCCAGGTGGGGCAGTCCTCGGAAGGCCGCGCCGCCGTCGCCCGTCCCGGAACAGACGCAACGCTCATCGCCTACGGGCCGTCCGTGCCGACGGCTCTCGCCGCCGCCGATGCGGCAGCTTTGGAAGGACGCTCCCTGGAGGTCATCGACGTCCGCACCATCGTCCCGTTCGACGACGACACAGTGTCCGCGTCGGTCCGCAGGACCGGCCGGGCCGTGGTGATCGCCGAAGCGCACGGCTTCGCCTCCGTATCGTCGGAAATCGTGGCCCGGGTCCAGGAACGCTGCTTCCACTACCTGGCAGCCCCCATCCGCCGCGTCACCGGATTCGATGTCCCCTACCCCGCGCCAAAACTCGAGAAGTACTACCTGCCCGGCGTGGACCGCATCCTCGACGCCGTCGACGATCTTCAGTGGGAGAACTGACCATGAGTGAAACCAAAGTATTCCTGCTCCCGGACCTGGGCGAGGGCCTCACCGAAGCCGAACTGGTCAACTGGCTCGTTTCGGTGGGGGACGAGATCCGCGTGGACCAGCCCATCGCCGAGGTGGAAACGGCCAAGTCCACCGTGGAAGTACCGTCCCCGTACGCCGGCACCGTCGCCGAGCTTCACGGGGAACCCGGCCAGACGCTCGACGTCGGCAAGCCGCTGATCTCTGTCACTCCCGCAGGTGCGCCAGCGGTGGAGCCTTCGGAAGCCATGCCGCCTGAGTCTCCGGCCCCCGCATCCGCAGAGGCCGCGGCCGCTGAAACGTACCGGGAAGAAGAGAAAGCCGGTTCCGGCAACGTCCTGATCGGCTATGGAACGCCAGGGGGAAGCGGTGCCGCCCACAGGACCCGTGCCCGGAAGTCCCACCCTGAGGCGCCGGCCACGACTGGTTCCCTTGCCCGCGAAATCAGCGACGACGAGAAGGCCGCAGACGATCTGACCCTTCTGCGCACCCGCGTGCCCGGCAGGCTCGGCGCAGTGATTTCGCCGCTGGTCCGCCGCATGGCCCGGGAACACGGCGTTGACCTGGGTGACATCTCCGGCTCGGGGGACAGCGGACTGATCATGCGGCGGGATGTTGAAGCTGCTATCTCCACTGCAGAGCCGGTTTCGAACGACTTCATGGGCCCGGGCCCGGCCGTTGAGCCCGTCGAAGCCAGCGGCGGCAAGGACCCGCGCACGGGACTGGGCATTTCCTCGCGGACACCGGTCAGGGGAGTCCGCAAAGCGGTTGCCGCGAACATGGCCCGCAGCCGGTCCGAAATTCCCGAAGCCACGGTTTGGGTTGATGTTGATGCCACGGCGCTGGTGGAACTTCGGGAAGGACTCAAAGCAGGCGGTTCCGGGGTGCCGGGACTGCTGGCGTTCATTGCCCGCTTCGTCACCGCGGGAATCAGGAAGTACCCGGAGCTGAATACGCGGATTGAAACGGCGCCGGACGGGTCCCAGGAAATTATTGGGTTTGATGGGATCAACCTTGGCTTCGCCGCCCAGACGGACCGCGGCCTCGTGGTGCCATCGGTCCGGGGCGCCGAAAAGCTCAGTGCCCGTGAACTGGACGCGGAGATCCGCCGGCTCACCGCGGTGGCACGCGAGGGCAAGGCGACGCCGGAGGAACTGGGCAGCGGCACCTTCACCCTCAACAACTACGGAGTGTTTGGCGTCGACGGGTCAGCGGCGATCATCAACCACCCGGAGGTGGCGATCCTGGGGGTGGGGCGCATCATCGACAAGCCCTGGGTAGTGGACGGGGAATTGGCGGTTCGGAAGGTTACAGAGCTGACGCTGACCTTCGACCACCGCGTCTGCGACGGTGGCACCGCCGCCGGCTTCCTCCGCTTCGTGGCCGACGCAATCGAAATGCCCACCACGCTCCTCGCGGACATCTGACCACCACTCACTGACCTCGCGGCCAAGGTGAGGCGTACGTCGGCGGCGCGTGCCGCCGTCGCGCGCGGGGCTCGCCTCCAAATTGTGCTACTGCCTATTGTTTGCCATTTCCGTAACCTTGTTTGCCATTTCCAGTAACCCAATTCTGAAATATGGTGATAGGCACCACGCGATACCGAGTGGCTCTCTAGCCCGGGGCCGGCCTCTGGCAGAGATGTCATTCTTGCCTCCCGCCCGAAAAGGCGGGGCGGTCAGGATGAAAACCAGCATTGCTATCTGTAAACGAACGAAGGAGAGTCTGATGTTGCTTTGGATAGCCATCATCATCGCAGTTCTCTGGCTTCTGGGCCTGCTCACCAATATCGGCGGCGGGCTGATACACATACTTTTGGTTGTCGCGGTGGTCGTTTTGGTCTTCCATTTCATTCGTGGCAGGTCCCGCGTCTGAATACGAGGCTGTATTCCACCGTTGCGGACGCCGAAGAGTGAGCTGCATCCGGCTTCTCATGGAGGGGGAACGCGGCGCCAGTTTGCTCATGACTTGCGAGCCTGTGTTGATAGCAAAACCTGACAGCTGGCCCTGCACAAAAGTCCCGCTGCCTACTGCGGGGCCAGCACTGGGACGCAAGCCGCCCACGGAGGAATGACTTTCGTGTTCAGGGAATCGTGAACTCCGCGCATCGGCCGCGGACCATTCCGGCCGGCTGGGCAGCCGGACCGGCCGCTACAGGTGGATGTCGATGGCCGACGACGACGAGGAGGCACTGCCGCTGCGGCCGCCGGTTCCGGGCGGTGGCCTTCCGGACGTCCTAGCTGGGGCGGATGCAGAAATAGTATGCTTGCTTATTATTTCCAGCGTGGAGAGCAGGAGGCACCATGAGCACCGGAGAAGCCATCGAGCCCGAAGCGCCGAATACCGGCACCGACCAGGACCAAGCGGGACGCCAAGCCAGAGGGGAACTGCCTGCACCGAAGGAGAAAGCCGCTGGATGGCGGAGGTTCCTGGGACTGCTCGGACCAGGCCTGGTAACAGGCGCAGCCGACGACGACCCGTCCGGAATCGCGACCTACGCCCAGGCCGGCGCCACGTTCTCCAACGGCATGCTCTGGACAGCCCCAGCCACTTTGCCCATGATGATGGCGGTCCAGGAAATCTGTGACCGGACAGCTCTGGCCACCGGGGACAGCCTTGGCAGACTCGCCCGCCGGAAGTTTTCCCGCAAGCCCAGAGTGGTGATCGCGATCCTGATTGTGGCACTGCTTGCCGCCAATACTCTGAACGCGGCGGCAGACCTGATGGCGATCGGCCAGGGGATGGAACTGCTGGGTGCCGGCCCGGACCACATCTGGAGCGCCATCGCCGGCGTCGGGATCGCCTTCGTCCTGGTCGCCGGCGGATTCGCCGTCATTGCCAAGGTCTTCAAATGGCTGTGCCTGGCGCTGCTCACGTACGTCGCAGTCCTCTTCGTCGCGAACGTCGATTGGGCCGACGTCGTGGCCGGGCTGCTGGGGCTGCAGTTCCGCTTCAGCCTGGACTATCTGAGCCTGATCGTGGCGGTCCTGGGCACCACGATCTCCCCTTACCTGTTCTTCTGGCAGAGTGCACACCGGGTCGAGGAGCTCCGGTCCGAAAACCGCGGCGGGGACGACGCTGTCGGACTGAGGGAACGGGATGAGGCCGCCGCCGCGCGCAAGCTCCGCAACGCCCGCGCCGACGTGTTCATCGGCATGTTCTTCTCGGTAATGGTCATGTTCGCCATCATGGCCGCCACGGCAGCGACCCTGGGGAAGGACGGCACGGATGTCAAGACAGCGTCCGATGCGGCCAAGGCCTTGGAGCCGATTGTGGGTCCCGCCGCGAAGTATCTGTTCGCGGCCGGCTTCATCGGTTCCGGCATTCTCGCCGTGCCGGTTTTGGTCGCCTCGGGTTCCGCGGGGCTCGCCGGGCTTCTCGGGAAAAACTGGGGCTTTGACCGGCGGCCCAGCCACGCACGCACGTTCTATGTGCTGCTGGGCGTCGGAACGCTCGGGGGAGTGCTGATCAGTTTCTTCTCCTCGGACCCGATCGGGCTGCTGATCTTCAGTGCCATCATCAACGGCGTCGCCGCCGCACCCTTCCTGATCGTGACCATGCTGATCTCCAGGGACAAGGAGATCATGGGCGAATACCGCAACGGAAAGCTCGCGGCGACCCTCGGCTGGACCACGACGGCGATCATGGTCGTCGCCGGGAGCATCGGCATCTACACCACCATTACCGGGACCGGGAGCTGAACTGGCTCCGGGTTCCGCTGGATTTTCGGCTCGATTTTCGGCCCGCGCAGCGTTCCTTGTTTGGACCTGACGGTGGCCGTAAGATCAGTTATCCGCGACGGGCAAACCGCATCAGGAGGGCTTGAAACACCATGAGAACTCTCATCTGGGTCCTTGCCATTTTGGCACTAATTGCCCTCATCGTCGGCGCGATAGTGAAGGTCCTGGCCTTCCTCCTGTGGATCGGCCCGATACTCCTGCTGGTGGCCCTCGCCATGTACGTAATGAACCGAACCGGGAACCGCCAGATCCCCTGACTGCCGCGCTTCACAGGAAACGCGCAGGATTTGCGCAAAGCAGCTGTCTTCGTCCATGAGTCTGCGATGCTGGACCGATGGTAAGGACAGGTGGCAGCATTTTGACGGTGAATGAACGGGTCCGGGATGCCGTGCTGGTGGAGACGGGACTTCCTGTCCCGGCCGGCCCCGGCGAAGTGTTTGTGCCCCCCATCGGATCCGAACGCCTGCAGAACCTGGTGGAGCTGGCCCGGACCGTCTGCGGGCAGCCCGTGACGGCAATCAATATCATCACCGAGGACCTGCAGTACCAGGTGGCCGCGGCCGGCATGGAGCCGTACATGTGCGCCCGGAAAGACTCCATGTGCGCGGTGGGGTTCCTCAGCGGCGAACCGACCGTGCTCGAAGACGCCTCACAGGACCCCCGGTACAGGGACAACCCCTTCGTTGACGGCCGCGCCGGCAGGATCAGGTTCTACGCTTCGGTGCCGCTGGTGACGGAGGACGGTTTTGTCCTGGGCACACTGTGCGCCGGCGCCCGCGAAACGGGCCGGCTCAGTGAGGCACAGCTCCGCGGCCTTGAAATCCTCGCCGCCCAGATCGTGGACGTCCTGGAACTCGAACACCGGGCAAGGACGCTGGCCGACGCCCTGAGTGAGGCCGAGCGGAGCAACGGGCTGCTGGCCGAGTTTGCCGGCCGGATCAGCCACGACCTGCGCAACCCCCTGACCTCGATCCTGGGATATGCCGAACTGGGGGAGCTGGGCGCCGAAGACGGCCACAGCGTCGACGCCGTCGAATACTTCCGTATTGTCGGCAACACCGGGCGCAGGATGCTCGCCATGGTGGAGGACGTCCTGGCATTCTCCTGCACCGGCGGCGACCTGCGGCCCACCGTCCTGTCCCTTGCCTCCATGGTCCAGGACGTCCTCACCGACCTGGGCGCAGCAGTGGAGGTGGCAGGCGCGGCCATTGAATGTGACGAGCTGAGGTTCATTGCAGACTCCGTGCAGACGAGGGTCCTGCTGCAGAACCTGATCCATAACGCCGTCGCGTACCGCCGCCCGGGCATTCCCCCGGTCATCCGGATCGCCGCCCACCGCGGGGACGCCGGTGCGGTCCTTCGGGTTACGGACAACGGCAAAGGCATCGGCGCGGCCGACCGTGAGCGGGTCCTGGATCCCCTGGTCCGGCTGCACCGCGCGGGCGACCCGCCCGGTTCCGGACTGGGCCTGGCCACCTGCGCCCGGATAGCCGCCGCCTGCGGAGGCCGGCTGGAGATCGGTCCCGTGCCGGGCTCAGGAACCATGGTGACGGTCCACCTGGGGCCTGACAGCTAAACCCTGCGAGCTTAACCCGGCGAGCTGCCGCCGTCGGACTTTCCACGCGGTCAGACGTCTTTCTTCTGTCTTTCTTCCTCCGGTCGGGGTGCAAACTGTTTGCTCCGATGCAAACTGTTTGGGACCGTTGACTTGTCCGGTAGACACACCATACGTTCGCTTTGACAACGTTGTCTACGCTTCGGTGGAGCAGGCGCAAGCACCCAGGATTTGAGTCGATCAAAGCCATGCCCGCCAGCCGAGCGACAACCGGCATTACCTGCCTGTCACTGTCGACACGAAAGGTGAATACGTGCGCCGCACAGATTCCGGTCCCGGACCAAACCCGAAAAAACGCATTAACGCCATGATTCTCGCGGCCCTGGTCGCCGCGGGAAGTGCCCTTCCACTGTCCGCACCGGCGCTGGCCGCGGACACGTCAGGCACGGCACCGACCGGCCCGGGAGCGGCCGCGACGTCCCCGCTCTACTCCGAGACATACCGGCCTCAGTTCCACTTCAGCCCCGCAAAGAACTGGATGAACGACCCCAACGGCCTGGTCTATTACCAGGGCGAATACCACATGTTCTTCCAGTACAACCCCTCCGGGGACACCTGGGGGAACATGTCCTGGGGCCACGCGGTCAGCACTGATCTGGTGCACTGGACGGAGCTCCCGCTGGCGATACCGCAGGATGACAAGGACATGATCTTCTCCGGCAGCGCGGTCATCGACAAGGACAACACGACCGGCTTTGGCCAGGCGGGCAACCCTGCCATGGTGGCAATTTATACCGCGGCCGACAGGGCCACTGGTAAGCAGTCCCAGGCACTCGCCTACAGCACGGACAAGGGCCGGACGTTCACCAAGTACGCCGGGAACCCGGTGCTGGATATTGGCTCAAACAATTTCAGGGACCCGAAGGTGTTCTGGTACGAGGCCGGGCACGAGTGGCTGATGACGGCAGCGTTGTCGGACCAGCACAAGGTGACTTTCTACAGTTCCCCTGACCTGAAAACCTGGACGCATCTGAGCGACTTCGGACCGGCCGGCGCCACCGGCGGCGCCTGGGAGTGCCCCGACCTGTTCCCCCTGCCGGACCCGGCCAATCCCGGCAAGCAGAAGTGGGTACTGATGGTGAACCTCAACCCCGGCGGGATCGCCGGAGGCTCGGGCGTCCAATACTTCACCGGCAGCTTCGACGGCACCACGTTCACCTCCGATGACAAAGCCTATGTTCCCCCGGCCGGGACGTCGCTGGAAAGCTTCGACGGCGGAACCTTCGATGGCTGGCAGGCCACCGGGACCGCCTTCGGCACAGCCCCCGCCACAGGCAACCTGCCCGGCCAGTCCACGGTTACAGGCTGGGTAGGAACCGGCTTCGTCAACAGCTTCAACGGCGGCGACGGGTCGACGGGGACGCTGAGCTCGCAGACATTCACGGTCAGCAAGCCCCACCTGAACTTCCTCGTCGGCGGCGGCAACCACCCTTACGTACCCGACACGGTACCGTTCGGCACCCTGCCGACCGGTCAGGTCTTCAACGACTTCTCGGGGACCACCTACGGTGCCGGGTGGACCGCCACCGGATCCTTCGTCAACTCCGGCCCGTCGACAGAAAGCCTGCCCAACCAGCTCGGCCCGAAGGTGCTGGACACCTATTCGCCCGCTGGAGATCCCGGCACGGGCACCATCACCTCGCCGACGTTCACGGTCAACAGCCCGTACATCGATCTCCAGGTCGCCGGCGGGAACCACCCCTCGGGCCAGGCGAACCCGACCGCGGTCAACCTGATCATCGGCGGACAGGTCGTCGCGACCACCACCGGCCCCAACAGCCCTGACCTGACGTGGACGAACTGGGACGTGAGCAAGTACCAGGGCCAGCAGGCACAGGTCCAGGTCGTGGACCAGAACGACGGGTCCACCGGCGGATGGGGCCACCTCATGGTGGGCGACATAGTCTTCGCTAACGCCCCGGCCAAGCCCTGGGACAACC
>DATCNU010000019.1:0-5373 GCA_036565085.1 Arthrobacter sp.
GACGGCACGCACGGTTGCTGGGAAGTTTTCAGTCTCTTGGTGTTCCTCGCGCAGTTCGTTGACCCAGTCGGGGGAGTCATCCCCTGCCAGTGGAGGGATGAGCTGATCCAGGCGGGCGCTGATTTTGTCCTGTAGAAGCTGCTGGATGCGCCGGCCCTCGGCGGTGGCCGGGGTGAAGGCCGTGGTGACTACGCCGACATCGGCGCCGGCGGGGGAGTTCGGCGAAAGGTCGGTTGCCTTGATGATGTCCTGAACGCTGGCCTTTTCCAGGTCCATGGCCGGAGGGAGGCTGGCGGGCGGGCCGGCGTGGACGAGGGCGGTGAAGAGCCTGTCCGTGGTGATCTCTTCTTTCCGTTCCGGACTGAGGTTGGCGTCCAGCCAGTCGAGCATGGTGGAGGTCTTTTCGGAGGATCCGGCATAGTCGTATTCGAAGACCATGCGGGCGAAGTCGTTGGCGTAGCCGTGCTCGGCGTCGCGGACTTCGTGGGCGGTCATCTCGTGTGCCTGACTGCCAAGGACACCTTTCAAGACGGCCATCGCATCCTCGGGAAGGATCTTGCGGACCATGCCCCACTCGTCGGGTGCGTGCTCTTCTTCTGGATCCGGAAGGTCCACGTAGCAGGTGTTCCCGTGTCGGCCGCGGGTCATGGCGACGTAGAACAGTTCGCGTGCGAGTCCGGGTGAGACGACGGTGTGCGCCGAATCGACGGTGACGCCCTGGGAGCGGTGGGAGGTGCAGGCGTAGCCGAGTTCTACAGAGGCGTGGAGGTAGTCGGGGTCCAATTCAATGAGGGCGCCGGTATCGGTGCGGGTGGCGGTTACCGATCCGTCGGGACGGATCGTGGTCACGGCCAACCGTGTTCCGTTTTTGATGAAGTGCCCCTCGGAGTCTTTGAGCCGGCGGTCGTTCTGTCGTGCAAGGATCAGGTCCCCGGTCCCGGCTACCCCGCTTCTGAGATTGACGCTGGTTTCCAGGTTCACTCGGCCGGCGGCGGCAAGGTCCAGCTGGGCGCGGATGTTCAGGTCGTTCACGGTTCCGTTGTCTCCTGCGATGAGCAGGCTGGCGGTGATGTCCTCTTTGGTGTCTTCCATCCATGCTTGGTAGGCGCGGTCCGGGGCGGTCCCTTCGGGGCATCCGTGGATCCTGCCTTGCTCGAGGTAGGTCGCCAGGATGTCCGGGTCCCCGGTGCGCAGGCGCAGGGATGCTGTCCGTTCCCATTCGGCGCTGAATCTCCAGACGCTGGTCAGGATGGGCGGGTTGGTGTTGCGTTCCAACCATCCTAGAAACCCACCGGCTTCGACGGCGTCGATCTGGGCGGCGTCTCCCACGAGCAGGAGTTTGGCCCCGGCGTCATCTGCTTGGCGGGCGAGTTCGGCCGCGGCGGCAGTGCCGACCATGGATGCTTCGTCCAGGATGACGAGCTGACCTGGCCGCATCCGGTATTTGGCTTGCTCGGCGTACTTTGTGGCGAGCCTGGTGCATGCGGCGTTGAGGCGGGTCTGTGCCCTGTCCCTGGCCCCTCCTTTCGCTGGGGATCCTTTGATGGAGGATTGGTGCCGGTCCACGATGGCTTCGAGCTTGCTGATCTGCACTGCCCGGCGCGCGGCGCCGTCACCGACGGATTCGTACAACCACTTGGCGACGTTGTCTGTGGGTGCGTCTATTTCCTCCCCAAGGACGGCGGCAGCGACGGCCGAGGGTGCGAGCCCGATCACGGAACCTGTTCCGTGGGTCCCTTCCCAGACATCGCGTACGGCTTTCATGGTCGTGGTCTTGCCGGTCCCGGCTGGGCCGATGATGCCGTCGATGGCCGTCCCGCTGCACAGAACTGCCTGCGCAGCTGCGGCCTGATCCTCGCTCAGGGGCCGGCCTTCCCTGGTCCGCGCCAGGGTGAGTGCTGTCCGGGTTTCGTCCGCGTCCAGTGCCGGCGCTGTTGCTGTTGTCCCGGCGATGAGGAATGCCTCGTCGTCCAGGATCTGTGTGGTGGTGAACCGCTTCGTTTCCTCGTGCTCGAAGGAGCTTCGGCCGCGGATGCTCAGGAACGGGTTTCCCGCTTCGGGCATGGACATACGTTCCGGGCTGAGGGCGACGGCTCTCACGGCTGCTGCTTCGACCACCCGGTCCACGAGCTGTTCCCGGTCCGCCGCGGATCCCATCCGTACCCCACGGAGCAGCCGTTCCGTAGAAGCAATCAGGTTGGCCCGGGTGAACGTGGTCCGTCGGCTGCTTGCGTCGTGGAGGCAGAATTTGCCCAAGGCGTCCACGACGTCCTGACCAAGGTCGGCGTTGGCGACGACTGCGGCCTCATGTCCTACCGCATCCCGGATCACGGTGGCAGGGGAGTAACCGGAGTCCAGGGTCCGTTGACGCCAACCGATCATCTTTTCCGGAAGCGACTCCGTTGAGGGCTGCTTCGCGGTGCGGGAAAAGAGGGTCGCTTGCTGGCGCATCTTCAGAACCATCGCCTGGGGAGGGCGTTGACCATACTGCTCCACCCATTCCGCCACCAGGGTATCGGTCAGGGCTTCGACTTCCAGTGACCTGGACGAGAACTCAGTGATGAGCCCGTCCGGGATGCCTGCCAGTTCCGCGCGGGCGTCCCGCGGATCCTTGTCCGCTTCTCCGAGCTGCTTGAGTAGGTCTTCCGCGTCCGTTCCGGCGAGCCCGGCGATTCCGTCGCGGATCTCTGCGACGGCTCCGGTGCGGTCATAGATCCGGTCGAAGAGGATGCTGTTGTACTTCTCCGAGACGGCGACCATGTTCCGGTGCAGGGTGTAGGAATCCAGAGTGACCCATTTGCCGTCGCTGACCCGGCGAACACGATTGGCGATCACCGTGTGCGTGTGCAACTGGGGATCACCGGCACGGGAGTCCCAGTGATCAAACATGGAAGCAATCGCTCCTTCGACCGCCACCCACGCAACACCGCCATGACCGGCGCGTGCCTGGATGACGTTTCTCTCCAGCCAGTCCATGCATTCTTCTACGGCCTGCTTGTGGGCCTCGTAGAGGTCTGCCTGCAGCTTCGGATTCGCCAATGCCCAGAGGACACTGACAGATTTGGGCGGGCTAAACGTCAGGTCGAAACCGGCCACCGCTTCACGTGCTGCGCGTGCCGCGTTGCCAATCGGTGTCTTCGCTCCTTCCGGGGCAGTTGCGGCCGTGATGGGCCTGGCCCCGAGCTCCTTACCGGACTCAGGATGTGTGAACTGCTCATAGATGCTCTTTGCCGCCCACTTGGTGACCTGCTGGCCGGACACCAGTCCGACACTTTCCAGGCCTCGACCGGCCCACCGACCGGGCGGCGCCTGTGTCTCGGTGTAGTACGCGGTGAGGTCCCTGGTTCCGATCTGTGCGCCGTCGCCGGCGGCCGCCGATTCGAGGTAGTAGTCGATGTTGATCCGCCCGATACTGACTGTCATTTCTTTCCCGCTTTCTTCTGTTGTTCGTTGCGCCAGGAAGCCCATTGCTGCAGGGTCCGCTGGTCGGCTTCGGCAAGGGTCCGACCCTTGGTGCTTTGGTAGAGCTTCTGGCACAGCCGGTCCCACGATTTGTAAACCTGCGCTGCCGCCTTCGTTTGGTGCATGGTCTGGTCGTACGCCGTGCGCAGCTGCTTCTGTTTTGCCGCCAGCTGGGCGTAGGCGGCATTGCCGTCGGCAAGGCGAGCACGTAACTTGCCGACAACGGCGGGATCTGCCGCTGCCGCCCGGACCCCGTCCCTTTCCCCGGCAGCGGCAAGTTGCCGGCGCAGGTCCGTGATCTCCTCACGGAGGGCGGCAGTCTTTGCCGCCTGCTCCGCCACTACGGCAACGGCGCGGCGACGCTCGGTATCAACGGCAGCTTCCAGGGACCGCACCCTTGCCTTGTACTTGTCTCTGGACTCCCGTACCCGGTACATCCCGGCCGTGGCACCCCGGACTTCCTCGGCCAGCGAGGCCACACGCCTGGCCAACCGCAAGGCCGTCTCAGCGGGCACCGGATCCGCGACAGGCAGCCCCCGCCGACGTCGGGACTTGGCCGTCTGCACGCACTCCGTGCGGCAGTAGATGCTTCGTTTGTCCCGTGAATCTGGCAGGGGCCCGTGGCATTTCGGGCACGTCCGGGAGGGCAGTACAAGGTCTTCCATGCCCTGTTGTTCGTTCCCCGCCCGGAAACTGTGTGTGAGATCGGGGTGTCAGAAGACCCCGGTGTGCACCTTGGTGCCAGAGGTGTGAGTCCTTTTTCGTACCTTGAGCCTCCTATGGAGGCTCTGCTTCTCTGTGCTTCCCCTCTGGGGGCTGTATTGATGTCTGGTCGGGGCTGGCTCTGGTATTGAGCCGTTGGTCCCTCTGTGGGCCTTTGAGTGTGTCCTGGCAGGTTCAGTGCGGTCGGAGGCTGCCAACAGCCCCGACCTCGAGCGCCCCGGATCCAGGATGTGCCCGGTGCCCGCTCACCTGCGGTGAGCCGAACAACCAAAGGCGCCGTGGGCATTGGGTGCAGCCGGTCACATGGGTCCCGGCGTCCATCTGTGTGCGGGAAAAGCCCAACGGAAATAGCTTTTGCCGTGCACCTGTGGGCGCCGGGCAACCGAACCCCACCCACGACGACGCAGCAGGAAACGCGCCCGCGCAGCGGACCCCCATCATCTTGGGCGAACCAATCTCCCAAGATGACCACAACGGCACCCTTCGGTGCCGGACACCAAGGCGAGCCAACAAGCCGTTGGACGTGTACCGAAGACACCGGACGAAGTCCAGGGCCAAGCGGCCACGGCAAGCGGCAAGACGTCCGCCGCACAACGGCGGCCACGGCAAGCGGCAAGCGGCAGGGTCCAGGCAAGCGGCAGCGGCAAGGCGGCAGCGGCAAGGCGGCAGCGGTTAAACGGAGAAGGGCCGGCTGGTGGGCCGGCCCTTCTCCGCTCCTCGGCAAAAGGAAATCTGTGGTTCAGCTTAGCTGAATGGGAAGGGCTGTGCAGCCGCCTGGGAACACCGTTGTCCTGGCGGCGCGGCACCTGGTCTGGTTCGGAATGGGTGCGGTGAACGGCGGTCCGTCGATGGTGAGTGGCTGCTGTGGTTCGCACCTAGCGGCGGACCGCCCGACTTCTGGGAGGTTCTCTGCCCGTCTCGTGGTGAGTGGGGCGGGGCCTTGCCGGGCGGTGGGGGTTCCCGCCCGGCAAGGGATCGTTACGCGGCCGCTTCGTCCTCGACTGGCTTGGCGCTGTCAAGGATCAGCTGCTCGACCACACTCGCGGTATATCCCCACGTGATCAGCTGGTTCAGGTAGTCCCGGTGAGTCTGGCTTGGGGACCGCCACGAGTCCTTGGCGATGGTCTTTTCATACCCCGCGCAAACCAGCGCGATCAGGGAAAACTCCGGTCGTGCTGTGGTCTTGGC